>JAWLES010000034.1:0-17788 GCA_041685935.1 Desulfobacteraceae bacterium | reverse complement strand
GAAAAGCTTTGCAACCTGGGGGAATCCGTCTTTATCAGCTTTTTCCGCAAATGCCAGATACTTCCGGTTTGCCTGACTTTCCCCTGCAAACGCCGCCTGTAAATTTTCCATTGAACCCATTGTATGACCTCCTTTTTTATCGTGTTGAATACTCAAAACATCGGCAGCCGGCCATTCCGGCTGCTCTTGTTTCACCTTTTCCGATGAGTTTCCGTTTCCTTTCCACCGCCTGCACACTCAATACAAACGCCGTGTAAAATGACCTGTGAAACATGTACCTGTCCTAAACCCCGGACATGATCGGAAATCTTCAGCTCATCAAGCTCTTTGCTGTAAAAATCGATTGTTCTGCCGCACCTTGTGCATATAAAATGATGATGTAAACTCAGGTTTGCATCAAAACGGGTCCTTTCATAAGGTGCCCCCAGTGTGATGACAAGGCCAAGATCCCTGAGCAGCCACAAAGTCCGGTAAACCGTGTCCAGGGAGATGTTCGCCAGCCTGCTCCGCACTTGCCTGAAAACGGTTTCCGCATCAGGGTGGACAGGGTTGTTAACCACCTCCCTGTAAATCTCCATCCTCTGATAAGTACACTTTACCCCTGCCTTTCTGCAGGCCTCTTTAAGATTTTCCAAACTCTGCCCGACTTCATGCCTTTGCGTTTTCATTCTCTTTCAACCATTTAAGAATGCGTTCCTATTTAGAATTAGACCATTCATGAACACTTGTCAAGCCTGTTTTTATAACAGGATTTTAAAGTGCGACTCAAGGTTCAGGAAGAGCCGTATAAAATAAAATCAGGCTTGTGTCCGAGCAGTGATCCGTACTATACTGACTGTACAGGATGACACCTGTTACACCACAGTAAACCCATACTTGCGAAAAAAGCATGCCCCAAAGGTTATTAAATTTTTTCTCCGTGAAAAATAAGAACAGGATTGCCGCATACCTGATTTTTTTCGCCATGGTCCCTGCAGCCGCTTTTCCCGCCCGGGGAGGTACAACAGGGGATTCTTCATTGCTTTCCGGTGCGGAGATCAACTATCCCCCCTTTTCCATTGTTGATGAAGACGGAAAAGCAAACGGTTTTTCAGTGGAGCTTATGCAGGCTGCGCTTAAGGCCATGGGGCGGAATGTCACGTTTCGCACGGGAGAGTGGATTAAAGTAAAGGAGTGGCTTGAAAAAGGGGAAATCCAGGCCCTGCCTCTGGTGGGAAGAACACCGGAAAGAGAATCCGTGTACGATTTTACTTTCCCTTACATGACTCTGCACGGGGCTATTGTTGTTAGAAAAGGGGAGACCGGCATCCAGCGCCTGGAAGACCTCAAGGGCAGACAGGTGGCGGTCATGGAAGGAGATAATGCAGAGGAGTTTCTGCTCAGGGAGAATCGCGGCATAGACCTTCGAAGCATCCCTACATTTAAAAAAGCTCTTCTGGAGCTTTCAGAAGGCAGGCATGACGCGGTTTTCATACAGAGGATAGTGGCACTCCGCCTGATCCGGGAGAATAAAATATCCAACCTGGAGGTGATCAACAACCCTGTTCACTCTTTTAAACAGGAATTCTGTTTCGCTGTCCAGGAGGGGGACCGGGAGACACTCTCCCTTTTGAACGAAGGCCTCTCCCTGGTTATGGCTGACGGAACCTTCCGCCGCCTTCATGCAAAATGGTTCGCCGCCCCGGAACTTTCCGGGAACAACCGCATTGTTATCGGCGGAGACGAAAATTACCCCCCATACGAATACCTGGATGAGAACGGCCTGGCTTCAGGATTCAACGTGGAAATCACCCGTGCACTTGCCAGGGAACTCGGCCTTGAAGTTGAAATTCGGCTGGGGCCATGGACTGAAATAAGAAAAGCACTTGAGACAGGAAAAATAGATGCTGTCCAGGGAATGCTTTACTCTGCGGAAAGGGACCTGCTGTTTGATTTCACCCAGAACTATACGGTAAATCACTATGTGGGGATCGTCCGCAGTAAAGAGGGGGAGCCGCCCGTGTCAGCTGCGGATCTGCATGGGAAAAGGATCGTTGTCCAAAAAGGGGACATAATGCATGATTTCTGCCTGGAACAGAACCTTGAAAAACAGCTCACGACTGTTTCCACCCAGGAAGATGCGCTGCGGCAGCTGGCCGAAGGGGAACATGACTGCGCCCTGGCTGCCCGCCTTACCGCCCTGTACTGGATTGAAAAACATGGATGGGACAACCTGGTCCTTGCACACCGGCCGGTTCTTTCCCCGGAATACGGGTATGCGGTCAGGAACAGTCAAAAAGCACTTGCGGCACAACTGAGCGAAGGACTCAAACTGCTTGATGAAACAGGTGAATACCGGCGCATATACAAAAAATGGCTCGATATATACAAGGAACCTGATTTCAACCTTGCCTGGTTTCTCAAATATACCATGCTGATAATTATTCCCCTGCTGGTTCTGGTTTGCGGATTCTTTCTCTGGTCATGGTCCCTTCGCAGACAGGTAAGAGAGCGCACCGAAGAGCTGAGAAAAAGTGAAAATATGCTGCAGCGGGTATTTGAAATTTTACCCATAGGACTTTGGTTTACTGATAAAAGCGGCACCCCGGTCCGGGCCAATCCTGCAGGATGCAGGATCTGGAATTGTGATCCCGGCATGAATCCGGAAAAATACAGTGCGTATACAGCCCGCCGCCTACCTGCAGGAGAGGAAATAAGGCCCTTTGGCGGGGATTTGAACCGGACCGTTAAATACGGTGCTGCAGTCAATGACGAGCTACTTGAAATAGAGACCATTGAAGGCGGTCGGAAAACCATTCTGAATTACTCTGCACCTGTTCTGAACAGCACCGGTGAAATTGAAGCAGCTGTAATTGTCAACCTGGATGTAACCGATCTGATTCGGACGGAAAAAGCGTTGATAACCTCTGAAGTCAGAAACCGGACCCTGGTGGACACCATTCCGGATTTAATATGGCTTAAAGATGAAAACGGTGTTTATCTGAGCTGCAATCCAACGTTTGAAAAGTTCTTTGGAGCCAAGGAACCTGAAATCAAGGGGAAAACGGATTACGATTTTGTGGACGAATCCACTGCCGATTCCTTCAGGATGCATGACCGCAAAGCAATGCAGGCCGGGCAGCCCATGATCAATGAAGAACACCTGACCTTTGCCAAAGACGGTTACCAGGGGATATTTGAAACCATTAAAACTCCGATGCCGGATAACAGGGGCAACCTTATCGGTATACTCGGCATCGCCAGAGATATTACGGACCGGAAAAAGGCTGAAAAAGAGAACCTCCTGCTTGAAAGAAAACTCAGCCAGGCCCAGAAGCTTGAAACCATCGGAACCCTTGCCGGCGGCATCGCCCATGATTTCAACAACATTCTGACATCCATTATCGGGTTTACCCAGCTGTGCCTTGCTGATGCCAAAGAGGGAACAGACCTGCATAACGACCTCAGCCAGGTGATGAAAGCGGGGCTGCGGGCCAAGGACCTGGTCCAACAGATTCTTGCCATCAGCCGGAAGGACGAGAAAAAGATCATACCCGTCAGCATTAATCCGCTGATCAAGGAAGCTTTGAAAATGCTGCGCTCCACCCTTCCATCATCAATTGAGCTCAGGATAAATATTCCTTCCGAACCCTTTGTGGTTCAGGCGGACCCCACAAAGATTCACCAGGTCATAATGAATCTCGCCACAAACGCAATGCATGCCATGGCTGATTCCGCAGGCGTGATCGAAGTCACTGTCTGCACGAAATCCCTGGATGAAAATATTAAAACAGCACATCCGGGCATGGAGCCGGGGGAGTATGTTCAAATAACCGTAAGTGATACAGGAAACGGAATACCTGAACAATTTATTGACAAAATTTTCGAGCCCTACTTTACAACCAAACGGAAAGGCCGGGGAACAGGTCTCGGCCTTTCCGTTGTCCACGGAATCATCAAGTCCCACGGAGGGCACATTACCGTTTACAGTGAACCGGGCAAGGGCACCACCTTCCACATCTACCTGCCCCGGACCCTGGAGAAATCGCGCGATCCGGAAAAACTGAACCATGACCCTGTCCCCGGGGGCACGGAACACATTCTTTTGATAGATGATGAACCCCAGATTGTCAAACTGCACCAGAGAGTTCTTGAAAAGCTCGGTTATACGGTCACGGCGCACACCGCAAGCTCCGAAGCCCTGGAATCGTTTAAAAAGGAGCCTGAATCTTTTGATCTCATTGTGACGGACATGACAATGCCGAACATGAACGGTGACAAAATCGCCGGCGCAATCAAGGAGATCAGGCCGGGTATTCCGGTCCTGCTTTGCACAGGGCACAACCATAATATCATGGGCAAAAACCCGATGTTTGATGCCATTGTCATCAAACCCGTGGACAAGGCACTTTTTGCCGAGACGGTAAGAAATCTCCTGGATCAGTGAATATCAGGTTCCGGTTTCGTTAACGCCGGAAGACACCTTGACATTCAGCTTTTTGCCATCCTTACGGTTTCCAGGGCCAGGACCTCTGCCGCATCAACCGTTTCCACAGGCACGTCCGGATGAAGGACCCCGAGTTCAGTGCAGGCCACAATTGTGACCCCGGCCCCTTTATCCACAAGGTTTAAACACACTTCCCGGTATTCAGAGCGAATCTTTTCTCCTGAATTTCCCTTTTTGATTTCCCTTATGGTATTCAGAAGCTTTTCCTGGAAAGCCCTGTCCGGCCATATATCCACAGCGCCGGTTTCAGCGAGCCTCTTGGTATACAGGCCCGTGATCTTAACTGATGGCGAGGCAAGGATGCCGATTTGACTTTCATCAGGATAATTTCTTTTTATATGGGCGCATACAAGGTCAATCAAGTTGACCACCGGTATTGAAACCGCCTTTTGAACCGGTTCGTAATAATAATGAGCGGTATTGCAGGGGATAACCAGAAAATCCGCACCCCATTTTTCAAGCCGCTTTGCCATTTCAGCCATACAGGGTGCCGGGCTTTCTCCATTCCCCTCTATTATCGCTTTTATCCTTGAGGGGATTTTCGGATTGTTGTCCACAAGACACCGAATATGGTCACAATCATCAGAGGCAGGGGTCAAACGGATAATGCGCTGCATAAAATCCACTGTCGCTTCCGGCCCCATACCGCCGATTATCCCCGCGACCTTTTCCTGTTCCATGCATTCTTCCTTGCTGATACGGTTAAAAAACAGGGAGTTTCGAGCCGACCCTCCCTGTTTTACGATTCATGCATACCTTTTAAGCTTTCAGCTCTTCCGGAAAGTGTCCATATAGGCGTACAAAGCAGGAGAGCCCCCGGTGTGAAGGAAAAGAACCCTGGTTCCGGAAGGGAAATAATCCTTTCGAACAAGGTCGATAAGTCCTGCTGCAGCTTTCCCTGAATATACCGGGTCCAGAAGAATCGCTTCGGTCCGGGCAAAAAGCTTTACTGCTTCCGCCATTGAATCGGTGGGAATTGAATAACCCGGCCCTACATAGTCACCAAAGCAGACCACATCCTCACGCGCAATCCCCCCTTTAATTGAAAGCTTTTCCGCAGTTTGTTCAGCAAGTTTAAAAACAATCTCTTCCTGCACCTCTTTGGTTCTTGAGACGTTCATGCCGCTGATCGGGATTCCGCTGCTGGTTCCGGTCATTCCGCAGATCATGCCTGCATGGGTCCCTGCCGACCCTGAAGGCACAATAAGATGATCAATCTTCAGGTGCATCCGGTTGAGCTGGCTCATGGTCTCTTCACCGCAGGCCGCATACCCGAGCGCTCCGATGGAATTGGAAGCTCCGCCCGGAACGATATAGGGCTTTTTGCCCTCCGCCTCCAGTGACGCAGCCTTTTTCTCCATGGCAGCCATCATGTCGGTGCCGCCTTTTACCACCTCGACACTCTTTACGCCCATTAACTCAAACAGAAAATTGTTTCCGCTTGCATCCTGTTTGTAAGACCCTTCAACCCGCTCTTCAAGTATAAGATGACAGTCCATTTTTTCTTTCACAGCCCAGGAGAGGGTAAGCCTGCAGTGGTTGGACTGAACCGCTCCGCAGGTGATGACCGTGTCCGCACCCTTTGCAAGTCCGTCAGCAAGGCAGAATTCAAGCTTTCTGGTTTTGTTGCCCCCGGCGGCTCCCGGGAGAAGATCATCCCGTTTTACATACAGCTCCACTTTTCCTCCAAGGGCTTTGGAGAGTGAAGGCATCGGTTCAATGGGAGTGGGTCCCTGAAGGTAGTTTCTTCTTGGAAATCCGGTGAAATTCATGATTTTTCCTTTTATTTTTGTATTATAACAGTATGAGTTAAAGCTGAAAAACAGCCTCTATTTCAATGTTGGAGCCCAGGGGAAGCGCAGCAACCTGGAATGCACTCCGTGCAGGGTAAGGCTCTTTGAAATATTCGGCATAAACAAGGTTCACAGCCTGAAAATCCTGCATGTCCGTTAAATATACAGTCGTTTTTACTGCGTTATCAAGGTTTGCCCCTGCTTTTTCAGCAATCGCCTTGAGGTTTTTCAGAACCATATGGGTCCTGTCTTCAATGGTGCCCTGAATGATTTTCCCAACAGCCGGGTCAATCGGAAGCTGGCCTGAAGTAAAAACCAGGTTTCCTGAAACAACCGCCTGTGAATACGGCCCTATAGCCTTGGGGGCCTGATCCGTATCAATTATGTTTTTTCCCATTATAATCCTCCATGCTTTACGATTTATATATCATTATATAGTAAGTGTGATTGCGAAACACACGCCAAAAACTTATACCAAAACCTCATTCGCCACATCAGAGATGATTTCCGAGATTCTTCTGCAGTCTTCAAGATCAAAGGTCAATGGTATTCTCATATCACACATTCTCGATAAAATCCTGTCTGTTTTCGGAAGATGCGGGATTTCGCCGATATATTCCCAGCTTGAATAAGAGCTGGTAAACCCGGCAGGTTCCGCGTTTCCAAACCATTTCAACTCAACACCGCGGTTCGAACATTTTTCCAGAAAAGTCTGGATAACCTTATGATCAGAGGTTTCAAGCGTAAACTGCACCGAGCTTCCCACATAATACTCCCTGGAATCCCTTTTCGGACACATTATACCGTCAATGGAATTCAATGCGCTTTCCAGAAAGATATATCTTTCATTCCACCGTCTGCACTGGCGGTCCAGTTCGGCAATCTGGGGCCGCAAAATCGCGGCCCTCAAATTGTCCATCCGGCACGAATAGTTGGGAATCCGTTTTTTATACTTCTCAAAAACCCCGAGAGGAGGTATTGATGAATGCCGGTCATAATTCATATACGAGCCCGAATAAATTACCGCCTTTGCCATAAGATCCTGATCATCCGTCACCAGCAAACCGCCCTCTCCTGAATTCATATGCTTATAGGTCTGGGTGCTGAAACATGCTGCAACGCCAAAGGAGCCTGATTTTCTGCCGTCCCACTCCGCCCCCATGGTATGAGCACAGTCTTCGATGAGTGATATACCGTTCTCCCGGCAGATCTGCATGATCTTATCCATATTCGCGATATGGCCTCTCATATGGGAAAGCAGAAGCCAGTGAACATTTTCCTGCCCTGCCTTGGATTCGAGGTCGGCAAGGTCGATGGTATAATCCTCCTCGATTTCCACCAGTTCGATCCGCGCCCCTGTATTTTCAATGGCTCCCGGAACCGGGGCCAGGGTGTAGGCATTGCAGAGGACCTTTTCACCGGCCCTGATTCCCGCGCTTTTCATGGCAAGATACATGGCGCTGCCGCATGACGCACATGCAAGACAGTATCGGCTTCCCATATACCCTGCGAACTCTTCTTCCAGAAGCGAGGTTTCCGATTTTTCGCCGGATTCCACATTGTACCGATGCAGCTTGCCGGAACGCAGAACATCAAGTGCTTTTTCTATTCCCTTTTCACTGATGGGTTCCTGAAGCGTAAAATTTTTGGAGAACTTTCTTTTTGGATTTGAGTCCGTTTGCATCATGTGCTGCTCCAGATTAGAGGTTCGGCTATACGTATTTTTCCTGGGCATATACCTTAAAATCCCACTCTTCATCCGGGAAGTACTTGTTAAGCCGCCAGTCACATGCCCTTGCATGCCCTTCCATCCCCTCAACCCTTGAAAGCCTTGAAGCTCTGGCACTTAGCTCCCTGTTCGCCTGCTTTCCGATCTCCTGATAAGTGCATATTTTTAAAAACTTGTGTACATTGAGGCCGCCTGAGTAATACCCTGCTTTTTTGGTGGGAAGAATATGATTGGTACCTGAACATTTATCCCCGTGGGGAACCGTGCTTCCCTCTCCCAGAAACAGAGACCCGTATGATTTAAGATTATCCACCCACCAGTCCGGATCTTCAGTAATCACCTGTATATGCTCTGCAGCATATTTGTCACTCACCGAACACAGCTCTTCCCTGTCAGCGCATAATATGATCTCCCCGTAATCGCGCCAGGAGGTGCCGGGCACTTCAGGGTCAGGCATATCCGCTATCACTTTGGGCATGATTCTTTCCACCTGTTCTCCAAGCTCCCTTGAATCCGTGAACAGCCATACAGGAGAATCATACCCGTGCTCGGCCTGGGAAACGAGATCAACCGCCACAGTCATGGGATCAGCGGTTTTGTCCGCGATTACGGCGGATTCAGTCGGACCTGCAAACACATCTATGGCACATTTTCCCGAACCCGCCAGTTTTGCCTTGGCCTCAGCAACGAAAGCATTTCCGGGCCCCACAAGTATATTTGCAGGTTTATCCGTAAAAAGCCCGAAAGCCATAGCCCCGATTGCCTGAATCCCCCCCATTTCAAGAATAGTATCAGCACCTGCAAGATCCATGGCAAACGCCACTGCAGGATCAATACTTTCACCGCGGGGCGGTGAACATGCAATAACCGTCTCCACTCCAGCCGCCTTTGCGGTGGCGATACTCATAAGGGCGGAACATGCATGGGCGAACCTTCCGCCCGGCACGTAGCATCCGGCCACATCCATCGGTATAATTTTCTGCCCCAGGCGCACACCCGGAACCGTCTCAACCTCAAACTCACTGATACTGTTTCTCTGGGCTCTTGCAAACCCGTAAACCTGATTACAGGCAAAGCGGATGTCGTCCTTCACCTTTTCCGGGACGGAATCGATAAGCCCGGATTTCTTTTCATCCGTGAGGATAAAGTCACCCTTCCAGTTGTCAAACTTTTCAGCAAGCTCTCTGACGGCGGCCTCTCCCCTGTTTTCTATATCAGCGAGCACTTTGTCAACCACCTCTCTGGTGGACTCTGTATTCGATTCAGCAGTTTTTAAAGCTTTTTTAATAAATTCCATTTATTTTTCTTCTCCATGTGTCATAATCAATTCAGTTAATACCCGAATACCTTGGGCAGCCAAAGTGTTAAAGAAGGAATATAGGCAACCAGGAACACCGATGCTATTTCCACCACTGAAAACGGGAGCGCCTTTACGGATATTTCCTCTATGGTTACCTTGCCGATACCCGACGCTATGAACAGATTTTCACCCAACGGCGGGGTTTCAAATCCGATTTCACAGCACATAACCAGAACCACGCCGAAATGAATCGGGTCCACCCCGAGACTTGTCATTACAGGCAGAAGGACCGGTGTGACCAGCATAATCGTTGCCAGGGTTTCCATGAACATGCCGATCATAATCAAAAATATAATAATAATCGCCCAGATAATAAAAACGTTGCCTGTAACAGCCAGGAGCCAGGCTGCAATGGCATCGGGAATTTTATATTGAACAAGCAGCCTTCCGAATGCCTGTGCTGTGAACAGAATGATAAGGACACGCCCCGAAAGCCAGGTTGTTGAATCGAGCGATTTGAATATTGACTTCAGTTTGAGCTCACGGTAGATGAATATGCCGACGAAAAGGGTATAGAAAATCGATACGATTGCAGCCTCAGTCGGTGTGAAAAGTCCTGAATAAATCCCGCCGAGAATGACCACCGGCGCCATCAAAGCCCAGAACCCCTCTTTGATTTTGAAAAATACCTTTTTGAACGACCAGTCATCAGCATGGGATTTATACCCTTTTTTTCTGCTTATGACATAGTTCATCCCGATAATGCCGGAGGCAATGACAATCCCCGGCAAAACGCCTGCTATGAAAAGCTTTGTAATGGATTCGCTTGCAGTCACCCCGTAGATTACCATTGGTATGCTCGGCGGAATCACGATCCCCAGGCCGCCGGAGGATGCTGTGACAGCAGAAGCATACCCGCTGTCATACCCGCGTTTAACCATTGCAGGTATCATAAGCATTCCCACCGCAGCCGTGGTCGCAGGCCCCGACCCTGAAATAGCGCCGAAAAACAGGCAGGCCAGGACCGTTGAGGTGGCAAGACCGCCCGCCATTCGGCCCGCCAGTACTTCCGCAATCTCCACAAGCCTTCTGGAAATCCCTGAACCCTGCATAAGCGCACCTGAAAGAATAAATGCGGGCAAAGCCATGACCGGAAAAGAGTTTACGGAATTGTAAGCGATCTGAACCATGGTTGTGACATCTTTGTCGATGGAAATAAATGCCGCCATGGCCGCCATACCCAGTGCCACAGCTATGGGGGCGCCTATGACCAGAAGAAGACCGAATGCCCCGAACAAAACTGATGATATCATGCCGACCTTCCCTGGTTTTCCTGTTCAACTTTCATGTCATGCTTTATATCTTCCATTTCAGATGAAATATCATCCACATCCTTCAGTTCCCTCTTGAGAACGTATTTCAGTATATTGGTCTGAATGATGCGGATATTCATCAATGTAAATGTCACCGGAAACAGCATGTAGATATAATGCATGGGCACATCCATTGCAGGGGAATTAAACGGATACCGTATCATCCCCTGGATGGTTTCAATGCTCTTTACCGTCATTATGGAATTGAACACAATCCATATGGCATCTGCAAAGATCTGAAAACCGATTCCCACCGCCGGTGGGAAAAACCTGAACTGGAAGACAACTCTGTTGTGGGCTCCAAGGCGGGCTGCATAGGATGCCCCCAGGAACGCAAACCAGACAAAGGAGAACCTGGAGCATTCTTCACTCCAGGCCAAAGAGCTTTGAAAAACGGTTCGCATAAGCACCTGAACAAAAAGAAGGATGACAAAGAAACTCAAAAGGGCCTTGCAAAGGTGTCCTTCAATATTGTCCAGAACCAGGATGGTTTTTTTTATTATGTTCTTGAGATTCACTTTCCTGCTCCCTTTTATAAGGGTTTCACAGGGCGCCCTGTTTTAGAGGGGCACCCTGTTTTTAGGACAGTTTTAAAAAGTCTTCTCTAATTTCCCTGTCTCGCTTGTTTTGCCTTTTCAAGTTCGTTAACAACATCCATCAGAGCTTCTTTCCCACCGACCTTGTCATAGTATTCAGGCCAGACTTTCTCTTTTGCAAGTTGAATCATCTCGTCTTCATTGGAAATCTCGGTATACTCCATGCCCTCATCAATCATCGCCTGCAAGGCTTTTTGGGATTCCTCCTTCTGAAAAAGGACGCAATACTGCTGTGCTTCCATACCCGCCTGCAGAATGATTTTTCTCATCTCAGGGTCCATCTGCTGAAAACGCTGCTCTCCCAAGATCATAGGCTGAAGAGAAAACTGATAGTGAAGAGGAGTTATATAATCCTGTACTTCGTGAAATTTCATGGTGTAATTCACAACATGCGGGTTATCCTGCCCGTCAACAACCTTTTGCTGCAAAGCGGTAAACGTTTCAGGCCAGGCCATTGGTGTGGGATTCGCACCCCAGGCTTTATAAGATGCTATCATAAGGGCATTCTGGGGAACTCGAACTTTAAGGCCGTCCAGGTCAGCCATACTGGTTATCGGCCGCCTGGAGTTTGTAAGATGTCGAAAATTCGAGTACGTCCATGCCAGAATCCGTATCCCGGCCTCTTCTACAAGGATATCGTTCCATTTCTGCCCCAGCTTGCCCGTGGTTATCGTGACTGCATCACGGAAATCCTTTATTACATAAGGGAAAGTTAAAATATTGATTTTTTTAGAGAAGGGGGAAAGGTTGGGAACTGAGAGCATACACAGGTCCAGCTCACCCATTCTGGTATTCTGAAGCATTTCCGTTTCCGTTCCCAATTCACTGCCTGGAAACAGCTGCACTGTTATCTCACCATCGGTATACGATTCCACAAGGTATTTAAACTGCTTTGCAATGGCACCCTGGTCGGAATTTATGGGATCCCCGAATCCCAGCTTCAACACATCTTTTCCGAATGCCTGACCTGCAATGGTTAAACTCGAAACCATCAGAACCAATGTGATCAGAAAAAGTATCTTTTTCATAATTCAATCCCCCAAAATAAAAGTTTAAAAATCCGTTTCGATAAAGCAGGAACTTATCCCGCCTTTTCCGGAACTATTGTTACTAAAATAGTAACGGTAGTTCTATAAATGAAATTATAGGCTAACTTTTAATTTGTCAATACTTTTCCCGGTTTTTTTTATTTCCCAGGAAATATTGGCTTTGCATAAAAGAGTGAAAAAAAATGATCCGATTCTTCCGGCAGGACTTGATAAATTGCGGGAATCCGCAGAAAAGCCCCAAGAAGGGCCTGCCTGCGGATCAGTTGACCGGCGGGTGGTTTCGTGTGCTTTTGAAGGCCTTGCTACATTCCCATTGAAGTTATAATCTCGGAAATTTCCCCGGCAAGACCCAGCAGAATTCCTATGAAGTTCTGCTCGATATAACCCAATGAATACTCCTTGGAGGGAAAATCCAGGCTTACGCTTCCGGCCACGGTCCGTTTCTGAAAGTTCATGATCGGGGCCCCTACACTGATAATTCCAAGCATATATTCTTCATTGTTGACTGAATAGCCGCGGTTTCTGGTCTCTATTATCTCTTTTCTTATTTTTTCCACATCCGTGAGGGTATTCGGTGTCAGCTCCTCCATATGAACCGATTCCAGATATCCGGAAAGCTCTGATTCGGTAAAATGGGCCAGAATCGCCTTTCCCATGGCCCTTGCATACAATTCATCCATCACCAGGGGAAGATGGTAGTGAACCAGATTCGGCATCTCCCGGCGGTAAAGGGAAATCAATCTGTTCCCGTCCACCAGTGCGGAATCTATGGAAATTTTATGCTCCAGGAATGTTTTATCAATCACCGGCTTTATCCCCTGGTAGATATCAAACCCGTGAAAACATTCATGCCCGAGGGCGAATGCTCTTGTTCCCAGTCTCAGCGACTTGTTGTCGGAGCTCTTTCTCAAATACCCCAGATGCACGAATGTATTTACAAGCCGATATGTGGATGTTTTATTGATACCGGTGAGCTTTGAAATTTCGATTAAAGACCTGGAAGGGTGTTCCCTGTCAAACAGATTTAATATAGTCAGACCTTTTTCCAATGTTTTTGAAAAATACTGATCCTTGTTGGCCATTGAGACTGCTCTCCCTTTATGGATTTTTATTACTATAATAGTAACAAAAATCCATAAATTGTCAAACCCATATCCGGGGCATACCCGGAAACGACGGAGTACTAAAGCGGCGCTGTTTACCCCGCCCCGGGAAAACGGAGGCCGTCAATCAGTTTGCCGGCTGTTTCAAGGGCGTCACCAAAGAGAGTTATGGATTTTTTATCCTCGTACAGAGGATTCTCTTCCCCGGAATACCCGGGATTTGCATCATAGTTGCATACTATGACACTTCCGGCTTCATGGGCCATGAGAATAGGCATTCCGGAAATCGGAGTGCCTTCTGTCCGGATGGCTGCAGGATTTACCACGTCACAGGCCCCGAAGATCAAAACTGCGTCGGTTTCAGGAAATTTCTCATTTGCCGCATCCATTTCCAGCAGCTTGTCATAATCCACTTCAGCTTCCGCCAGCATCACATTCATGTGTCCGGGCATTCGACCGGCAACAGGATGGATCGCAAACATGGTCTCCACCCCCCGCTCCTCCAGAAGCTCCGCCAGCTCAACCACCTTGAATTGGGCCTGGGCCAGCGCCATACCGTATCCAGGGACAATGATCACTTTTTCAGCTTTTTCCAGGACTTCACATGCTTTCAGCAGCTTGTCAGCCGAACTCTCAGCTTCAGCTTCCGGGGTTTCATCAGCCGTCTCTGCAGTTTCTGCGGCTTCAGTATCTTCCTTTTGAGTCCATTTGTCCATGATCTGCCGGATCGAGTTCTTTGCATCCCCCGGAAGCATTATGGTCTTTTCATTCCGGTACAAGGGATTTTCAACACCTGAATATCCGGGTTTTTCATCAAAGTTGCAGCAGACAATGTTCGCGGCCTCATGAGCATGCAGGATCGGCATCCCGGAAATGGGCGTTCCCTCCGCATCTATTGCCGCGGGATTTACTACGTCACAGGCTCCGACCACCAGGACTGCGTCTGTGGATGCAAACAACGGGTTAACATCATCCATTTCCATGAGCATTTCATACTCAACTCCTGCCTCTGCCAGAAGAACATTCATGTGTCCGGGCATTCTGCCTGCAACAGGATGAATTGCATAGCTCACCTTTTTCCCGAGTTCAGTCATGTGCCCGGCCATTGCCACCACTTCCTCCTGGGCCTGGGCCAGGGCCATGCCGTACCCCGGCACGATGATTACCTCACGTGCATTTGCCAGGACATTTGCAGCCCTGGAAAGGTCATCCGCGCCCTCTTTTTCCTTCTTCTCTTCCGGTTCAGGATTTTCCAGCCCCCCCTGGGGCATAAAAGCCCCTTGCGTTTCGGCAGGCTGCTCTTTCGGAGCGGAAGGCGCCTTGGCCGACGGAATCAGGATGCTGCCCAGGTTCCGGTTCATGGCCTTGCACATCACATAAGTCAATATTGAACCTGATGCTAACACAGTGGCTCCGGCAGCGATCAACAGCTGGTTTGCTATAACCATTCCGCAGAGTGCGGCAGCCAGGCCGGTGGTTGCATTCAGCAAAGAGATCAGAACCGGCATGTCCGCCCCGCCGATGCGGATGGAGAACAGAACTCCGAAAACAAGTCCCAGCAGTATCTGAAGGATAAAAAGAGGCGCCCTGACGCCCTCCGGTGCAAACAGTGCGGCAAGACCGACAATCACGAGAGCAAGAACGTTGACAAGTACCAGAAAGCTGTGTTTATTCAGTATTTGCGGAGTCTGACGCATTTTGTTCGCAAGTTTCGCACTGGCGACCATGCTGCCGCTGAAGGTCAGAGATCCGATGCAGAGGCCGAGCACACCTGATACCTGGTTGATCAAAGGCATTTGAACCCCGCCCCGGGTCAGCTCCAGCAGGGAGACGATAAAAGCTGCAACACCGCCTGCACCATTTTGGAACGCAACCATGGCGGGAATCTGGATCATATTGACTCTTCTGGCCACTGCATATCCCAGCACTGATCCGGCGAACAGGGAAATCACAACCGTGAAGATATCAATGATCCCGTTTCTGAACAGGACCAGAAAAAATGCACAGCCCAGTGCAAATGCGGCTGTAAAGTTCCCCCGGCGCGCTCCCCTGGGGGCGCGGAACTGCCTGATACCGACAATCAGAACAACTACAATCAAAAGATCTATTACCGTATTTGTGTATGGTGCAATTTGATTCATGATTCATCCATTCCTGCATCGTTTCTTTTGAAAAGCTTGAGCATTCTGTCCGTGATAACAAACCCCCCAACCACATTAAAGGTCGCTGCAATAAGGGCAATCGCCCCGAGTATCTTTGCAGGACCGCTTGTCTGGTGTGAAAAAATCAGCAAAGCCCCGAGAATGGTAACGCCTGAAATGGCATTGGTCATGGACATCAAAGGGGTGTGCAGAAGAGGGGGCACTCTGGATATAAGGATATATCCGATGCCGAAACATAGGATAAAAACTCCCGTCATTAAAAAAAGATTCGCCATTACTTTATTCTCCTTGGTTTAAAAAGGAAGCTTTATGTCCGCTCAGAGGCAGGCGGAAAAAGCTTTTTGATTTTCCGGGTTCACAAATATTTTATAAGAAAGTCCGTGCTGAAAATCCGGCATCAGTAGGTTCCGTCTTCCCTTCCGCTCATTCTAGCAAATCATCCATGATTTGCTCCGAGGGCAATGCCGGAACCGGCCACATTGACCGGTAACCGACCGGCATTGAAACCCGCTCCAGGGAATACGGAACCCACTGATGCCTTACGCCTTGGGACTTTCAACATTCATTGTGTCCAAAAGGACATGGCCGTTATATTGATTCCTGCATGGCCTTCAAAGTTCCTTTATGGTGGATCTTCTCCTGATGCGTAACCAGGGACTCGGCAACGATCTCATCATCAAAGTCAATCCTGCCCGGGCCCTGTTTATAAAGATTTTCCACATAATAGTACAGGTTATTGGAATACAGCCAGCTTGCATGAAGTGCCATTCTGCCGGGGATATTCTGAATACCGCATATGGTAATCCCGTTTTCCTGAAACGTTTCCCCCGCCCTGGTGGCTGAGCAGTTTCCGCCCTGGTCTATTGAAATATCCATAACCACGGAACCGTACTTCATGGTTTTCACCATTTCGTCTGTAATAATCACCGGAGCCACCTCTCCAGGCACAAGAGCGCTCAGAATCACAACATCGGCCTGCTCAATTTCAGGCGCAACCGTTTTCTTTTCCTTATCAAGCCACTGATCGTCCAGGGCCCGGGCATACCCTCCCTCACCCAGGGCAAGCTCCTGGGGAATATCAAAGTCAACGATTTTCGCCCCCAGGCTTTTGGCCTGGGCACAGGCTTCCTCTCTTATATCCATGGCCTTTACAACACCGCCCAGCCTTTTTGCCGTGGCTGCAGCCTGCAGCCCGACAACCCCCGCACCGATAACCAGGAAATTTGCAGGCTTTATCGTGCCAATGGCGGTCCCGGTCATGGGCACAAACCTCGGCATGTAATTTGCCGCCAGGAGCACGGATTTGTATCCGGTCACCAGACTCATTGAAGAGAGTGCATCCATTCTCTGGGCCCTGGAAATCCTGGGTACGCCATCCATTGTAAGAGCTGTTATATTCCCGGCTTCAAGCTTCTTTACCATCTCATGGTTGGACGGTGTGGCAGGATGCAGAAAAGTGATGAGCGTACTGCCGCCGGCAAGCATGTCCACTTCGTGCTTGTTAACCTGTTCGTTGAATATGGGCTGCTTTACTTTCAAAATAATATCAGCCCCGTCAAAAAGAGCCTCAGGATCATCAACAATAACTGCGCCTGCGTTTTGATACTCCTGATCTTCTATTCCGATACCTTTTCCGGCTGAAGATTCGACCCGAACCTCAAACCCGAGTTCAATGTATTTCCGGACCATATCCGGCATGACTGCAACTCTTTTTTCTTCAGAGAGAATTTCCCTGGGAACTCCTATAATCATAATAGCCTCCTGTGGTGAAAGTTCACTTCAAATCACGGGCATACATATTGATGGAATCTATAAAGAACGGCGGCTGGGGAATACTTTTTATTCTCTCCATAGCCTGCTCGGCTTCTTTTGTCAATTGCTCCCGGGCGGTTGTATTTTTATGAAGTATTTTGATCAGGCTGCGGCACGCAATGATCCGGGCCTCGTAATAAATATTATCGTCCTCCAGAATCGACAGGACTTCCCTGATCAGATCCTCCTTGGGGTTTTCAATGTTTTCAATACCTTTCAGCGTCTCTTCCCTGAGCCGCCAGTTTCCCTTGTAACGCAGAATTCGAATCAGGCCGCGCTGACAATCCTCGGCCCCGCCGTTTTCAAACACATTCTCAAGGTGTTCAAGAACCTGTCCCCAGTCCTGCAGATTCCCAAAAGGGTCCTGTGTCATATTGCCTCTCCT
>JAWLES010000033.1:0-18594 GCA_041685935.1 Desulfobacteraceae bacterium | reverse complement strand
GAAATTTTCGGCAAGGTGGACAAGGAAAAACCGTCCCTGTTCCGAAAAGACTTCTGGACCGGAAAGATGATGGACTGGTCCATGAAGGACGAAGCGTTCAAAGTGCAGATGTTCCGGTTCGTGGATGTTTTCCCGTACCTGGGCCGCCCGGAATCCGTGGCCGAACATATCCAGCAGTACTTCTGCAGGCCTGAGCATGATTTCCCCAAGGCGCTCCAGTTCGGCCTGAAAATGGTCAGCCCCGACTCCATGACTGCAAAAATGGCTGCCAAAACCATCTCCAGCAACATCCACAGCATGGGCAAACAGTTCATTGTAGGCAACACCCTGGACGAAGCCGCGCCGGTAATGAAAAAAATCCGGGACAAAGGATTTCCCTGGGTCATGAAGATCCTAAAGGAGGAAGTCAAGTCAGTGGAAGAGGAAGAGGCTTTTGTTCACGATCAGATCGAATTCTTTGACCGGTTCCGGGAAATCCGGAAAAAATGGAAGCCGGTGGGAGACAAGAAGAAAAACGGTGACAGCGAGCTGGACTGGGGAGACACGCCCACATGCGTAATGTCGGTGATGGTCTCTTCCATGTATGCCCAGTACATGGACAAGGCATGTGCTTTTGAACATTCCGTGGAAAAAGCCAAAGAGCGGCTCCGGCCCATTCTTCGAAAGGCAATGGAGATCAACGCCTGCCTGATCCTGGATATGGAGCACCTTCCCTTGCGCGAGCTTACACTGGAGACGTTCAAGAGCATCCTGGAAGAACCTGAGTTTGCCGGCTACCCCCATATCGGGCTGGTATACCAGGCGTATCTCAAGGATGCCCAAGAGCCGTTCGAAGACCTTGTCCGCTGGGTACGGGAGCGCAGACAGCCGATCCATATCCGCCTTGTAAAGGGCGCATTCTGGGACGAAGAAGTCACCCGGGCCCACCAGGACAACGTACCTGTGCCTGTTTTCACCAACAAATACGACACTGATGCAATGTTTGAAAAACTCACCCGGCGGATCCTGGAAAACAACGATCTGATCATTTACAAATGCGGCTCCCACAACATCCGGTCCATCGCCTATGCCATGGAGACGGCCAAAGAACTGGGCGTCCCGGAAAACAGGTACGAATTCCAGATGCTGTACGGCATGGCTGAGAACCTGCGGGCGGCCCTGGGCAAGGCCGGGTACCGTGTGAGACTCTACGCCCCCATCGGCGAGGTCATCCCGGGAATGGCCTATCTGGTCCGCCGGCTTCTGGAAAACACCTCAAATGAATCATTCCTGCGCCAGAGTTTTGAAGAGGGTGTTGACAGGGAAAAACTGCTGACCGATCCTGCCGAACTTGCCAAGTCCCATGAATCCGCATTCGTCCCTGGCAGCGAAGAAGGGACGGAATACGGAGAAAAAGGAGCGTTCGAGAACGAGCCACCCATGGCATGGACGGCGGATGCAAGGCTTTCCATGAAACAAGCCATTGAAAAGATCCGGTCGGACGGGCCGAAAAGCATTAAGCTAAGAATCGGCGGACAGGATGTAACAACTGACTCGACATTTCATTCCACAAACCCAAACGCCCCGGATGAAATCCTTGGAACTGCGGTATCCGCAGGCGCCAATGAAGTGGAAAGCGCAGTAAAAACCGCCGGAGAAGCCCGGTCCCAATGGGCCGGCACCAAACCCGGCGAGCGCAGCGAAGTTCTGTTCAAGGCTGCCGAGCTGATCCGGGAAAAAAGGTTCGAGTTGGCCGCCATGACGGTCCTGGAGACGGGCAAAAACTGGAACGACTCCCAGGCGGACGTAAACGAGGCGATTGATTTTCTCGAATTTTACGGCCGGGAGATGATCCGGCTTTCCGGGGGCCGTTCGGTAAGTTCGAAACTCGGCGAATCCAGCCGCCTTTCCTTTGAACCGAGAGGCACTGCAGCCGTAATCACCCCGTTTAACATGCCGCTGCCTGTACCGGCCGGAACCTTGGGCGCAGCTCTTGTCACCGGCAATGCAGTGGTATTCAAACCCGCTCCCCGGGCCACGATCATCGGAGCCATGCTGGTCTCTATTTTCGAGGAGGCAGGGGTTCCCGAAGGGGTTCTCAACCTGATCACCGCGGAAAATGCCGAGCCCGGAGAGATTCTTTCAGGACATCCGGATGTGGATCTTGTCTGTTTCACCGGAAGCACGGAAGCCGGGCAGAAAGTCCTTGAAAAAACAACAGGCGATATCCGCAGCAGAAAGGGCCTTGCCAAAACCATACTCTCCCTTGTGGGGAACAATGCCATTATAATGGATTCGGATGCAGACCTTGATGCTGCAGTAGGCAGCATTATCAGCTCGGCTTTCGGATACCAGGGCCAGAAATGCTCGGCCCTCTCCCGGCTGATCGTGCTGGAGGAAAACTATGACAAGGTCGTGGACAAGGTCCGGGCGGCTGCGGACAGTCTGGACATGGGGCCGGTGGAGGACCCGAGAAACGGTTTCGGCGCCGTGATCGACGAAGAAGCCAAAAACAGAATTGAAAAAGCGATTGCCCGGGGCAAGGAGGAAGGCACACTGATCCTGGAGAAGAGACCGGAATCCGATTCCGGCCATTTCGCTCCCCTTGCGATCTTCGGGGATATCAAACCTGAGCACTCGCTTGCCGCAGAAGGGGTTTTCGGGCCTGTGCTCTCCATCATGAAGGCGGCTGATTTTGATGAAGCACTGGATATAGCAAACAACTGCAGCTATGCCCTTACAGGCGGGGTTTTTTCAAGGAATCCAGGGAATATCGAAAAGGCCTGCAGCCGTTTTTGCGTTGGCAATCTCTACATCAACCGTGGTATAACCGGAGCCCTGGTGGGACGCCATCCCTTCGGCGGTTTCCGCCTGTCAGGGGACGGGTCCAAAGCGGGCGGTCCGGATTATCTCAAGGAATTCACGGTCTGCCGGACAATTTGTGAAAATACCTTCAGGAGCGGTTTTGCTCCCATGGAGTAAACTTAAATGAAAATTTCAACAATCAACAAGACATCCACTCCCGAACTTGTGGTTCGGGAGCTTTTGAAAAACATTAAAGACGGGGAGCTTAAACCCGGTGAAAAGCTGCCGCCGGAGCGGAACCTGGCAGAATCCTTCGGCGTAAGCAGGTCATCGGTGAGAGAGGCAATATCAGCCATGGTCCTTGTGGGGTACCTGGAAGTCACACAGGGCAAGGGGATTTTCCTCAAAAAGGATATCCCCTCCCCGTATATGTTTACTTCCTCGCTCAGCGATGTGCTGAACGCCTACTGGATCATGGATATAATCGAAACCCGGCAGACCCTCGAGTGCAGCGTCGTCAAGCTGGCAGCAGCACGGGCGGACGCCAACGATATCAGCAAACTCGGGGAAACCATCAAACGAATGGAACAAAACCTTAAAAACCTGGAAGGTTTTTACGAAGCGGATTTTGATTTTCATACCATCATCTGTGAAGCTTCGAACAATGAATTGCTTTCTGAAATGATCAAGATGGTGATCACCAGAACCCATGACCAGTACTTGAAATTCATGCCTGACACATTGTGCGAGCCGGAGCAGGCTATTGTGACTGCCCGGAGGATCATGGACTGCATTGAAAAACGCGATGCGGAACAGGCAGGCCTGGAAATGGCGGAACATCTGAATATCGTTCCTTCAGAGCTGACCCGTCTGATTCCTGAAGCGGAGCGGTACAGGAAGCAGTTTGAAACCATTTTCTATTCCATGCCGTCCGGCGGGAATGGAGAGGAATAAAGGCCATGTCCTTTAAGACACAACAAAACATGAAAGTTCCCGAGCGCAGGCAGCAGGCGCTCCGGTGTAACCTGAAGCGGGTTGCAATGCAGGTCGGTTACCGGTCACACGATGTGACCGGTTCCGGCATTGACCTCGGAGCTGCCCTGGACGGGCTGCGAGACTGAGCGGAAGGTTATACCGGATCGCCTGCTGCCGGGAAAAAGGCACGGACGTTCATATAAATCATAAGGAGTGCAACAAGAAATGAATCCCGAATCTCAATTCACCAACCGGACCGATACGGAAACCGGGCAGCAGGAAAATCCCGTGGGATGGGAATCCATGCTGCACATCAAGCCGAGACAGCGGTTTTTGAGCACGGCCCAGATCCTGGGATTGCATGAAGCCACCCTGTCTTTGATGGAACGAACCGGGTTCAAGGTAACCCATGAAAAGGCAAAGGAAATTCTTCACTCCCACGGGGCTTCAGTGGAAGGCGACCGGATACGGCTGCCGGCATGGCTGGTGGAAAAGGCTCTGAGTACCGCCCCCTCCCAGGTGGTCTTTTTCGACAGAAACCGGACGAAACCTGTGATTCTCAAGGATGACGACACCTGGTACGGCCCCACGATAGACGCGTTTGACTACCTGGACCCGGAAACCGGAAAACGCCGGCCCTTTACCCTGGAAGACTGCCGGAAAACCACACGGCTTGCGGATGCTCTGGACAATTTCACCTGGATCATGACCATAGGGGTCTGTTCTGATGCACCGTCCGCCACGTCTGACCGGCTGATCGCCAAACAGGTTCTGGCCAACAGTACCAAGCCTTTGCTTTTCTGCTGCGGGAGCATGGACTCCATGCGGGATATCTACGACATGGGGGTACTCATTGCAGGAAGCGAAGAGCGCCTTATCAACCAGCCCAACATCATCGGGTTCCAGGCGCCTATCTCCCCTCTGACCTATGATGACGCCCTGATCGACCGGCTTCTTTTTGCAGCTGAAAAAGGACTGCCCCAGGTCTGCTATTCCGGGCCCCAGGCCGGGAGTACGTCGCCTGCGACCCTTGCCGGCACCGTGGTCCAGGGCAGTGCCGAATCTTTGTTCGGCATCATCCTCGGCCAGCTTGTGAATCCTGGCTGCCCGTTCGTTTACGGAGCATTTGCCACGATCATGGACATGGCCACCACGGTCTTTTCCTATGGTGCCCCTGAGATGAATATCATGGCCTCTGCCATGTCCCAGCTCGCCCATTACTACAGCATCCCGTTTTTCGGGATGTCGGGGTGCTCCGACGCCAAGTTCCCGGACTCCCAGGCTGCCGTGGAGGCGACATTCTCGTGTTTTTCCTCCTCCATGAGCGGGGCCAACATGGTCCACGACAACGGCTGGCTGGACCACTCCACGTTGATCTCACCGGAATACATGGTTCTTGTCAACGAGGTCATCGAAAAAGTGAACCGGTACATGAACGGCATGCGTGTGGACGAGGAACGCCTGGCCCTTGATGTCATCGACAAGGTCGGTCCGGGCGGGCACTTTCTCATGGAGCCGCACACCATGAACCATTTCCGGGAGGTCTGGTACTCCAAACTTTTTGACAGGACCACCACGGCCGGATGGCGGGCCGCCGGCAGCAAGCAGTTCCACGAGCGGCTCCGGGAGCACACCCTGAAAATCATGGAGCACGAACCCGAGCCCCTGCCCGAAGAGATAGCCAGGGAAATGGAAAAAATGGAAAAAAACTGGATGTAAAAAGGAGTCGGAATATGACGGATCTATCTGCAATAAAAGATGCATTGACCTCGGGGGATGCAGAGAGTGTAAAAAATTCGGTGCAGGAGGCGGTTGACCGGGGAGTGGACGCGGACACCATTCTCAACGACGGTCTTATCAGCGGCATGGACATCGTGGGCGAAAAAATGCAGACCGGCGAGATGTTCATACCGGAGGTCCTCATGGCTGCAAAAAGCATGAGCGAGGCTGTGGAGACCCTTAAACCATTTCTGAAAGACGGGGGAAGAAACAAGACCGGCCACATGGTGATCGGAACGGTGAAAGGGGATCTTCACGACATCGGCAAGAATCTTGTGACCATGATGGTGGAAAGCGCGGGATTCGAAGTCACGGACCTCGGGGTGGACGTAGCCCCTGAAAAATTTGTGGAAGCGGTCCGGGAAAAGAATCCCGATATAGTCGCATTGTCCGCGCTTTTGACCACCACCATGCCCATGATGCAGCAGACGGTGGATGCGCTTGCTGAAAGCGGTGTCCGGGATCAAATCAAAATAATAGTGGGTGGAGCGCCGGTCACCCAGGAGTTTGCAGACCGGATCGGCGCTGACGGATATGCCTCGGATGCGGGCGGTGCGAGCAAACTTGCCAAATCTCTGGGATAACTGCCATGTCCTTTTGGATACACCGAAGCATTCAAGTTCCGGTCAGAGGCATCAGACGATCCGGTGTAACCTGAAAGCGGTTTCAAATGCCGGTCGGTTACCGGGCACACGACGTGACCGGTTCCGGCATTTGCCTCGGAGCAGCCCGTGATGGGCTGTGAGAATGAGCGGAAGGTTATACCGGTTCGGCTGATGCCGGGAATATGCCACGGGCTTTCATATAATAACGGACAAGGAGCGAACATGATTATCATCGGCGAACTGATAAATTCCAGCAGGAAACCTGTAAAAGCGGCCATTGAATCAAAGGATGCGGACACCATCCGGAAAATCGCCTCCGATCAGGCGAAAAACAATGCCGCGTATATCGATGTCAATGCAGGAACATTCGTGGAAAACGAACCTGAATACCTGAGCTGGCTTGTGCAGACCGCACAGGAGGCGTCCGATCTTCCATGCGCCATTGACAGCCCGAACCCGAAAGCGGTGGAAGCGGCACTGAAAGTTCACAACGGAGTTGCCATGATAAACTCCATCTCCCTTGAAAAGGAACGGTATGACAATCTGATGCCGCTTATCGCAGGCACGGACCTCAAAGTGGTGGCGCTCTGCATGAGTGACGAGGGAATGCCTGTGACGGTGGACGACCGGCTGAAGATCGCGGACAAGCTTGTAAACGATCTTTTGAAAAACAACATCGCCCTGGAAAATATTTTTATCGATCCCCTGGTCCAGCCGGTTTCCGTGGACAAAACATACGGAACCGGTTTTCTCGATTCCATTGAAGCGCTCATGGAAAACTTTTCAGGCATTCATACGGCCTGCGGCCTTTCCAATATCTCGTACGGGCTGCCGGGAAGGAAACATCTCAACCGGGCATTCATGATCCAGGCGATACTCAAGGGACTTGACGGTGCCATAATCAATCCCCTGGACAAGGGCATGCAGACCGCCGTCACCACGGCGGAAGCCCTTGTGGGCAGGGACGATTACTGCATGAACTACCTAAAGGCATTCAGGGCAGGCCTGTTTGAATAATCAAGATGTTCTTAATGACGCATCGAATTATGAAAGGCACCGTAAAGCTTACGCACACTTTGAAATAGCCATCCTGCGGGATCTCACCCAGGTCTTTTTAAGAAGATGGAAAACCTCTGACGGCATGCCTTCGGGAAGATCCACAAAAGAAAATTTACCGTTCATTTCAATGGTGCCGATTTGCCTGCCTTCAAGTCCGGCTTCATTGGAAATGGCGCCCACGATATCCCTTGGGCAGGCCCCGTGGTTTCGTCCCACTTCGACACGGTACCGGTCCATCCCCTTTTCAAGGCGGGCGGCTGGAGTTTTCCGGCCGGAGCGGTTTTCTTTTTTATTCTCACGGATATTCAGTTTTCCGGATTGATTTTTCTCCGGGGGGCGTATGCCTTTTCCTGCCTTTGCATCAGGAACCGCTTTTTTCTTGCCCTGTTTTGCCGCATCCTTTTTGCCGGCGGCTCCATTCTCCTTTTTATCCGCCGGAAGGAAAAACGGGGAATCGCCGTGCGCCATTTTGGCAACCGCTGCCGCAACCTCGGCCACCGGTCGTTCCTGCTCTTTTGCAAAGGATTCTATGATTTGCTTAAAATCGTCCAGTTCAGGGCTGTCCAGCATACTGCTGATACTCTGCTTGAAGTCAGCCACACGTTTTTCATTCACTGCCTTGTTGGACGGAAGGCTGATCTGCCTGATTTTTTGTCCGGTGGCCTTTTCTATGACCCTCAGCATCCGCTGCTCGTTTTTGCGGACAAAGAGAATCGTCTGGCCTGTTCTGCCGGCCCTGCCGGTCCTGCCGATTCTGTGGATATATGGATCGGAGCCTGACGGCATATCGTAATTGATCACATGGGATATCCGCTCCACATCAAGGCCCCGGGCCGCTACATCAGTGGCCACCAGGATATCTATATGGCTGTTTTTAAGCCTGTTCACAGTACGCTCCCTTGCAGTCTGGGCAAGGTCACCGTTCAGGGCTTCCGCCTTGAAACCCTTATCTTCAAGTGCCTTGGCCACCTCAAGTGTAGCGGTTTTGGTTTTGACAAACACGATCACTCCGTCAGACGAAGCAGCCTGAAGTATCCGGGCAAGTGCGTCCGTTTTCTTCGCCCCTTTCACCTGCCAGTACTGCTGATCAATGGCTTCAACACCGGATGCTCCCCCCTTGTCACGGCTCTCCTCCGGATCAGTGAGATATTTTTGCGCGATTCTGCGCACAGGGCCGGGCATGGTTGCGGAAAAAAGTGCGGTCTGGGCTTTTGCAGGTGTTTTGTCCAGGATCCATTCCACATCCTCGATAAACCCCATACGCAGCATTTCATCCGCTTCATCCAGAACCACGCAGCCCAGGTTGTCAAGGCAGAGGGTTTTTCTCTGCATATGATCCATCAGCCGCCCGGGAGTGCCGACAATAACGTGAGCTCCACGCTTGAGCTGTTTGAGCTGCACAGGGTAACCCTGGCCTCCGTATACGGCAAGGACATTCAGTCCCTTCATCTTGGCCCCGTAAGTTTTAAAGGACTCCGCCACCTGAATTGCAAGTTCCCGCGTGGGGGTGAGTACCAGCACCTGGGGCAGGTGCGTGTTAACATCGATCCGGGACAAAAGGGGCAGTGCAAAAGCTGCGGTCTTGCCGGTTCCGGTCCTGGCCTGACCCAGCATATCCTTTCCCAGGAGAAGATGGGGAATGGTCATGGACTGGATCGGTGTGGGAGTTTCATAGCCCACTTCCTGCAATACGGAAAATACGGAGGAGCTCAGGTTCATTTCGTCAAACCCGGTCAGGGGTAAATTTTTATGGCACATAGATTTCCTTACAAAGGGAGGTTCAGTCAAAAAATGGCAAGTATACACGACCGGTCCGCTTTTTGCAAACTATATTCCACCGCCCTCGTCATTTTTCGGAAAACATGTCAAACAAAACTACTGCGGGAATGCGGGTGACCGTTCGATCAGCTCGTTGATCCGGTTCACATAATCCCTGTTCCGACAGGGTTTTGACAGATGGTCCACATGGGGATCTTTCCGTTTAAGGTCCCTTATGGATTCAAGAAACTCGATATTGCCGGATATGAACAGAACAGGAGTCTGTGCATCCTTTTCCCTGATATGATTGTATACGTCCATTCCGCTGATATCCCCGATCAGCACGTAATCGAGACTCACAAGATCATACGTGTTTCTTTGAAGAAGATCCAGGGCCATTTTCCCGTTGGCCGCCACATCCACCTTGTGGCTGCAGGGATCCTGGGTCAGAACACGGTACTGCATATCCGATATAGCGGGCTCATCTTCCACGATAAGGATATACCGCCCCGAATGCACCTTTTGCTTCTCGATTTCCCTTTTTTCCTCGCCGGTGAGCTGCTTTTCAATGACCGGCAGACGGATGGTGAATCGAGTCCCTTTGTTCAACCCGGATGCAACCGATATTTCTCCTTTGTGCTGATCAATATACTTTTTCACGTTGGCCATTCCATAGCCCGTGCCTTTGGTGTCGCTTCTGTAAGCTCCGGTTGTATCCCGGCCTCCCTTGAGGGTGAAGGAAGGCTCATAAATGGCGTGAAGATATTCTTCAGGAATACCGCAGCCGTTGTCTTCAATCTCCAAGCATATCCTTCGGGCGGAAAAGTATGTCCGTATGACGATTCTCGGGTTTTCGGTGTATCCCAATGCATGGATGGAATTCTGCAGAAGATTGATCAGGGCGTGTTCGATCATTCCGGGATCGGCGAACAGGTCCGGCACACCCGACCCGGCTTCCTTGACGATCTCGATGCCTTCCAGATCTTTTTTCAGCAGACTGACCACAAGATCGACTGTATCATTGATCCGGAAAAACTCCTGTCTCGGTTCCTGGTTTTTGGCAAAGGCCACCAGGTTTTTCGTTAAATTCTTTCCCCTGAGGGTCTGTTCATATATCAGCTCCAGGGTTTTTCTTGTCTCGTCGTCCGGGCAGTCAAGCATGGCAAGTTCGGTATTGCCCATGATCACCCCGAGGACATTATTGAAATCATGGGCCATCTTCCCGGCAATCCGGCCGACCAGGACAAGCTTTTCCTGTTCGGCCACCGTCCTCTGGGCCTCGAATTTTTCCGCCTCCGCCCTCTTCTGCTCGGTGACATCCCTTGTCACCCCTTCCACCCCGATAATTCTGCCGGCAGGATCCTTCCGGAAATGCGCATTTGATGAAGCCCAATAAGTTGATCCGTCCTTTCTTTTAAGACAGGTGATAAAATTTCTCACATACCCGTTCAGACGAAGCTTTTCCATTAATTCGTTTCTCTGTTCCGGGTATACGTAAAAATGCTCGGCCATTTTTTTGCCCAGGACCTCTTCGGCGGTGTAACCGGAAACGCCTTCCACCTGTGGGGAGATGTACGTTATCCGTCCTTCCATATCGGTACGGTACATCAGGTCCGGTGAGTTGTTCACAAGATCCCGGAATTTTTTTTCGCTTTCCCTGAGTGCCGCCTCGGTGCGCTCGTATTTCAAGACCTCTCTTTGGAGAAGGGAAAATATAATCAGTGAAGTGACGAGAATAAACACCCAGCCTTTGACCATCTGGATCTCTGTCATCACCTGGGGATCTTTGACAAAAAGGTACAAAAACTGATCGGACAGCAGAATCCACAAGGCGGAAAACCCTGCATATATCAAAGAGATTTTGACCGCCACATGCTTTTTCAAAAAGGAGGCCGTTCTTTTTATCATGCGTGTGCCTTTTGCTCTAATTCGGGATACGGACAAACGTATCACAATTGTGGTTTTCCGGCAAAATCATTTTGAATATATTAAAAATCCGGGCCCCTATTTCATGACCGGGAGGGCAGATTTGTCCTGTGCGTACCGGACAAGCCCGTTCCGCCGGGAACGAAACTGATGTGACTTCCCCTGCCGGTTGTTTTGTATTGCGGACTTGACGAAATGAACAAATTCAAGGAAAATTAAAATTTTGACCGAAAAAAGACAGACTGGTTGTTAAAAAGGAGGATTATATGGCCGGAGGCTGGAGCAGTGACGGGGCTGTACACGAGCAGATCGATGCCTCTGTGGAAGATGCGGTCCGACTGGCAAGAAGCCGGATCACGAACGGAGAGAGCCTGACCCGTTGCGAACAATGCGGGGAACCTATTTCCGAAGCCCGGCAGAAAGCGTTGCCCGGTGTCAGACTGTGCATCGAATGCCGGTCGGAATTTGAAAAAAAGCATGAGGCTTTAACCGGTTTCAACCGGCGGGCAGGCAAGGACAGCCAGTTAAAATAAACAGGATAACCCTGACATGAAAAAACTATTCCCCTCCGGAGCTGTTGTTTTGATTAAACGGTTTACCGGAATTGTTCTTATCCTCTTGTGTTTTGTCCTCTCAGTGGATCTTTTTCTGGTGCATCAGCTCAAATTGCGGCAGGAAGACAAACAGACCGTGGAAACCTCTTTAAAGTTGTCAGCCCTGCGTGCCCGGGTTGAAAAGGAAATCACCGGAAATCTGCTGCTTCTGAACGGCACGGCTGATTTTATTTCCGTCCATCCCGATCTTTCCCGCGATTTATTCAACCGGTATGCCAAAAGAGTCGTACAGGGAAACAATCTTTTGAAAAACCTGGGGGCGGCACCAGACTTTATCATGACATATGTGTATCCGCTTGAGAACAACGAAAAAGTGATCGGCATCGACTATCGAAATCTGCCCGCCCAGTGGGAACAGGTCCGCAAGGCAAAAGAGACCGGGGAGATGATCATAGCCGGTCCTCAAGAACTGATACAGGGCGGATGGGGTCTTTTGGGCCGCGCGCCCGTTATTATTAAAGATGATAAAGGCCGGTCGTCCTTCTGGGGCATTGTATCCGCAGTGATTGACATGGACCGTTTGTTCCGGAAAACCGGGGTCAAGGACAACCGGGAACTCGAGATCGCCGTCCGGGGAATCGACGGCAAAGGGGCGGATGGTGAAGTGTTCCTGGGAGATGCCTCCCTTTTTGAACCGGACCGGGAAGCCGTGTCCATGCCTGTGACGCTTCCTTCCGGATCATGGGTCATGACGGCCGTGCCCAGGGACGGCCTTGATTCTTCCCATCCACTTACTCCGGCAATACACGGCCTGATGGCTGTTTTTTTCCTGATCACTTCTTTTTTCGCTTTTAAAACCGTGAGGAAACATCATGATATGGAACAGGTGAAAGAAAGCCTGAGTGAAGCCCAGTCCATCGCCCACCTGGGCAACTGGGAACTGAATCCGGGGACCGATGATCTGTGGTGGTCCGAAGAGGTATACCGGATTTTCGGTGTGGACCGTAAGACGTATACGCCTTCATTTGAAAAGGTTATGGAGCTGGTTCACCCGGATGACAGGTCCACGGTGGAGAAACAAATCCATGAAACGGTGGAAAAAGGAGAATCAACCGCCTTCGATCACCGGATCCTCCTGCCTGACGGACAGGTGAAACATGTGCAGGAAAAAGGAAAGCCCCGGCATAACGCTTCCGGCGACCCGGTAAAAATCTCCGGAACCATTCTGGATATCACGGAGAGAAAAAGTGCTGAACTGGCACTCGCACAGGAGGAAAAAAAATGGAGAGCCATACTGGAAGCCTCGTACGATGCATCCGTGATGATCGATCCGGAAGGCGGAATCCTGTTCTGGAGCCCTTCTGCGGAAAAAATGTTCGGCTGGACCAGTGAAGAGGCCTTTGGCAGGGAAATCCATGAACTGATTGCTCCCGCGGAATACCACAAAGCTGCGGCAAACGGATTGCGACAGTTTTCCCGTACTGGGCGGGGACCCGTACTCGATTCAGTGAGTGAATTCAAAGCCTTCCGAAAAAACGGAGAATCTTTTTACGTGGAACGGACGGTCACGGCTTTCAAAAGTGACGGAAAATACTATGCCGTCAGCAACCTCAGGGACATCACAGAACGGAAAAAAGCGGAAAAAGACCTGCAATCTTATGCGGAACGGATTTCTCTTGCTTCGGAAGCAGGCGGTGTGGGTATCTGGGAATGGGACACGGACACGAACAAACTGGTCTGGAACAGGCGGATGTACGAGATCTATGAAGTGGATCCGGAAGGATTCGGCGGACTGTATGAGGCCTGGACGCAAAGGCTCCATCCGGATGACCTGGAAGACGCGGAAAACGAACTGATGAAAGCGGTACACTCGAACTCTGAATGGCGCTGGGAATTCCGCATCCTGCTGCCGGGAAACAGAATCAGGTATATCCAGGCGGCCGCCAGGAGCCACCGGTCTGAAAACGGTCAGAGTTATCGCATGATCGGCATCAATCTCGACATAACCGATGTCAAGGAGGCCCAGCTGGAACTGGAACGCATGGCCACGACAGACAGCCTCACCGGCATCGCCAACAGGGCCTGGTTCATGAAACTTGCAAAAGAAGAGAGGGACCGAAGCGTGCGGTATTCCCGTCCCCTGTCATTGATGATGCTGGATGCCGACCGGTTTAAAAATATTAACGACACCTTCGGCCATGATGTCGGAGACAAAGTGCTGCAGGAACTTTCAAAAACAGCGGCCTCCACGCTGAGAAGTGTGGATATTTTCGGGCGAATCGGCGGAGAAGAGTTTGCAGTTCTGCTTCCCGAAACCGACATAAGCGAGGCCTTCGCTGTTGCCGAACGGCTGCGAAAAGCCATTGAAGAACAATCGATCCCTCTGTCGGAGGCACAACAGATTTCATATACTGTCAGTATCGGTGTCTCGCAGTTACAAAAGACTGAGGAAGATGTTGAATCCCTGTTAATACGGGCGGACAATGCTCTCTACAAAGCAAAAACCGCAGGCCGGAACCGGGTGGAAACCGCGGATTGATCCGGGTAAAAAAAGTGAATGGAACCCCAAAATGGGATTTTACAATATCTCCCCTTTGATCGTATTCAGCAACCAGTCTTTGATCTGATCCCTGATTTCCCGAACTTTTGACAGTTTTTCCTCCCGGGTTCCTGAAACCTTGGAAGGATCTGGAAACGGTACGTGCCACCTTTTTGTAATTCCAGGGAAAACCGGGCACCGGTCTTCTTTATCATCACATACGGTAATCACGTATGTGTATACGTTCCCGGATTTGAAAATCTCAAATACGCTCTGAGGTCTTTTGTCAGAAAGGTCAACTCCCTCTTCCTTCATCACCTCAATGACAAGACGATTCACACTTTCGTCAGGTTCGAATCCTGCACTTTCAATATCCAATTGATCCCCGGAAAATTTCGTCAAATAGGCTTCTGCGATCTGGCTTCGTCCGCTGTTGTGTCGGCATATGAAAAGAATTTTCTGTTTCATGGAAAAACATTCCTCTTTGCAATGATTTTATTGATTTTGAAAAAATTACACATTTCGACTTTGTAGTAGACCAAAAAACTTCAGATTGCAAGTTAGGAGAATATTAGACTTTGCGTCTTCGGGGACACCACGTATTCGGGGGTACCACACTCAACCAATGAAAAGCGTTCAATCTTTTTCTTCTGCGTTTGCACGGATTTACCCGGCTTTAAGGCGATACACAGGCAGGATTATTCCCTGAAAGTCACATCAGCTTCGTTCCGGATGGAACCGGCTTGTCAGGAACGCAAAGGGCCACCCGGCCCTCCTGATCGTGAAATCCCGTCACCAGGCATTCGGACATGACAGGCCCTATCTGTTTGGGAGGAAAATTGACCACGGCCACCACCTGCCGGCCGACAAGGTCGGATGGTTCATAAAGTCCGGTCAACTGGGCGGATGATTTTTTAATCCCGATTTCCGGTCCGAAATCAACGGTCAGGATATAGGCGGGCTTTTTGGCTTCGGGAAATTCTTCCGCCGACAGAACTTCTCCCGCCCGCAGTTCAACTTTTAAAAAATCAACAAAATCTATCGGATTCATGGAATCTCCTTTGGTGATCGAAATTCCGCCATCCGGACGGAATTGTAATTGTTGTCGATTGTCATGAAATTGTCGAAGCCGATATCAGGCCTCAATAGATTCTCTGGGCCCGTGCCCCACACTGGCGCGGACATGAACCGCCAGCTTGTCCACAAGGGGATTATCCGACTCCTCTTTTTTGTGAAGGGAGATAAGGGCCTCCGGCAGGCTCGGGAAGCCTTCCCGGCTCCCGACAATCCTGGCATCCCGAGGCACCGAGTTCAACCCTACCGGCGCCACTGCAAGGCCGGACCGGACAGCTGCCAGTATACCTGAAATGCTGGGGCTCATATATGCGATGTGGAACGGGCGGCTGATCTTTTCCAGGGCCTGGACAGCCCATTTCCGATAGATACAGTCATGCCCGTAAACCGCCAGCGGAACCGACCCTTGAGCAAGGGTCTCTTCGTCCATGCCGGTCACCCAGACCACGGGTTCGGCGCAGACCTCCTCTCCTCCGGCATCCAGGGCCGTGCAAAGCACAAGGTCAAGCTTGTCCTGCAAAAGGTCGGAATACAGCTGAACACTTGGCATACATATGACATCCACCCGGATATCCGGGTACTCCTCGGCGAACCCGGCCAGAATATCAGGAACAAACAGAGAAGCGTAATCTTCAGTGGCGCCGAAACGGATCTTTCCTTTCAGTTCCGATCGGGTGATCGCGGTAGCTGCGGTTTCATGGGCTTTCAGGATTTTCCGGGAATGATCCAGTAAAAGTTCCCCAATGGGGCTCAACCGGATCCGCTTTCCGTTTATATCAAACAGGGGACTTCCCACGATTTCAGCCAACCGTTTCATCTGCATGCTGACGGCTGACTGGGACCGGTGAATCCGTTTTCCAGCCGCGGTAAAATTTTTTGTTTCCGCCACCTTCACAAAGGTTTCCAAAAGTTCCACAGGTAAATGCATGTTTCAATCTAGTATTTTGATGGTTTTCATTATATATTTTGATTTTTACATTTGTTTTATTTATTGTATTGTATATCACAAGTCAAACCATTTCAAAAGGAGGGAGTATTTTGGAAAACCAGAAAAAAATCAATGAACAGATTCTCAGCATGTGGGGTCTTTTTAAAAAATGTCTCCCGGATGTAGGACACGCATATGACGAACTTCCCATGGAAGTGTACAAGGACGGGGCGCTGCCCGGAAAGACCAAACGCCTGATGGCGCTGACAGGAGCGCTGGTCCACGGCTGCCGGGCCTGTATTCTTTCCCAGACGGAAAAAGCCCTGGATGCCGGCGCCACTGTGGAAGAGATCCTGGAGGCCTGCTCTGTGGCGGTTTCCCTGGGCGGAACCATGGGGGCCGGTGAAACCACAAGGGTGGTACAGTTCCTTGATGAAAAAGGGTTGCTCTCCGAAATTAAAGAAAGCAACTGAACCGCATGGCCTGCATCAGCTGACGAGATTATGGAGGCTTGCTCGATTATGCTTTCTTTAGGCGGAACAATGGCTGGATCCAAGATTGCCATCGTAATTGAAATATTAAAAGAAAAGGGACTGATAGAGGGCAATAAAGAATAATTTTGTAATGGTGCTCAAAACGAACATCAATTCTCATGACAAATGATTGAGTCGTACAAATGGCAAAGCCTTTGTACTCCGCCCCGGCCCCAAGGGCCGGGATTTTTACATTTGATTAAAGCTGGCGGAATTGTTGAAGGGAGTGTTGACGGAATCAGTAGTTGACGGAATAAATTCATTCATATTGACTATATAACACATGTGTCTTTTTGACACGCACATTTCCCTGGCTCAAACACCGCATTGCAGGCATCGCCTGATCGATCCGGTTCTTTAAAAACACCCTTTACTATCCATAATCCAGCGGTTGTCCTTTGTCATGTGCTCTTTGGCCTGGATCAGGGCCTGGTGGAAATTATGCCCGGGCATAACCCGCAGCTGAATTCGAAAAGGCCGGAATCGTAAACCGGGGGCCCAAAAAGCCCCCGGTTTGTTTAAAAGTTTAGAGGCAAATATTTCAATCCACCTTGGAGAACAAATCCTCGTCTTCCTGCAAGTGAAACGCTATACCCTGATATTTCTCCACATCGAGGCCGGCATCCTCTATTGCCTCAACCATCTTGTCATTAGCCTCTTCTCTTAAGCTCTCATACGATTCGTCTCCATTATCATCCTCTGCCGCCTTGAAAATCTTTTCAGAGTAGTCGACTCTAATTTCACTGATTTTATCAGCAGCTTCAAGGAAAGGTTTAAAATCCCTCTTTTCTATATCATCAACAGTGAGATCTGTATCTTCATCCACTTCGTTTTGATATACATCATCATAATCACTTGCAAAGGCAGCGCCCGGCCCACCGATACAAACGGAAAAGGCAAAAATGAGCGAGATTGCCAGTATTTTAAAAAATCTCATTGTACACCTCCTGTTTTTACAATAAAAAGTATTACAACCCTGGCAACAACCAACATGGTTGTATTTTTTCATTTTTATTCTTATGCACCAATCATGCCATTTCCCAACGCAACCTTATTACGTGTTCGACAGCTGTAAGTACATCCGGCTAAACTAATGGCAAGCATCAGGTTTTCAAAAGTTCCACAGGCAAACGCATGGTTTCAATCTAGGATTTTGATGGTTTTCATTATATATTTTGATTTTTACATTTGTTTTATTTATTGTATTGTATATCACAAGTCAAACCATTTCAAAAGGAGGGTGTATTTTGAAAACCAGAAGAAAATCAATGAACAGATTCTCAGCATGTGGGGTCTTTTTAAGAAATGTCTCCCGGATGTAGGACATGCATATAAGGAAAGAAACTGAACCGCATATTCTGCACCCTGTCACTGAAGAATACGAATTGAACCAAGAGGAGATTGAAAAAATGGAAACCGGAAGGCAAATCATTGAAACCGCTCTGAATCACGGGGCGGATCTGGCTGGAATCGCAAGCGTAAATGAACTGAAGAGATCTGCATCACACCTGATATACCCGCGGATGGAAGATTATCGCGGGGTCGGCACCGTTCAAAAAGAGGAAGCGCTGCCTGCCGATCAGCTCTTCAACTGGCCGGGCACTGCAAAATCGGCGCTGGTGATAGGGATTTCCCATCCGAAAGACCGGCCGGAGCTTGACTGGTGGGACGGAAAAGGCACACCCGGAAACCGTGCTTTGATGGGGATCATCAAAAAAGCCGCACCGGATATCGAAAACCGTTTTTCCGTGACCACCCACAAGCTTCACTATTACGTGGAAAAGGGGGGAGTTTTCCTCAAGGATGCAGCAACCCTGGCCGGTTTGGGGACAATCGGAAAGGGGAACATGCTTGTGACCCCTCAATTCGGGCCGAGAGTCCGGCTGAGAGCGCTTTTTCTCGATGCGGAACTGGAACCGACCGGCCCGGTGGATTTCGATCCCTGCAAAGACTGCAAGGAATACTGCAGAAAGGTCTGCCCGGAACATGCTATGGATGAACCGGCCTCCGCTTTCCGGTCCATGGATGCGGATTTCGAGCTGCCGGCCAGGGACGGCTCCTATGACCGGGAACTTTGCAA
>JAWLES010000032.1:16702-19218 GCA_041685935.1 Desulfobacteraceae bacterium | reverse complement strand
TGAGATCAACGAGGCATTCGCCTCACAGGCCCTTTACTGCATAAGAGAGATCGGTTTGACCGACATGATGGACAAGATCAATATCCACGGCGGCGCAATTGCACTGGGCCATCCTTTGGGATGCACCGGAGCCAAGCTGACTGCAACCTGTCTTGCCAACCTTGAAGAGGTGAATGGAAAGTACGGTGTGGTGTCCATGTGTATCGGAGGCGGCATGGGAGCTGCTGCCGTATTTGAAAGGATTTGAGAAAAAGGTTGACAATCCTGACAAAGGGTGTATGAATTGTGCGTGAGGATAAAAAAATGAGCAGCATAAATCAAATAAATACATACAAATTTTTCAGCTTTGGACGTTTCTTTTTTAGGAACGTCCATCCGGACTAGTATGGTTATGTGAACATAACCCCGGGTGGACTTGACGGTCCGCCCGGGGTTTTTTTATTTCAAGGCCCCGGGAGGAGAAATTCTTCCGGGGCTTTTTTATTTATGACAAGTTTTGGAGGCGATTATGATTTTGGTTTTGGAGAACGGAATTACACAGAACGAGAAGAACAAGATCAAGAGTGTTCTGTCCAGTGACGGGTGCATTACAAGAGAGATAGCTGATGCAGGGCAGAATATCCTCGGGGTGATCGGCAAAGGGGGCAAGGACCCGGACTATTTCAGAGGGATTGACGGAATCGCTGACGTGGTGCCGGTTTCGACATCGTACAAGCTGGTGAGCAGGCAGATGCACAAGTCTGACAGCAGGGTGAAAGTAAAGGATGTGATCGTGGGGGGAGACCGGATCGTGGTGGTGGCCGGGCCCTGTGCCGTGGAAAGCCGTGAACAGGCCCTTGCCGTGGCAAAAGAGGTCAGAAAGTACGGGGCGGTTCTGTTCCGGGGCGGGGCGTTTAAGCCGAGATCGTCTCCTTATTCGTTCCAGGGACTTGAGGAGGAAGGGCTGAAGATCCTGGCCGAGGTCAGGGAAAAGACCGGGCTTGCAGTGATCACGGAAATTACCTCACCTGCCCAGGCCGATCTCATGGTTAAATATGTGGATGCGGTCCAGGTGGGGGCCCGGAATATGCAGAACTTCGAGCTTCTCAAGTGCGTGGGCAGGATCGGCAAGCCCGTGGTTCTCAAACGGGGTCTTGCCTCAACCATTGAAGAGTGGCTCATGTCGGCCGAGTACATTATGGCCGAAGGCAATGACGACGTGATTCTCTGCGAGAGAGGAATCAGGACGTTTGAGCCGTATACCCGTAACACGCTGGATCTTTCAGCCATCCCGGTGCTGAAAAAGCTGACCCATCTGCCGGTTATCATTGATCCGAGCCATGCAACCGGTATCCGGGAAAAGGTCAGCCCGATGGCAAGATCAGCAGTTGCCGCAGGTGCGGATGCGTTGATGATCGAGGTGCACAACGATCCTGACAAGGCATTGTCCGACGGGCCCCAGAGTCTCTATCCCGAACAGTTCGGCAAGCTCATGCGGGATCTTTACGCAATTGCCCCGGTGGTTGGAAAGCAGCTGGATTTCAGTTACCTGGACAAGGCGGAGGCAGCGAAAAACAGTGAGAACGGGGGTTACGGGGTTCCGCAGAAGGCCTCCATGATCGGGGAGCTTGGTACCTTCAGCCATAAAGCGGCCATCCAGTATTTCGGTGAAACCATTGACCCGGTGCCCAAGCAGTCGTTCAAGGCGGTTTTCGAGGCGGTGAACAGCAATGAAACCGAATACGGTATCGTGCCCATTGAAAACTCGCTTTCAGGAAGTATACATGAGAACTATGATCTTCTGCTGGAGTATGATCTTAAAATCGTGGGGGAAGTAACGATCCGGGTGGTCCATTCCCTGATCGCACATCCGGGCGTGGACCGGCAGAACATTGAAAAGGTGCTGGCGCCGCCGCCTGCCTTCCAGCAGTGCAAGGCTTATCTCGACCAGCACGGTCACCTTGTGCAGGTGCCGGTCAAGGCAACGGCCAGTGCGGTCAAGGAAGTCCTGGATTCAGGGGATAAAACCGGGGCCGCCATCGGCAGTGCCATGTCAGCTGATATTTTCGGCATGGAGGTGCTGGAGGAGGGCATAGAAGACAATCCAAGGAACTTCACAAGGTTTTTCATCATCGGAAAACAGATTCTTGGATCGGTGAAAAAGAGCAAGTCGTCCATCGTGTTCTCCACCGGGAATAAGCCGGGAGCGCTCTTTTCCGTGATGAAGGTGTTCTCGGACAACGGGATCAACCTTGTGAAGCTCGAGTCCAGGCCCATTCACGGCAAGCCGTGGGAGTACATGTTTTATGCGGACCTGGAGACGGACGTTACTTCCGAGGCGTTCAGCGGCATCAAGGCGGAGCTGGAGGAGAAGACCGATTATATAAAAATCCTGGGCGCATATTGACACGGGATTCATCCGTTCATATAATAGTTCGTTTATAAATGTTATAAATGAGGTTTTTACCATGACGGATGAATCGAAAGAGATAAAATCGGAAATACCTCCGGAACAGCTCGGTTTCGACAGCAGGTTC
>JAWLES010000032.1:0-16692 GCA_041685935.1 Desulfobacteraceae bacterium | reverse complement strand
TTCCCGGCATCAGCCGATCCGGTATAACCTTCCGCTCATTCTCGCAAATCATCCATGATTTGCTCCGAGGCAAATGCCGGAACCGGTCACGTCGTGTGACCGGTAACCGACCGGCATTTGAAACCGCTACAGGTTACACCGGATCGTCTGCTGCCTCTGTCCGGAACTTTCATGCTTCGTTGTGACCAAAAGGACAAGGCCGGTTTTATATGAAAGCATTTAGCTAATACCTAATAGCTGACATCTGACAGCTTATGCTTTCATTCTTTGTTGTGGCCGTTCAGGTCATGAATGTTAATGAATGCTATAATGAGGTTTTTTTACCATGACGGATGAATCGAAAGAGATAAAATCGGAAATACCTCCGGAACAGCTCGGTTTCGACAGCAGGTTCAAATTCAGCTGCCACAAAGGGGTGAAGTGTTTTACAAACTGCTGCAGGGGGATTGATATAATGCTGACCCCCTATGATATTCTTACCATGCGAAAGCGGCTCGAGCTTTCTTCGGAAGAGTTCCTGGCCATCTATACGGAACCGAAGATGCTGGAAAAGGCCGAGCTTCCGGTGGTGACGCTCAAGCTTCTGGATGACGAGAGAAAATCATGCCCGTTTGTCAGGGACAATGAGGGATGCATTATTTATGAGGATCGGCCCACCACCTGCCGGTATTATCCACTTGGCGTGGGCTCTCTGAGTTATACAAGCGAGCTCGGGGAAAAGGATGAGTTCTTTTTTACGGTCAAGGAGGATCACTGTTTCGGATTTGAAGAGGACAAGGAATGGACTGTTGCAGAGTGGCGCCAGGACCAGGGGATCAATCTTCGGGACGAGGTTAACGAAGGATGGGCTGATCTGATTGTCCGCAAAAAGACAATTCCTTCCACCATCAAGCTGACGGAAAAGAGCAGGGAGATGTTTTTCCTGGTCTGCTACAATATCGACAAGTTCAGGCGGTTCGTGTTTGAAAGTTCGTTTCTGGATCGCTATGATATTGATGAAAAATGGGTGGAAAAAGCACGGAACGACGATGTCGAGCTGCTTCAGCTTGGATTTGCGTGGCTTAAGGCCACCCTGTTTTATGAAGGGGAAGAGAACTTTAAAATCAAGCAGAGCGGGTAGTTTTTGATTTGCTTTGAGGGCAATGTCGGTTACCGGTCACAGGACGTGACCGGTAACCGAATGACCTTGAAATCCGCTGAAGGCTGCTGCGCAGGATCGTCCTGCTGTCTCCGTTCAGACCCTGTCAGGAATAATATAGACCTTCCCGGTACACAGGATTGTCGAGCCGTTCATCAATATCCACATCAAAAAATTCAGCAATAGGGGCAAATGTCTCCGGGTTGTTCTTCTGAACTGTCCGTGCGGATTGTACCACTATATCGACCCCTTCTCTTGTCATCCTTCCGATGGGCTGTCTGCACCTTCCGGAAGGGAGTCCAAGGATCTGCATCAGGGTTTTCAAGGGCAGGGGGTTTCTCGCCCGGCATTTGGCAGGGCCGAAACGGGTTTCTTCTTCGGTTGTAACGTTTACCAGCCCGAGAAGGGGTTTGACTGCTTTGTGTATTTCAGCTGCCTTTTGGGTTTCTCCGTTGTTCAGGTGTGTGACCATGCGGGTCAGCGGACCGGGGATGATGTTGGACAGCACAGAGATACCGCCTCCTGCCATGACGGCAGGATCGGTCATGATATCGAATATCAGGCCGTCGTCTCCGGAAAGTATGGTGAAATCTCCTCCGCAAAGCTTGCGGGTGCGCTTCATGTTCTCTTTGTCTCCGGTTGCTTCTTTTACGGAGTTTATGTTGCTGAAACGTTTGCTCAGGACGGCAAGATCTTCTGGCAGAAGCTGGGCACCGGTCCTTCCCGGGATGATGTAGGGGATGATTTCGGTGCTGCTGAATTTTTCCGCTATGGGCTCGTAGTACTCTTTTCTGATTTCAAGAGAACTCGGGCCGTTGTAGTATGGGTCAACCAAAAGCACGGCATCCACATTCTCCTGTGCTGCATGGGCCACCGCCTCCATGGCTTCACTGGTATTGTTGCTTCCTGCTCCGGCTATGCACATGCAGCTGTCACCGGTCTTGTTTGCAATCTCCGTGACCGCTTTGTGGTGCTCATCCCATTTCAGGGTCGGGCTCTCTCCGGTGGTTCCCGCAGCAAGGATACCGGTTATGCCGCTTTCTATCTGAAACTGTATGAGCCTGCCCAGACCTTCTGTGTCGAGTCTGTCATCAGCTGTAAAAGGTGTTATTAAAGCGGTAAAACATCCATTTTCCATTGGCATACTCCTGCAACTGTATTTGCATGTTGTTTTTCATGGCATAATTTCTTTGCTATCATACATGAAGGTGCGATTCAAGATTTATTATCATACCGGTTGATATATCTTGACAGCAGGTTGCTGAATAAATAAAATAAGTACTTTTATAATATTGTAAATATTAGTGATTTTTTAACAACTATAGAAGTAAGGATTTCCATATGACAAACGAGAACCAAGCGGGTTCGCATCTTCCGAAAAATGCGGATGAGCATATCGCCGATCTGAAGCAGAAGCTTGCCGCTAATACGGAATGCGGGGTGACCCACTATAACCTTGCGGTGGCGCTTCTGGGAAAGGAGGAGTTTGACGAGGCGGAAAAGGAACTTCATGACGCCATTGACTGCAGTCCCAACCTGGCTGAGGCTTATGTGCTCCTGGGAGGGTTGTGCCTTCAGAGGAATGATCTGGAAGGGTGTCTCAGGTACAACCAGGGGGCTGTGAAAGCCCGGGCCGGTTTTGCCGAAGGGTACGGCAATATCGGGTTCTGCCTTTTGCAGCAATGCACGGGCGAGGATGAAAAAAAGGATGAAGAACTTCTGGACAGTGCAATTAAAAATCTTCAGAAGGCGATTGTCCACAACTCCCAGTTTGTGCAGGCATATGCTACACTGGGCAATGCGTACTACATGAAAGGTCTCATAGATGAAGGGATTGAGGCTAACCTCAAGGCCCTGGAAGTTCAGCCCGGTTTCCCCATCGCCCACAACAACCTGGCGGTCGGCTATCTGCAGAAAGGGGAGTATGAAAAGGCGGCAGAGCATTGCCAAAAGGCGGAGGACCTGGGTTATGAGGTGCCTGAGCAGCTGAAACAGGAACTGGCTGCAAACCGGTAGGCGTCTCACCCGGGTCCCGGAATCCGCCGTATCTGAAAAAAAAATGCTTTTTTATTGACAAGGCATGGTAGAAATTTTATATCATAAGAGATATTCTGCTGAAGCAGTATGCAAAAGTGACGATGGCTCTGCCCATTTTCATTTATCATGCAGTGGATATAGACCATAGAGTGAAAAGATTATTTTCACCAGGATAATGTAAATTAACTTTTAACGGAGGTAAGTAAATGGCAAAACATGATACTCCTTTACTGGACCAGCTGGAATCCGGTCCGTGGCCGAGCTTTGTTTCCGACTTGAAGCATCAGGCGGAAGTCAGGGCAAAAAACGAAGAAGGTGTTGAATATCAGATCCCCGAAGATGCGGTTGAAGATCTTCTCGGTGTACTGGAACTTTCTTTTAAGCACGGCAGAACCCACTGGAAACACGGCGGAATCGTAGGCGTTTTCGGTTACGGCGGCGGGGTTATCGGACGGTACTGCGACCAGCCGGAAATGTTCCCCGGTGTCCAGGCTTTCCATACCATGCGTGTCAACCAGCCCGCGGGAAAATACTACAACACTGAGTACCTCAGATCCATCACTAAGCTGTGGGACTTCAGGGGCAGCGGTGTCACCAACATGCACGGCTCCACAGGGGACATCATTCTTCTTGGAACCACAACTCCCCAGCTCGAGGAAATCTTCTACGAGCTGACTCACAACCTGAACCAGGACCTCGGCGGTTCAGGATCAAACCTGAGAACCCCGGCTGACTGTCTCGGTTCTTCCAGGTGTGAATATTCATGCTACGATACCCAGGCCCTGTGTCATTACCTGACCAATGAATACCAGGATGAGCTTCACAGGCCTGCATTCCCGTACAAGTTCAAGTTCAAATTCGACGGCTGCCCCAACTGCTGCGTGGCGTCCATCGCCCGTGCGGACATGTCCTTTATCGGAACCTGGAAGGACCAGATCAGGATCGACCAGGATGCAGTGAACAAATACGTGGAAAAAGATCCGGCGTATCCGGCCAATGCCGGCGCCCACAAGGGTAGAGACTGGGGACCGTTCGACATTGAAAAGGAAGTCATTGATCTTTGTCCGACCCAGTGTATGAAATGGGACGGCAAGAAACTCTCCATTGATGATTCAAACTGTACAAGGTGCATGCACTGTATCAATGTCATGCCGAGAGCACTGAAAATCGGAAAGGAAACCGGCTGCTCCATTCTGGTCGGTGCAAAAGCCCCGATCCTGGACGGCGCTCAGATGGGCTCCCTGCTGGTTCCGTTCGTGCCGGTGAATCCGGACAACGATTATGAAGAGATCACTGAAGTCATTGAAAGTATCTGGGACTGGTGGATGGAAGAAGGTAAAAACCGGGAGAGACTCGGTGAGCTGATCATGCGTCAGGGATTCCAGAAGCTTCTCGAAGTGACCGGAATCGATCCGATGCCGCAGCAGGTGGAGCATCCGAGAACCAACCCGTACATCTTCTGGAAAGAGGAAGAAGTGCCGGGCGGTTTTGAGCGAGACATCAAAGAATACAGAAAATATCATCAGAGATAACAAGGAGGTATGACATAATGGCATTTATATCATCTGGATATGATCCGAATAACCCGATGGAAGACAGGATAACCGACATCGGTCCCAGGAAATACGACGAGTTTTATCCTCCGGTTATTGCAAAAAACAAAGGCAAGTGGTCCCATCATGAAATCCTGGAGCCAGGTGTTCTGGTTCATGTGGCCGATTCCGGAGACGAGGTGTATACGGTACGAGTCGGCGGTTGCCGCCTCATGACCACCTCTCTTATCAACGAAATCTGCGATATTGCGGACCAACACTGCGACGGATACGTCAGGTTCACCACCAGGAACAACGTGGAGTTCATGGTGGATTCCAAGGACAAGCTGGAGCCTCTGAAAAACGAGCTTTCCAGCAGAAAGTTCGACGGCGGAAGCTACAAGTTTCCCATCGGCGGAACCGGCGCCGGTATCACCAACATCGTTCACACCCAGGGCTGGATCCATTGCCACACACCGGCAACTGATGCTTCCGGTACGGTAAAGGCGACCATGGACGAGCTTTTTGAGGACTTCCAGGACATGAAGCTCCCGGCACATCTCAGAGTTTCCATGGCCTGCTGCCTGAACATGTGCGGTGCGGTTCACTGTTCCGATATAGCGATTCTCGGGTACCACAGAAAACCGCCGATGCTTGACCATGAATACCTCGACAAGGTCTGCGAGATTCCCCTGGCCATTGCATCATGTCCTACTGCAGCGGTTAAACCCGCCAAGGTCAAACTTGAAGACGGAACAGAGGTCAAGTCCGTTGAGGTCAAGAACGAAAGATGTATGTACTGCGGTAACTGCTACACCATGTGTCCCTCCATGCCGCTTGCGGATACCGAAGGGGACGGCATCGTTCTCATGGCAGGTGGTAAGGTTTCCAACAGAATCTCCCATCCCAAGTTCTCAAAAGTTGTTGTGGCGTTCCTGCCCAACGAAATGCCCAGATGGCCCCAGATGACCAAAGCCATCAGACAGATGGTGGATGCTTACTCAAAAGGCGCCAACAAATATGAAAGATTCGGTGAATGGGCCGAAAGAATCGGATGGGAAAAGTTCTTCGAGGTATGTGAACTCGACTTTACCCATCATCTTATTGACGACTTCCGTCAGCAGGCGTACAATACCTGGAGACAGTCGAGTCAGTTCAAGTTCTAAGTTTTTTGTCCCGCACATGACATAGAACATGGACGCAGTAAGACCATAAGCCGGAACATGCATTGCCGTGTTCCGGCTGAAACCTTTAATCAAAAGGAACAGGATAATGAGTGTACTGGACAATAGAGAAGAAGCAACCAAAATGGTTACTGATTATCTTCAAAAGAAGTTGAAAAATAAAACCAAGTTTTATCTCAACGATTTTTACAAAGTTTTTCCCGACGATAAACCGAGACAGGTCAAAAAGTTCGTCAATTCTCTGGTAACAGACGGTGTTCTCGAATACTGGTCAAGTGGAAGCACGACCATGTACGGCCTTAAGGGTGCAGGAAAACAGCACGCTTCCGAGGGTGAAGAATAGTCGAAACCCCGGATTTGAATACATTCCATGCAGCAATCAGATAAGGGCATTCCAGGCCTTGTAGTGGCAGGGCTATGTGGTGGTTCGGGTAAAACCGTTATCTCGCTTGGAATCGCTGCTGCATGGAAGCAAAAAAACCACCGGGTCGCTCCTTTCAAAAAGGGGCCCGATTATATCGACGCCGGCTGGCTTGCCTGTGCAGCCGGCCGTCCCTGTTACAATCTGGATACTTACCTGTGTGACGATGCTGATGTGCTGGCATCCTTCTTTCAAAATTCCCACTCTTCCGACATTTCCCTTGTAGAAGGGAACCGCGGCTTGTTCGACGGCATAGATACAGACGGCAAAACCAGTACTGCGGAACTTGCCAAACTTCTGAATCTTCCGGTTCTGCTTGTGATAGACTGCACGAAAACCACCCGCACCGTTGCCGCCCTTTTGAAAGGGTGCATCACATTTGACCCCGGTGTAAATATCATTGGTGTTGTTCTCAACCGTGTAGCAGGGAAACGGCATGAGAAAAAACTGAGGGACAATATCCTGAGATACTGCAATGTCCCGGTTTACGGTTCGGTTCCGAAACTCGTCCAACAGGATTTTCCCGAACGCCATATGGGGCTTGTGACCAGTGAAGAACACGGATGTTCAGCAGGCTCCATTGAAACCGTTTCAAATGTGGCCAGGGAAAATATCGATCTTGAAAGCCTGTTTGATGACTGCAGGTCTTTTACCCTTGAAAATCCGCGTTTGCCTGGAAAAGCAAAAAACCCGGCCGTAGGGAGTTCCGAATCTGAAAAGCCATGTGAAAAATATTTTGACAAGCCGGTGATCGGAATCATAAAAGATTCCGCGTTTCAGTTTTACTACCCGGACAATATCGAGGCACTGGTCGCCGCTGGAGCGGATATCCGGTACATCAGCCCGCTGAAACAAAAAACCATCCCCCGCGTGGATGCCATCTACATGGGGGGCGGGTTCCCGGAAACTCACGCCCCGGAACTTTCCGCGAATGTGGAATTCAAGGCCGAGCTCAAGAGGCTTGCGGATAAAGGGCTGCCCATATACGCAGAGTGCGGCGGATTTATCTTCCTGGGCAATTCCATTTGCGTTGACGGAATCACCTATCCCATGGCAGGAATTCTGCCTGTGTCATTCGGTTTTGAAAAACGGCCGGTGGGACATGGATACACCCGTGTGAAAGTCACCGGAGAGAATCCGTTTTATCCGGTGGGCAGTGTGATCAAAGGACACGAATTCCGGTATTCCAGTGTACTCAAGATTGACTGCAGTCCAGGAGATATGGCTTTTTCCATGGAGAGGGGAAAGGGGATCAAGGACAAAAAGGACGGATTCTGCAGAAACAATGTGTTTGCCACCTATACCCATATCCACGCCCTCGGCACCCCTTTCTGGGCTGAAGCTCTGGTCGGCAAAGCCTCTGATTTCAAAACCCGAAACACTACACTTCCTGACGACTGATAGTTATTAATTATAGATTTTTCCTATCCGTTTTCCAAATTCCATCGTTTATATCAATTTGACATATCAGTATTTGACGGCTTATTTTAGTCCATCTGAATTTAATAGCAGAGTGAAATGAAATGAATAAAGAAATTGACTGCAGAAAAATGGATTGCCCGGCTCCCGTTCTGAATACCAAAAAGGCGGTTGAAGCGGAAAGCTTGAAGAGTTTGAGCATTCTCGTTGACAACGATGCTGCTGTGGAAAATGTCAGCCGTTTTCTGAGTTACAGGGGATTCGGTGTGTCAGTGGAGTCCGGGCACGGGTTTTCAAGGATCACGGGTGAGCTTGACCTGGATAATTTTCACCAAGAGCCTGCAGAAAATGAGAATACTGAAGCCGTGACAGTGGAATCACCTGATGATATGGTAAAGACAATGGTCATGGCCACATCGGAATTTTTCGGCCAGGGTGATGATGATCTAGGCAGCGGACTCATGGTCAATTTTATCAAAACCCTTCCTGAACTTGGTGATGATTTATGGCGGCTGGTGTTCGTTAACAGCGGTGTTAAACTTACCACGAAAGATTCAAAGGTGATTTCCGAGCTAAAGGAGATTGAAAACAGCGGAGTGGATATCCTGGTTTGCGGTACCTGTCTGACTTTTTTCAATCTGATGGAGGAAAAGGCGGTGGGGCAGACCACGAATATGCTTGATATTGTAACTTCCATGCAGCTTGCAGACAAAGTGGTAAAAATCTGAGAGCTACTCCAGGTTATCAACGAAAAAATCGTCTATGATCCCCTTGTCTTTTAGACGGGTTCCGTATTGCGCAGCGCTTTTTTTGTCTGAAAAATTCGACACCTGTACAAGGTACCATGTTTTACCCCCGCCTTCGGATTTGCTGTATGAGACATCCAGCCCCTGTTTCCGTAATTTTCTGACATAATTTTTGGCATGGCCGGGGTCAAGGTAGGCTGCCACCTGAATGGTGAAGGGTTTTGGATCGGTCTGTTTTTCGATTTTTTCCACAGTCTTTTTCGGGGCTTCGGTTTTGAAAAGATGGATTGCGGTATTCACGGCAAATCCCAGAACAAGGAGCAATACCGCCGCAAGAATGGAGCGTTTGGCATACCGGAAAACGTTTTCATTTGACCGGAGCCGTATAAAGCCTTTGCCGGCCGCCCTTGCCGCCTGCATGACAAGTTTCACGGAAAAAGAGTATACTGATCCGGCTGCTGAAAAAAGCATGCTGATAACGGATGGTCCGCGTAAAAGCCTTGTCTCTTTTTTCTCTTTCGGCGTAAAATGTTCAGGAGTCGATATTTGAATATCAACGTCAGAAGGCTGGTCAGTTCCGTCTTCAGCAGTTGAAAGAAGTTCATTGATTCCTGACTTCAGTTTTGAGTTTTCTTTTGTATACTTAAGTGTATTTTTATAAATTTTTCGTGCTGCAAAATCCGTACGGTGAAGCTGAAGAAAAATTCGCGCCAGAATCGGCAAAAGCTTGGCATTTTCGTTATGATGTTCCGCGATCAGGGTGAGAAGCTCCTGGTCTTCAGGGTCTGTATCGGATAAGGAAGAAGCGTATACACGTTTGAGCCAGAAAAGGGCGATATCTTCATCACCGGGGCTGATTTTAAGAAAACCGGGAACGGAGCTTTCAAGAAGAGGATTGTTGCTGGCGGAGGAAAGGATAAAACCGGAAACCGCACCTGCAAGTTTCTTCCCTATGGATTTTTCCAAAAACAGAGGGGAGGGAAGAAAAGAGTCATAAATTCGGACCGCTTTCAGGTAGCATCGCTCGGCCTTTTGAAATATGCCCGCCCTTTCCCATGACTGTGCCTCGGAAATAAAGTTCAGTATGAGTTTTCTGCCTGCATGATTCATGGCAAGGCCGGTAAGGAAAAAGAGTGTCAGGAGAATAAACAAAGCAATATACTCAGGATGCTGTATGCCTGGAAAAGAATTGCTCAGCATCCGAACCGTGAAAAAAGAGACTGGTATTCCGAAAAGGCAGGAAAGCCAGACTCGAATGGTGATATGTCGCAAAAAGCGTATCAATCTTCCTTTTCGTCCTTTTCGTCCTTTTCCTGATTTGTACCGGAATCGCTGCAAGGATTTTGGTCTTTTTTCAGCGCCACTTCATAAACCTCTTGTTTTTCATCCCCTTTTGCCGGGCACCCTGTTGTGGTATCCACCTTTTGAAACCTGATGGACTCGGGAATAGTGAAGTCTCTTTTGGGCTGGTCTTTGAGGGCACCGGTCATAAACTCGGCCCAGATCGGGGCGGCCGCCTTTCCACCGGTGATTCCAGCGCCGTTACGGGTCAGCATTTTTTTTCTTTTATCGAATCCGGTCCATACTGAAGTGCAAAGGGTGGGAGTGAATCCGGTGAACCATGCATCATTGAAACCGTCCGTGGTGCCGGTTTTTCCGGCTGCAGGCCTGTCAAATCCAAGTTTTCTTACAGATGAGCCCGACCCCCTGTCAATTACGGATTTCATCATGTCAAGCACCTGGTAGGCAGTGTCTGGTTCCAGAACCTGTTTTTCCTGGACGATATGTTCCTCAAGCACACTTCCGAAATGGTCTTCGATCCTCCAGATCATAAAAGGATCATGCCGGATGCCTTCTTTTGCAAATGTGGAAAAGGCGGCTGCCATCTCTTTAACCGATACCGGCGAGGTGCCCAGGGCAACCGAATAGACGCGTTCAAGCGGGCTTTTGATGCCGCAGAGCTTGGCGGTTTCAATTACCGCATCAGGACCGGTTTCCCTTACAAGCCTTGCTGCTACGGTGTTGACGCTTTTGGTCATGGCTTTTTTCAGGATAATGTCACCCCTGTGGGTCCGGGAGAAATTTCGGGGCTGCCAGTCCCCGGTTCCCTTTACGGAAAGGGATATCGGTTTGTCGGTCACAACGCTTGCCGGGTGCATTCCAAGTTTTTCAAACGCAGTGTAGTAAAGAAACGGCTTGAACCCGGAGCCGGGTTGGCGGTGGTTGTCTAAAGCACGGTTGAACTCGCTTTCATAGTAATCCCTTCCGCCCACCATTGCCTTGACAGCCCCGGAATCTGTATCAATGGAGACAAGGGCTCCCTGGGGCCTGCGTACCCCCTCCTCTTCAAGGCCCATAATGTCTTCAAGCCTTTTCAGGCCCTTATTAACCGAATCAACTGCATGGTCCTGGAGCTTTTTGTCCATGGTGGTGTACACTTTGATGCCGCCGTGATATACAACGTCCTCACCGAATTTTTTGACAAGTTTTTGAATCACGGCATCCAGAAAATAACTTCCGGTTCTTGAATCGGTTCTGGATGACGACAGCTCAGGCCGGTCTTCAAGTGCGGCTTCAAATTCATGTTCATTTATGAATCCCACCTGTTTCATTCTTGTCAGGACCGTCTTTCTGCGCTGCAAGGCTTTTTCGTAGTGCCTGAAAGGATTGTAGCCGGTTGGGGACTTGGGAAGGCCTGCCAGAAGCGCTGCCTCGGAGAGGTTAAGGTCGGAGGCACTTTTCCCGAAAAAAGTTTTGGATGCTTTTTCAATCCCCTGTGCGCCGGCACCGAAATGGATCTGATTGATATAGGCATGAAGGATCTCTTTTTTGCTGTTTGTGGATTCGATCTGAAAAGAAACCAGGAGTTCTTTGAATTTACGCATATAAGACTTTTTAAAGCTGAAAAACAGATTTTTGGCCAGTTGTTGGGTAATGGTGGAAGCCCCCTGGATCTCGCCTTGTTTGAACAAAGTGATGTATAATGCTTTCAGGGTTCTCAACTTGTTTATGCCCTGGTGGTCGTAGAACCGGTGGTCTTCAACCGCAAGAATAGCGTTTATAAAATCTTTGGATACCATGTTCAGGGGTATGGATTCCCTCTCGCCAAGGGTGGTGAGCCTTTGGCCTGAGGCGGCGTAAATTCTGGTTTGCGGGGTTTCGATAATCCTGCTCAAAGGCTGGGGCAGCCTGGGAAGATCGTTTGCAGCGGTAAGGATAAAAACGGTCAGCCCGATAAAGCAGATTCCAATCGAAAGTACGGTTCCATGGAAGAGAATCTGAAAGGCTTTTGCTGCTCGAAACATTTTCTTCATCGATTTTCTTCCTTCAGGTTGATGCTGAGCTGCCAGACAGCCCATTCGCGTCCTTTGACAAAAACGACTTTATGTCCGGAATCCTGGACAAATTCAAATCCGAGCCGTATATATCCCTCTTTGGCCTCGTTCCATATGCCTGCGCGTACGATTCTTCCTTTTTCTTTAAGCAGAATCGACGGGTTGCTGATAAGATCACCGATCATATCCTGTGGAAGTTCCAGCACGGCTCTGAAGAAAGGTGCAGCTTCGTAAATTCGGTCTTTAAATCCCTTGAAATCCTCAAGTGACCCTTCCCTGGAGAGGCTTTTCCTTTCAAACCGTTCAAGGAGTTTCATATCAAGCCCGATTCGTTTTAAAACCTTGTTGTCAGCATCAAGAAAATAGATCCGGATGCCTTTTTGTTCGCCTTCGATGAATATTCTGTCAAGGTCGGGGCCGTTCAGCAGCCAGAGCATTTTGACAGGGTTGAGAAGTTTTTCTGCAAGGGGGTCTGAAAGTTCCACATAGAGCTTTTTAAAATGTTCCTTTTCAATATTGATCCATTCCCCCGGCATTAAGCCCCTGGCGATTTCCATGAATGATGTGGATTTCTGAACATGCTGCCGGGCTGCGTTCTGTTTTGAGACAATTTCTTTCAGATTGTTTTTGGCGTTGGAAGCCATTTCACCGGTTTCCCATATGGCACCGGTCTCGGGGCGGCTCCTGTTGGTTGTGGCAAGAAACGATCCGATAAGTTTTTCACACCAGTTGTACCGGAATTCGGTTGCGGCGAATATACAGGTGACAACAATTATTGACAAATTCAAAAGGGAAAAGGTCCTTTTGAAAAATTCTTTTGCCGTGGGTGGATAATACCATTGCATCATGAATATTCTTATATCAGAATAAATATTTTACAGCAACAAATCCGGCAACAAGTAAAACAGTGAATGTGACTGCAAGGGGGTTAAAATACCGGTCTATGAACCGTTTGATGCCGGGCCCGAAAAGGAAAATCAGCAGGCTCAGAATCATGAACCTGAGGGTCCGGGAAAATGTGGAGGCAAGGATGAAAACAGGCAGGTTGATATGAAAGGCGCCTGCGGATATGGTAAAGAGTTTGAACGGAAGCGGTGTGAACCCTGCTATGGATATGGCCCAGGCGTCCCACCGGTTAAAAAGGGTTTCGATGTGCGCCATTTTCTCAGTCAGATGATAAAATTCAATGATGTGGCGGCCGATCATATCCATGAACTGCCATCCGATAAAATATCCCAGGCACGCCCCCAGAACAGACCCGGCACTGCAGATGAAAGCAAATCGGAAAGCTTTTCCGGGGCTGCCGACTGCAAGGGCGATCAGAAGAATATCCGGCGGAATCGGGAAAAAAGATGACTCACAGAAAGCGATAATGAAAAGCGCCCATGAGCCCCCCGGTCTTTCGGACCATTGGAGTACCCAGTCATAAAGCCGCCGCAGCAATGATTATTCCTCCCAGCCGTGCTGGCCGATCAGCTTTACGAATCTGCAGCCTCCGAGGCTGGTTGTGGTCAGTCCCTGTTCGGTCTTTTTGACCTTGAGAAGATCCTGTGTGAAGTTGCCGCCCACAGGCATCACGAGGCGGCCTCCGGGTGCGAGCTGGTCAATCAGGGGTTTTGGGATTGACTCGCCCCCTGCTGTCACGATTATGGCGTCAAACGGACTTTCTTCTTCCCATCCCTGTGTGCCGTCCGAGTACCTGGTTACTATATTGTAGTATTTCAGCCTGTCAAACAGCTTTTTGGCACTAAGAAAAAGCGTATTGTTCCTCTCCACGGTGTAGACCCTGTATACAATCTCCGCCAGAATGGCTGCCTGGTAACCGGAACCGGTTCCGATTTCAAGAACTCGTTCGTTTCCGGTAAGTTCAAGTGCGTTTGTCATTTCAGCAATGATATACGGCTGGGAAATGGTCTGGCCTTCACCGATGGGCAGGGGAAAGTCTCCGTAAGCGCTCCCGGTGAGGGCTTCACTCACGAAAAGGTGTCTGGGCACTTTTTCCATGGCTTTGACCACATCCGGGTCTGTTATTCCCCTGGCCACGATCTGGTTTTCCACCATATTCCTGCGCCAGTGTTCATATTTTTTCGGCTCTTCATTCATGGTACCTCTATTAGCAGCATTCAGCGGTTCAGTCAAGTAAATAGAAACGGTCCTAAGGCATGGCCGCAGTAAAAACGTAAGTCTTCCGAACCGTGTTTTCCGGAAGAATCCCTGTTGATTTTTTTCTCTTTACCGGTTAAAAAGCAGGAATGGATAAGCTTACCAATACGGTTGCGGTCATTACCATTGCCGTGCTGATCTTTGCAGGCGGTACCACAGGATATGTGCTCATAGAGGGGTGGAGTGTGCTTGATTCCGCCTATATGACCGCCATAACCGTGAGTACGGTGGGATACCTTGAAGTGCATGATGTAAGCACCGCCGGCAGGATTTTCACCATGGTTCTTATTTTTGTGGGAGTGGGTTATTTCCTTTATCTTGCAGGTGTGATCGTGCAATCCATAGTGGAAGGAGAAATTGTAAACGTTCTCGGGAGGAGAAAGTTGAATAAAGAGATCGAAAGGCTTGAGAATCATTACATTGTCTGCGGCTACGGCCGGATCGGCAGGATGCTTTGCAGGCTTATAAAGGACGAGACCTCAGGTATATTGGTCATTGAAAAGGATGAGGCCCTGGTGCCGGTTCTGGAAGAGGACAATATGCTGTATTTGCACGGGGATGCCTCCAGCGAGGAAGTTCTGCGGAAGGCGGGTATCGAGCGGGCCGCCTATTTTGTAGCCGCCCTTGCCACGGATACCGCGAATGTGTTCCTTGTGCTCACGGCAAGGCAGCTCAATCCTATGATTTATATTATGGCCCGGGCGGGAAGCCAGGATGTCAAGCAGAAGCTCTTGATAGCCGGAGCCAACAAGGTTGAGTCCCCGTATGATATCGGTGCGGCGTCAATGGGATTGAAGCTTTTGCGTCCCAGCGTAAGCAATTTCCTTGATCTCGCCCTTTCCAGAAAGGAAGTGGCCATACAGATAGAGGAATCCTATGTCTCAACCAATTCCGTGTTCGTCAATGTGGCGCTCAAGGATTCGGGCATACGTCAGAAATACAATCTCATCATCATCGCAATAAAAAAAGAGAACGGGGAGATGCTCTTCAACCCTTCGTTTGATACCCTTCTGGAACCAGGTGATACGGTTATCTCAATGGGCGCAACCCGGAACCTGAACATGTTCCACAAAGATTTGAATCCATAGTCTGCCGGGGCTCAGATTTTATATATCACCCTCTTGTCAGTGATAATAATATCCACGGAATGCTTTCTGGAATCCATGTTTACCTGGTCCACAACCTGTTCTTCAAAAGCAAGGGAAATTTTTCTGCAGGTCTCGGGCAGTTGCGTAATAAGTTTTTTGTAAAATCCGTCACCGAATCCCATCCGTCCCCCCTTGTCGTCAAAAACAAGTCCTGGAATAAGTGCCACTTCAATCTCTTCCGGCTTTACCTTCTTGCATTTGCCCGGATCAGGCTCCGGAACGCCGTTATCGTTTTCCACGAGATCGGAAGGGAACTCGTTGATACGGTACAGGTTAACCGCGTTTTTCAGTCCGGCATAGCCGGGCAGCACAATGGATTTTTCAAGCTCAAGCGCCCGTTTGATGATATTCTCTGCGGGGATTTCTCCGGCTTTGCCTGTATATACAAATACGGCGGAAGCCTCTATAAAGTTTGCAAACTCAAAGAGCTTGTTTTCAATGGTCTTTTGTTTTTCAATCTGCTCTTCTCGAGAAAAATGAGCAATCACATCCGCAATTTTGTTTAAAATGCTGTCTTTCGGGCCTTTTATCTCGTCCATAGAACTTTCCTCAAGATACATAATTTTTGCTTAATATTATACAGGAGTGACGAATTGTCAATACTCAATAATTATTGACTGTTTCATGGCATCATGTTATTTGACCATAATCGATGGAAAATCATTTAAATGCCTGATATCAGGAAATTAACAACATGTGGTATGAATAAAAACAGGTTTAATCGTATATGCTGGATATTAAGTTTGTAAGAGAGAATTTGGAACATGTGGAACAGGCGGTTTCAAGCCGAGGTGCAAAGGCTGATTTCAAGGCTTTCTCAGTCGATGAGAAGAATCGAAGAGAGATTCTTCAAAAGATTGAAAAAATGAGGAATGAGAGAAATACCGTATCCGATAAAATAGCGCAAATGAAAAAGGCCGGTGAAGATGCCCAGTTGGTAATTACTGAAATGAAAGAGTTGTCCGCCCGGATAAAGGAGCTTGACAAAGAGCTGACTGATATAGAGTACAGGATTTATGACTTTATGATTTCGCTTCCGAATATCCCGCATCCGGATGTCCCTGCAGGCGGGGATGAGGATGACAACTCCCTTCTAAAGGAGGTCGGGAGGATTCCTGAGTTTGACTTTGATGCCAAATCCCACTGGGAGATAGGGGAGACACTGGGAATACTCGATTTTAACCGGGCGTCCAAAATCGCAGGTGCCAGGTTTCCTCTTTATATGGGAAAGGGTGCCCGGATGGAACGGGCGCTGATCAACTTTATGCTTGATATTCATGTAAATGAGCACGGATATACGGAAACACTGCCTCCGTTTATTGTAAACAGCGCAAGCCTGACAGGAACCGGGCAGCTTCCGAAATTCAAGGAGGATCTGTTCAAGCTGGAGGGGTGGGACTATTACTTGATCCCGACCTCTGAAGTACCAATGGCAAACATTTATTCGAATGAGACCCTTGCACAGGAGGATCTGCCGATAAAGTTCACAGCCTATACCCCCTGTTTCAGGTCAGAGGCGGGTTCTTACGGAAAGGACACGAAGGGGCTGATCCGGCAGCACCAGTTCAA
>JAWLES010000031.1:0-19694 GCA_041685935.1 Desulfobacteraceae bacterium | reverse complement strand
TTTTGTATGGGTCTTTTTTCATTTCCTTGTCAACAAAAAGACGGCTCTTGTTCTTCAGGCCACGGAAAAAATGCGGTCAGGGGATTTCACCTTTTCCACAGAGGTGCGGTCAGGGGATGAGATGAACCATATCCTTAACCGGATCCATCTTGTTAACCAGAATGTGCGGAAGGCTTTAAAAGAGGTGGTGGATTCCAGTTCCGACCTTACCCAGTCTGCCTCCGACCTGACAGGGATTTCTGAAACCTTGAGCAAAAGAAGCAGGGAGACTTCGGAAAATTCAAGCTCGGTTTCTTCGGCGGCTGAGCAGATGAGCGCCAATTTGAATTCCATTGCAGCCTCCATGGAGGAGGCCTCTTCCAGCCTTAACACGGTGGTGTCCGCTTCCGAGGAGATGAGCTCTACCGTGGGCGAAATTTCCAGGAATGCCAATGTGGCAAAAGAGGTGGTGGACGGATCGGTGAGTGAATTCGAGCATCTCTCCGAAGTGATCGACAAGCTCGGCAAAGAGGCTGAAGACATTGATGTCGTGACCACGGAGATCAGTGACATTGCCGAACAGGTAGGTCTTTTGGCCCTGAATGCCAAGATAGAATCCGCCAGGGCAGGAGAGGCCGGAAAAGGATTTGCGGTGGTGGCCAGGGAAATAACCGATCTTTCTGAAGAGGCCGGGGCTTCTGCGAAAAAGGTGGATGAGAAGATCAAGGGCATACGCAGCCGGGTTACCACCACGGTTGAAGAAATCGGCAAGCTCTCGGGCCGGATACACGAATCAGACGACGCCATATCAAGCATTGCAACCGCGGTTGAAGAACAGAGCGCCACGAGCGAGGAAATCTCCGGCAGCATATCCGAGGTCTCCAGGACCATTACCGATGTGGGCAAGAATGTCACCGAAGGGGCCGAGGCTGCGGATGAAATCGCAAACCGGATCTCGGATGTGGATGCAGCCTCCACCCAGGTGGAAAATAACAGCAGTGATGTGAGCGGCAAAGCCGGAAAACTCTCAGAAATGGCGGACAAGCTCAAGAAGCTTGTGGAAGGGTTTAAGATATAGCGATCATGCCGTTACTCCGGCTGCTTGACGGTGTGAACGGCTGCTGCATGTAACCTGCTGTTCTCAAGGCCGCCTGAGTTTTTGCCGGACCGCCCTTGTCAGGGCGAAGATTTCATGGATCCTGAATGTGTATCCGGCACCGATGAACAGTATGAAAAAGGCGGGAGTCGCAACCGCGCATACCCGGAGGGCACCGGTGAGAGTGGTATGGTCGGCAAACCTGTATAAAAAGGAAGTGATCCCGGACAAGATCAAGCCGATCAGTATGCTTATCAGGCTGATTTTCAGGAAAAAAAGGTATACGCCGGTTTTTCCCCTGTTGCCGGTTCTCCGGCTCCAGAGCTCGTACAGCACCATCACCTGGAGGAATGCGGATACTGACAGGGCAATGGCCACCCCCCTTGCCTGGAAAAGATTCATGAACAGGAAAAACAGCGGCAGGCTGCACACCACGGTGACGGTTCCGAAAAGTGCGGGGAACCATGTGTTTTTGGCTGCATAGTACCCCCTGACCACCACTGTCTGGGCGGCAAAGGCGAAAGCGCCGGCAAGGAGAAACGGCAGGACATTGGATGTCATTATGGTGGCTTTTTCCCCGAATTCTCCCCTCTGAAACAGCAGCAGGACGGTTTCGTACCGTAAAACTATCATGAGGACGGAAAAAGGGATTACAAGGATTAAAAACTTAAGTGTGCTGTTTAAAACCTCGTTCAGCCGCCCGAATTCCTTTTTCTCTGCAAGCTGCGCCATGAAGGGATAGGAGGCGACCCCCACGGCCTGGCCGAAAAATCCAACCAGGATAAACATTATCCGCAGCGAATAGTTGAGCGATGCAATACTCCCTTCATCCAGGTAGGATCCAAAGAATTTGAGAAGAATTTCAGTGGAAAACGTCATGGTCAGTCCAACCATCAAAGGCAGGGTCAGGAGAATGTATCTGATGAAATCGGGGTGTTTTATGTTGATCAAAGGGTATAGTTTCAGGTCAAGCCTCTTTGCCCCTGCATACTGGAGAAGGAAATTTCCTGTAAATGCGCCTGCAAGCACACCCCATGCAAATCCTTCCATGCCGATTAACGGGCTTAAAAGCAGGCCGCCGGCGATGATTCCGAGATTATACAAAAGTGGTGCCAGTGCAGGGATCAGAAATTTTTCCCTGGTAAACTGAACCGCCATGAAAAGGCCGCCCGTAAAAAAGAAAAACTGGGCCGGAATGATGATCCGTGTCATCCTTACTGCGCTCTGAAAGAGTTCGGGATCTTTAAGGCCCGGTGCGAGGATGCTCACAAGTTCAGGGGCATAAGCGAATGTTGTTATGATAAAGACGAGCAGAAGCAGGCCGAACGTGTTGAAAATGATGGAGAATACTTTCCAGCCTTCCTCCTCTTTGCCGCTTGTCAGATAAGAGGTGAAAATCGGGATAAAGGTCACCGAGAGAAAACCGCTTGCCACAATATGGTTCAGAATTTCCGGGAGGATAAAAGCTACCTGGTATGCATCCACGCAGCCCTGCGCTCCCCCTGCAAATGCAATGGCCATCTCCCTGAAAAGCCCGATCACCCTGCTGGCGAAAATGGAAGCCATCATGATGAACGTGGCTATGCCGATTTTTTTGAATAATCCGTTGTCAGTCATAGTAAACGGTTATCAGATGTATCATAAACCACACTTGAAGAAAAGCTGAAAAATGGTTTAAAATATTTGACTGATGCGGTGCGAGCGAATATAAAGAGAGGAAAATAAACATCCAAACCGCGGAGTAAAAACAGCTATGAATAAGTTTACCGGAATCGGACTTATTTCCTGGGCAGCTGCACTGGTGCTGCTGCTTTTCCAGGGAATTTCTCTTTTCATGAACCAGGAGGGGTGGACGGACCTCACCATGTCGGACCTGACAAACAATACAGTTGACGGAATAATTGCGTCAATTCCAGTGGAAATACTTGTGACAGGGCTTAATTTTCTTTTCATCGAAATTGCGGCATACCAGTTTCTGCTGGGGTTCGGGCTCGTGTGTATGATTGCCGGCTCCTTCAGCAGGCTTTAAATGAAAGCGCACGTAAAATAAGGAGTCCCGGTGAGGGGAGTTTATTGATATGGACAAATTGATTTTTCCTGAAAATCCTGCCAGGCGTGATTTCATAAAGTATCTGCTTCTTTCGGGCGCGGGGATGGCAGGGCTGAACATGCTGTCCGGATGTGCGGTTAACCCGGTGACCGGGGAACGCCAGCTTATGATGGTGTCAAGGGAGCGGGAAATAAGCATTGACCGGCAGCATTCTCCGCACCAGTTTTCAGCGGATTACGGAGAAAGTTCGGATAAAGCCTTGAACAAATATATCCAGGATGTGGGCAAACGGCTTTTGCCGGCAGTCCACAGGCAGGACATGCCTTATTCCTTCAGGTGTGTCAATGCGGTGTATATTAATGCCTATGCATTTCCCGGGGGCAGTATCGGGCTGACAAGGGGTATTTTGTTAAAGCTTGAAAACGAGGCTGAGCTGGCAGCTCTCCTCGGGCATGAACTCGGTCATGTGAACGCCCGTCATACTGCGGAGCAGGTATCCAAAAGCACGCTCTCATCCGTTCTGGTGGGGGGTGTGAGTGCTGCTCTGAGCACAGGTGACAGCGGGCTTGAAGGCCTTGTAAGGCAGCTCGGGATGGTCGGCCAGGAGATGCTTCTGGCCCATTATTCCAGGGACAACGAACGGCAGGCTGATGACCTTGGAAATGCATACATGGTTGAGAGCGGATATTCCACACTGGGTTTTGTGGGCCTGATGGAGATGCTCAACACCATGCACAAGGAAAAACCTTCTGCTGCTTCAGTCCTTTTTTCCACGCATCCCATGGGATCGGAGAGGTATCAGGATGCAACCGAAAGAGCGGAAAACCGGTACCGCCAATCAAGGGACCTGCCGCTTTTACGTGACAGATACATGGATGCCACGGCAGGGCTCAGGGCTGATAAAGATTCCATTGAAAAGCTGCAGGAAGCAGAAGCATTAATGCAGAAAAAGGATTATAAAGCAGCGGAGCAAAAGTATAAAAAAGGGTTAAGCAGGCTTGGAAATGATTATGCTGCAAACCTGATGACGGCCAAGTGTCTTCTGGTCCAGGAGAAATATTCCCAGGCGGAAAACTTTTCAAAGACGGCTGTCTCCATTGATCCGGAAGGTGCCCAGGCCCGTTATGTTTCCGGTTTGACGTATCTCAATGTTAAAAAGTTTGACCGTGCTTTAAAGCAGTTTGAAAAGTATGATTCGATACTCGGCTCCAATCCGCAGGTGACGTTCTTCAAGGGTTACTCTCTTGAGGAACTGGGTCGGAAAGAACAGGCTGCAGAACATTACAAAGCTTACCTGAACAGTGTGCAACAGGGAAAATATGCCGCCCATGCGTACAAGAGACTCAAGGAATGGGGATACTTATAGATCGGGAATCCAGGCCGGTGCGCGCAGGCTCGCCCTGACAGGCCGGGTGATGACACTTTCCACCTTTTCCGGCGGCAAAGCCTGGGCGGCTCCGGTATATTATCTGTTTTCCGCAGGTGCGTTTTATTTTTTTTCGAACAGGGAATCAAGGCATATAAGAGATCTGGAAGAATCCCGCGGAGTATGTGCCGCAGCTGTTTTTCATGATGACCAGCAAGTGGAGAATATAAAAGGACTGCAGATGCAGGGAAGCATATCACAGGTGGAGCGGAAAGTGGAGTCTTCCCTCAAGGCTCTGGCGTATGTGAAAAAGTTCAGGATCGATTGTGACACAAGCAGGATCACCGAGTTTTTCCATAAAGCTTATAATGCATCCCTGTACAGATTTGTACCGGATGCAGTTTTCTACATGGACAACAGCATTGAGTTCGGTTTCAGGCAGAGTGTTTCCCTATGAAATTTAAAAACCTTGCCGAGTGTGTCCAATGGCTTGAAAAAGAAAATGAGCTTGTCCGGGTGACTGAAGAGGTGGACCCGGACCTTGAAATGGCTGAAATCACAAGGCGTGTTTTCAGTAACAACGGCCCGGCGGTCTTTTTTGAGAATATCAGGCAATGCCGGTTTCCTGCTGTATCCAACCTCTTCGGCACATATGAAAGGGCCCTGAAAATCCTTGAGCCTGAATTCAGCAAACTCAGGCAGCTTATTAAAATAAAATCCGATCCGGCTGCGTTTTTCAAACATCCACTCTCAGGTGTTCGTTCCATGACGGCGCTTTTACATGCCTGGCCGGTTCAGCGAAGGAAAAACACTTCCCATGTTTATAAGACCGCCATTTCACAGCTTCCCCTGATCAAATGCTGGCCCGGGGACGGAGGCGCATTTGTTCTGCTTCCACAGGTGTTTTCCATGGACCCTGATTCAAATTCCATCCGGGGCGCGAACCTGGGAATGTACAGGGTGCAGATTTCAGGCGGGGATTATGCCAAAGACAAAGAGGCCGGGCTTCACTATCAGCTTCACCGGGGAATCGGTAATCATCACCTCAAGGCCCTTGAAAAAGGGGAACCCCTGAATGTCTCCATTTTCATCGGCGGCCCGCCTGCCCATGCCCTTGCCGCAGTGATGCCCATGCCCGAGCATTTAAGCGAGCTTTTTTTCGCAGGAGCTCTTGCCGGCAGGAATTTTCGGTATGCACGGGAGTCAGGACACGTGACATCACTGGATGCGGATTTTTGCATCACCGGAAGAATCGTACCGGGAAGAACCAGAAAAGAGGGTCCGTTCGGTGATCACCTGGGATACTATTCCCTTGCCCACGAGTTCCCCTACCTTGAAGTGAGATCCGTGACCCACCGGAAGGGGGCGGTTTATCCGTTCACGGTGGTGGGAAGGCCGCCGCAGGAGGATACGGTTTTCGGACGCCTGATCCATGAGCTTGCCGGTCCTGAAATTCCCAGCCTGATTCCCGGTGTGACAAAGGTGCATGCTGTTGATGCCGCAGGTGTGCATCCCCTTCTTTTCGCCACGGCAAAGGAGCGTTACGTGCCGTACGAGCCCAGGCGCCCCAGGGAGCTTTTGACCCATGCAAACGCCATTCTCGGCACCGGGCAGCTCTCCCTTGCCAAATACCTTCTGATTTGTGCGGACCAGGACAGGCCCTCTCCTGATATTTACAACGAAAAGGAGTTCATATGCCATGTGCTTGAGCGGATGGATTTTGCAGAAGATCTGCATTTTCAGACCAGGACCACCATTGACACCCTGGATTACTCCTCAAGCTCTCTCAACAGGGGCTCAAAGGTTATCATGGCTGCGGCAGGTGAAAAGAAACGGACTCTGAAAGACACACTTCCCGCAGCCTGGAATCTGCCACGGCCTTTTTCTGATGCCGCGGTTGCAGCACCCGGCATTGTCGCGGTCAAAGGCCCCTTGTTTGAAACCTACCTGAAAGCGGACAGCGAGATGAAGTGGCTTGCCGAACACCTTGCCGGGCTCAGGGAGGAAGACGGTATCGCACTTGTGGTTGTTGCCGAAGATCCTGTATGGATGTGCCGTGATTTTTCCAATTTTTTATGGGTGACTTTCACAAGGTCCAATCCGTCGCACGACATCCACGGGGTCCGGGGATTTACCCGCTTTAAACACTGGGGATGCAGACCTCCCTTGATCATAGATGCAAGGATCAAGCCTTTTCATGCACCCTCACTGATCCCGGACAGCCGCGTGAGCCGGCGGGTCGATGCATTGGGAGCAAGTGGAAAAAGCCTTCACGGGATCATTTGAAATCAGGAAAAAACAACAGGTTAAATGATAAATCCCTTGAGAAGGTCGATATTCCACCGGTCCATTGCCTTTTTGTTTTCCCTTTTAGGCGTTTCAATGATTTTGGGAATGCGGGTGAGTCTCCTGTCGTTCATGATTGTCCGGAACGCGTTTTCACCTATATATCCTTTTCCGATATGTTCGTGCCGGTCAACCCTTGAACCGAGTTCATTTTTGGAGTCGTTAAGGTGGATGACCCTGAGATGCTCAAGCCCGATTATGCTGTGGAAAAGATCCATGGTTTTTGCATAGGATTCCTCTGTCCTGATGTCATAACCAGCAACGAAAATGTGGCAGGTGTCAAGGCATACTCCGAGATTGTGACTGTATTTTGACCGGCTCATGATTTCAGCAAGATGTTCAAACCGGTGCCCGATATTGGTTCCCTGCCCTGATGTGGTTTCAAGTAGAAGCCTGGCCTGAGGATTTTCTATTTTTTCAAAAACGGAATCAATGCTTTCCACGATGGTTCGGATTCCGGCTGTTTCGCCCCGGTTCATATGGGAGCCCGGATGAAGAACGATATCTGATATCTGTAAAAGACCGGACCGGATCAGCTCATTTTTCAGGGCCGACCTTGATTTCTCCAGTTTTTCACTCTCCCTTGCCCCCGGATTGATCAGGTAGGAGGCATGTGAGATCATGCAGCTGATGCGGAGCTGTTCCCTTGTTTCCAGAAACCGGTTGATTTCATTGACACCGGGGTACTTCTCCTTCCATGTTCTCGAGTTTTTGGTAAAAAGCTGGACAGCGTTGCAGTCGTGCTCCCGGGCCTCGGTGACTGCATTCTCCAGCCCCCCTGCGGTGGAAAAGTGCGCTCCTATGAATTGACTGTCAATCATCTAATTGACTCCTGTAATTTCGATACTCAGTTTCTGCTGTATTTTTTCAATCCGCTTGAAAATTTCTTTTAACATGGTCTGATCGATTCTGGATAAATTTTTCGGGTTAATGTAGTTGTCCGCCTTGCCCTTTTCGTCCGTTATGGCGGTGATCTGTCTTATGAACCGAAGATGCATGAGAAACTGGTAGGACTGTACAATATCGTTGTATTCCTCCTTTGTCAGTATATGCCTGGTATATAACCGGAAAAGACGCAGCAGCGTGTTGGTTTCCCTTATGGAATTTTTCAGGGCGTAAATTCTGGCGAAATCGATAATCGGCATCATGGCCCGCTTGATATCGAAAGAATCCTTGTGCTCTCCCTTGGACTGGACCAGAATGTTTCTGAAAAAGCCTAAGGGAGGCTTGAAGTACAGGGCGTTTTCCGTAAGGTTCCGGAAAAAGCCTGCCCATCCCTCAAGTGATTTGAACAGATATGCGTGAAGTTCGTCCGTGAGGTGCTGGTTTCCCCAGGCGCACCTGAAATCGAAAAAAATGCTTGAGTAAAGCAGATCCCTGGGATCGGCAGTATGAATCCAGTCAAAAAAGTATGTTTTCCATGTGGAAAGGGGTTTGCACCATGTCGGGTTTTTGGCCATGTTGCCCCCTTCGCAGAAATCGAAGCCCGCCCTGTCAAGACGGGTACATATGTCTTCTGCAAGGCTTAGAAAGTATTTATTGCATTCCTTTGCCAATGCAGGATCAAAAATGTCTTCATATACGATTGCATTATCCTGGTCGGTTTTGAGTGTCTGCTCCTTTCTGCCTTCACTGCCCATAACCATGAAGGCGAACTCGCATGGAGGAGGTCCGGCCCGCTCAACTGCGAATTCGATTATTTTATTGAGTATGGCGTCGGAAAAAGTTGTGATCAGGCGGGTGAGATTGTCCGATTTGGCTCCGTTTTTGATCGGCTCGAGCATGATGGACGGAAGTCTGTCATAGATATTTTCGATCTGTTCGAACCTTTCAGCGTTCTTGATTTCCTGGAGAAGAAAATACGGTGATTTTCCCTGTTCAGCAAGGATGTTCCTGTCCGTGAGCACTCCGGTTACTTCGCCTGCCTTGTTGGTCACCGGGAGATGTTTTATATCCTTTTCAATCATGGTTAAAAACGCTTCAAAAACCTGGGCGTCGATGGAAACCGATATGAGGGGTGTTGACATGATCTCTTCAGCGCTCCCGGAGGAATCGTACCGTCCGCCAACCACCCTGCGCAGGTCGGCATCAGTGATGATGCCCGAGACCCTGCCGGACTTATTTCTGACGAATATATAAGTGGAACGGTTTTCCGCCATTTTACCGGCTGCCACTGTGATGGAGTCCTCAAAGGTGCAGGAGAGAATGTTGGGGCGAAAAATGGAAGAAATAGGCTGGTTGAAAAAGGGAAGCGTATTTTCCCGGCCTGATATCTGCCTTGCAATGATCCCGGCGTAGGACCGGTCCAGCATTTTTTTGCCGAAGGTGTTTGTGAAGTACTCCCTGAAGTGATCGAATCTTTCGCAAAGGTCGAGAAAAACCGTGGACGGGAGTTTGAAAAAAACCGTATCCTCGATAAGTTTCATTGTCCTGACCGCCACAGAGTTGTTCATCAGAATGGAGATGCCGCCGAACGTGTCCCCTTCGGCAAGAACGCCTTTGAGTATTTTTTCCTGCTGATGTTCGAAATACAGCTCTGCCGATCCCTTGAGGATGATATGGAAGTGTTCGATTCCGGATATTTCCTGTACAAAAAGAATTTCCCCTTTTTCATGGGTAACCAGGGAAAAGTGCTCCAATATGGACCGTACTGCGTCTTCCGGAATAAAGGAAAACGGCGGTATCCTGGTTATGGTGTTCAGATCCTGCTGGCGCATACGCCCTCCTCAATCGGCTGCTAATATTTTATACCTGCATAATATGTATGCCTGGATGCATCAAGTGCATCCTTTAAAGTGTAAACCCCTTTTTGCTGGAGAAGAGGCAGGAGTTTCATGAATATTTCAGCAGTAGCGATGGCGTCCCCCAGTGCGGTGTGGCGTCCGATGATGTCAACACCCACGCGCCTGGCGATTTCCTCCATATCGTGCTTTGTCCGGCTCGGATGCAGGAATGCCGACAAAAGAAGAGTATCCAGAACCGGGTTTTTGAAGACAATGCCGGAGGAGGCCTCCTTCATCTGCATCATTTTCATGTCGAAAGCAATGTTGTGCCCCACAAGCACGGTGTCATCGGCAAATTTGCCGAACTCCTTCAGGACCTTTTCGACGCAGGGCTTTCCAGTGACCATTTCACGGGTGATCCCGTGAATCCTGTATGATTCAAACGGGATGGGCCGATCAGGGTCGATCATTTTTTCAAATGTTTCGTTGTACTGGATCTTTTTGTTCACGATCCGTACCGCACCGATGGAGATGATTTCATCTCCCTCTTCAGGCCTGAGACCGGTGGTTTCCGTATCAAATACCGTGTATGTCAGTTTGTCAACGGGGTAGTTGAAATGCTTGACAACACCCTCCATCCGAAAGAGATCGAAATCATAAAATTCTACCTTCCGTTCCGCAATTACAGGGGATCTCCTGATATGCCCGGCAGGAGATTCAGGCCCGGATTTGGATTTAAGGATGATCCGTATGCCTGAGAAACCGGATGATGACGGATTTATAAGCCGGATTTTCCCGTTGTGCTGTTTGAGAACATCGAGCAGGGTAAGCGGCAGAAAAGTCTCTCCGGTATCCAGATAAGAGGTTTTCATATCGTAAAGCCGGTCTATGGTCAAACTTTCCCCTTTCCATTCAAGATCCAGGTATACATTCGAGCTTGCGGTTCTGGGTTTCAAATCGAATTCTTCTACGCCTGAAAGTTTGTAAACAGTATTCACGATGAACATTATACATTCGATAAAGGCATACGTATCCAGCATGATGGTGGCGTCAATGTCCGCACCCAGTACGTTGATCCTCAATCCGAATTTATGCCCGGCCCTTTTCTGAATAAAAGAGAGGATTTCTTTAACTGAAATCCCGGCCAGGTGGTTCCGCGTGATCAGGGTTTCTATAATTTCCGACTCGATCTTCTGCAGCTGCCTTTCTATTTCAGGATTCTCCCTGTAGGGCATAATCTCTCTTTTCAAGGTTTGAATTTGCGAGTCAATTTTTTTGTACCGGTCTATTTCATGACCGATGTCCTTGAATATAAGAACGAATCCGGTCATTTCCATGTTTTTGTTCAGGATCGGAACCGTTTCGAACCTGCAGATATACTGCCTTGAAACCGGTGCGATAAAATAGGAGGATATGTTTTCCGATTTTTGGGAATTGAGCCGGTATTCGAGCTTTTCAATGGCATGTGCTATAAAGTTTTTGTCCAGAAGGCTGAAAATGGACCTGCCGAGTCCCAGGAAATTTTCTTCAGTATAATCTTCCTGATCAGCTTTTGGGTCTTCAACTTTGGAAAAATAGTATTTTGCCTGCCTGTTGTACAGTATGATCCTGCCGTTTTTGTTGCAAATAAGCACACCTTCGGGAAGTTCAGCCATTATGGCGGCAAGGATGTTTTTTTCGTTTTCTATTTCCTCCCTTGACTCGGATATTTTCCGGTTTATATTCTGTTCGAGCCTTTCATAACGGTCGGCAAAGTTGTTCAGTATCCTTGCAAGCTGACTGGTTTCATATCCTCCCTGGGGCCTCAGCCTGTAAGACGGGTTTGATGTGAAGATCAGGGCTGTTTCGTCGGTGATTCTTTTGAGAGGCAGGATGTATATGTGAAAGATGGCGTCCAGCCCGAAAAGGACAGCTGCGAGCACAAGAAAGAAAGCTGCGAAAAAATACCCTATATGTTCGTTAAGAATGGAAAGAACCAGTTGTTCCTGTGCACCGGACATCTGGTTCCATAATGATAAAAGAATCGCCGCAAGGAGTGAGAAGGTTACTGTCACGGCAATCACTGCAAACCGGATAAATCTGTTTTTAGATTCCATATCGGTATACCGGACAAGGGGATTAATGACCCGCGTGCGGCTGTATGCCGCAGCACGGGTCATATCAGACTGAAGAACGGGTTTTTATCCCCACATTCCCCAGCCGAAGCTGGCTGTAAACAGAATCGCTGCGATTAGCACGACAATGAGCCATTTATCTTCAGGTGCCATGATATACCTCCTTTGGTTTACATGGGCAATTCAAATCATATTTCCTTGACAACGATGTTCTGATCCTCGTCGGCTCGCTTGATCTGCTCTTCCGATGTGGTGGACATTTCAGCCTTGAAGCAGAGAGCCCACATCATGACGATTCCAATGATCCACCAGACGATCTGCCAGGACCAGATGGGCAGGAATCCTCCGAATTCAAACGCATTGTTTCCGAGTACGCAGAACGGACCGATTGCAAAGAGGTACCAGAGCGGCACAACCCATTTCATGGTATTACGCCATTTCCTTCCCTTTTCGGAAGGTCCGTCGATATCGCTGAGCCACTGTCTGACTTCCGCCTGACGTTTGATGGTTTCCTCGTTGTCTTTTATGCCGAGTCCGCGGCAGGCATACGCGATCACAAGACCGGTGAAGAGACCCCAGAATGCCGTATGCATGGACAGGGGGTACTGGTAGACGAAGTAGGTGACAAAACAGGCGACAATGGCGCCCACAAGTCCGAGTGCGGCACCGATGCTCGGGTACTTGAACCCGTAATGCACACCGAGCAGCATCAGGTACATGATGAACCCGAACGCGGTTGCAAATCCGCCGATCATAACAATTGCACCGGGAGAAGTCAGACTCACTATCACGGCAAGCAAGGTGATCACCGTGACAAATACGCGGTTGGCCCAGATCTGTTCGGCATGTCCGGCTTCCATTTTTTTAACATATCTCCAGTAAATGTCCCTCAATACAATGGTGCCGCCGGTTCCGATATACGGAGCGGATGTGGAATGAATCGCCGCAATGATGCCGAGAAATACGATTGCCATGATAGGTCCGGGCAATAGATTGTTCATAAGCATCGGTACCACGTCACCGTCAGTCTGCGGGGCTATTTCGCCCAGAGACTGCAGGACCCTTGCTCCCATACCCTGGAATGCGGTAAAGAAGAACAGTGCGACACCAACCACGAATGTGGACATGAATACCTGTTGCCATGCAAGGGGTTTGGGGGATTTGAGGCCGAAGTTCCAGAGAGTGAAAGCAGGAGAGGACTGGATGCCCATGAGCGCGAACATGTATGTTAAAATCATAACGCCGGTCCACCCTCCGGCGCCGAGTCCGAAGTGAATCACCGAAGGAACCTCGATGTATTTGGCTTCAAGGCCCTTGAGCTGGGTGGAAAACTCGGTCCATCCGCCCAGAGCGGGTGCGGTGATGGTGAAATACCCCAGAAGGACGATACTCAGTACCAGCAGGATAAACTGGATCACTCCCACCCAGGTGCTGGCTTTGAGACCTCCGGTCACCGTATAAAACCAGACAATAAAGGCCATGAATATGAGACCCGCGGTGTAGGGCACTCCTGCAACAATTTCAAAGAGTTTGGCGGCTGCAATGAGCTGGAGACCGGAATAGAACATGGAATACAGGACCGCGGCAAGAACCGTCAGCCATCTGACGGCCTCGTTGTTGTAGTAGTAGGCGAACATGTCGCCGGGAGTCACGAACCCGTACCTTTTTCCCATCAGCCAGTTTCTCTTGGCGAAAAAAGCCCCTGTGATGGGGATTGTGAGTACGTAAAAAGACGCAAACGCGTATGCCATTCCGTCCCGCCATATCAATCCGGGATGTCCCACCGTGGTCCACCCTGAAAACGAGGCTGCGGTCGCCGCCATGAGAAAAGCGATAAACGGAATAGAGCGCCCGCCGATTGAGTAGCCTGATGATGTTTTTTCAGTGAAATATCCTCTCAGGCCCCACCAGAAACAGTATATGATGTATAATCCCAAAAAGATATAAACCCAGACTCTTGGATCCATAATGTTTTCCCTCCTGTATCAGCTTGCAATTTTTCAGTGCGGATAATCCTTCTGGATTATCGTCTCTTTAAAATACCCGGCGCTGACAGAATCACCTCCTTTCATACAATTGCAGGGTTTCAGGTTAATATGTTTTGTATCAGCTCTTTTTCCCTAACCCGATTTCCGCAAGGGAGTCCCGTATTTCATCGAGTATCGCGGGATCATCAATGGTTGCAGGGGTTTTAAACTCTTTTTGATCGGCCATGCTCCGCATGGTGCCCCGCAAAACTTTGCCCGACCGGGTTTTGGGCAGACGCTTGACCACAGTGGCGGTTTTAAAAGAGGCCACAGGTCCGATCTTGTCCCTGACCATCCGGACGACCTCATCAACGATTTCCTCTTTGTCCTTTGTTACTCCTGCATTCAGCACAACAAGCCCCACCGGCACCTGGCCCTTAAGGTCGTCATGGACACCCATTACCGCGCATTCAGCCACGTCCGGATGCTCAGAGATGACTTCCTCCATGGCCCCGGTGGAGAGCCTGTGTCCGGCAACATTGATAATGTCGTCCGTCCGGGTCATCACGAAGATATAGTCATCCTCATCTATATATCCGGCATCCGCGGTTTTATAGTATCCAGGGAATTCTTCCAGATAGGATTCTATGTACCGGTCGTCATTCTGCCACAGGGTGGGGAGAGTTCCCGGAGGCAGCGGCAGTTTCACGACAATCGCCCCGATTTCCCCTCTCGGGACCGGGTTGGACTGGGGATCGACCACCTGGACATCCCAACCTGGAACCGCTTTGGTGGGAGAGCCGGGTTTAACCTCGAACCTGTGGATTCCTACGCAGTTGGCTGCAATGGCCCATCCGGTTTCGGTCTGCCACCAGTGGTCTATTACGGGCACGTTCAGGCTTTTTTCCGCCCAGGACAGGGTGTCCGGGTCTGTCCGCTCGCCTGCAAGAAACAGGTATTTGAAATGGGAAAGATCATATCCTTTCATCATTTCAGCTTTATGATCCTGCTGCTTAATCGCCCTGAATGCGGTGGGTGCTGTAAAAAGGGATTTAACTTTGTGCTCCGAAATGACCCGCCAGAAAGCCCCCGCGTCCGGAGTCCCGACCGGCTTTCCTTCATACAGGATAGTGGTGCATCCCTTGAACAGGGGCGCGTACACAATATACGAGTGGCCCACCACCCAGCCGATGTCTGATGCGGCCCAGTATACATCCCCCTGTTCAACCCCGTAGATGGCGTTCATGGTCCATTTCAGGGCTACCACATGGCCCCCGTTGTCCCGCACGACTCCCTTGGGCTGTCCGGTGGTTCCGGATGTGTACAGGATGTAGAGGGGGTCGGTTGCCTTCACCGGAACACAGTTTTTGGGTACGGCATCCTTCATCAGTTCCGACCAGTCAAAATCCCGTCCGGACTCAAGCCGGGCTTTTTCCATATCCCTCTGGAAAATGATGCAGGATTCGGGTTTTGTATCTGCGATATCGATCGCCTTGTCCAGAAGCGGCTTGTAAGGAATCACTTTTTTGACTTCTATGCCGCACGAGGCGGATACAATAACTTTCGGCTTTGCATCGTTTATCCGGGTGGCAAGCTCGTTGGCGGCGAACCCTCCGAACACAACCGAATGAATGGCTCCGATCCGTGCGCATGCAAGCATGGCAACCAGTGCTTCAGGAATCATGGGCATGTATATGATCACCCTGTCCCCTTTTTCAACGTTCTTGTCTGCAAGTACTCCTGCAAAACGGGCGACTTCATCGGTGAGTTCAAAGTAGGTGTACTTCTTCAGGGTTCCGGTTACCGGGCTGTCATAGATAAGTGCCGTGTTGTCCCCTATGCCGTTGTCCACATGCAGGTCGAGGGCATTGTAACACGTATTGATTTCTCCGCCGGTAAACCACCGGTAAAAGGGTTTGTTGGAATCATCAAGAACCTTGTCCCACTTTTTGTACCAGTGGCAGTCCTCTGCTATTTTTCCCCAGAAGGTTTCCGGATCATTGATGGATTGGTAGTAGACATCGTCATACAAATTTGCCATAAACAGCCTCCATGTGTGCAGTAAATCGAGTTGTAGGATTATTCTTTATCAACCATTTCCTTGATGGTTTCCACCACGTCCGGGTTGGCAAGGGTCATGACGTTGCCCACATCGCCTTTGTTGGAAATGGCGCCGAGCACACGTCTCATGATCTTGCCGGAACGGGTTTTGGGCATATCCGGGACCAGCCAGACTCTTCTGGGTTTGGCGATTTTGCCGATCTGGTCGATAACCGCCTGGGAAACTTTTTGGGCGACCTCTTCGGACGCCTCATGCCCGGGCTTAAGAGAGACATAAAGGTCAGGTTCCGTACCCTTGATGTCATGTGCAACCGGCACAACAGCAGCTTCTGCTACTTCATTAACCACAAGGGCTGCGGATTCGATCTCTTTGGTTCCCAGTCTGTGGCCGGAGACATTGATGACATCGTCGATTCTTCCGAGAATCCGGAAGTATCCGTCCTCGGCTTTCATGGCAGCGTCTCCCGCCATATACGGCCAGTCCTTCCAGTCAGTGCTCTTCGGGTCTTTGCAGTATCGTTCGAAATAGGTTTTTACGAATCTGTCCCGGTCTCCCCAAATGGTCTGGAACAGGCCGGGCCAGGGGTTCCGGATGCAGATGTTGCCGGCGATGCCAGCCTCCTTGATTTCGTTCCCTTCATCGTCGTATATAATCGGGTGGATGCCGGGCACGCCCGGGCCGGCACTCCCGGGTTTCATGGGATTTATGCCGGGAACCGTGCTGCAGAGAAAACCACCGGTCTCGGTCTGCCACCATGTATCAACAATAATCGCCTCGCCTTTGCCCACGGCGGATTCGTACCATTTCCACACTTCCGGTTCAATGGGTTCTCCAACGGTTGTCATGTGTTTGAAGTGGTAATTGTATTTGGCTGGTTCATCCGGTCCGACTTTCCGCAGGGCCCTTATGGCTGTCGGGGCTGTATGGAAAATGTTCACGTCGAGATTCTGGGCTATTCTCCAGGATCTTCCCGCATCAGGATAAGTGGGAACACCTTCGTAGATGACGCTGGAAGCGCAAAGTGAAAGGGGGCCGTAAACGATGTACGAATGACCTGTTATCCAGCCGATGTCCGCCATGCACCAGTATACATCCCTGGGCTGAATATCCTGTATATACTTTGATGTGCCGGTGACATAGGCAAGATAGCCCCCGGTGCTGTGCTGGCACCCTTTAGGCTTGCCCGTGGTTCCGCTGGTATACATGAGGAAAAGCGGGTCTTCCGCCAGCATTCTTTCAGGTTCCACCCGTTCTCCGTAATATTTTGTGATTTCTTCGTTGACAGAGATATCCCTTCCTTCCACCATGGGTTTTTCAGATGAATACTTGCCGGGGTACCGCTGCCATACAAGCACGGTATCAACGGTCTGGCCCTGCTCCTGGGAAATTTTCACCGCTTCGTCCGCATTGGGTTTGTGGTCCAGAAGCTTGCCGCTTCTGTAGTAGGCGTCCATGGTGATAAGGACCCGGCTCTGGGAGTCCACGATCCGGTCGGCGCATGCACTTGCGGAAAAACCGCCGAATACAACGGAGTGGATTACTCCGAGCCTTGCGCAGGCGAGCATGGTGATTGGCAGTTCAGCCGACATGGGCATGTGAATGGTAACCCTGTCGCCTCTTTTCAGCTTGGCTGTATTGCGCAGGAGTGCGGCGAACTCGTTTACACGCACATACAGTTCATGGTAGGTGATATGATCGATCCGCTCGTTTTCAGGCTCCGGAACGAAATGGATGGCGGTTTTGTTTTTGTTCTCTTCCAGATGACGGTCAATGCAGTTGTAGCTTGCGTTGATTTTTCCCCCTCTGAACCATTTGAAGCACGGGGCATCACTTGTATCCAGGACTTCGTCCCAGTATTTGTACCAGTCAAGCATTTCGGCATATTCAACAAAACAGTCAGGGAAATTTTCCAGTTTAAACCTGTCGAATACTGCCGGGTCGGTTAGGTTCGCCTGGCCGATAAATTTGGGGCTCGGGTAGTAGTAATCCTCTTCCTGCCAGTGGACGGCGATCTGGGATTCGGTGGTGTCGGCAACGTCTCTTTGGCTCATCTTTTCCCTCCTTTTTTAATTAAAAATATGTGTATCTGTTTGTATTTGTTCGTGATTCGCCTGAATGGGGAAATAGTTAATTCAGCCTTCACGATTGTTGACAAAAAAGGCATCACCTCCTTATATATGAGTTGATTTCAAAATTTGTTATCGTTTAACGGTCCTGCTGTCGGGACCTGTTTGCTCACGGCGTTTCGGCCGGTTCAGCGTGCGCTGTTTGCCGCGGTGATCGTGGATCCGTTTTGAGCTCGGCTGTGTGGAAATCGCAATTATTTGCTGAATGCAATTTATGTCGTTTCTACTGTCATAGTAAGAAATTTCTTTTAAGTCAATACCAAAATTATGTTTTTTTTAATTTTTTTTGGGGTTGCAAGCAGGGTAAATCTAGCGGTAAAGTGGATACCGGGTTTAAATCGAATTATTACTTGAGGTGAAATATGAAAAATCCAATTGACAATTACTGGGACCTGAAACTTGAAAGCGTGAAAGAGAATCTGGAAAACAACAATTTCGAGATGTATACCGCATCTTCCGCTGATCATGCAAAGGATCTGGCATTGAATGATATTATTCCGCAGCTGAACGCCAAAAGCGTCTCATGGGGCGGCTCCATGTCGTTTGTTGCAACCGGGCTTTTCCATGTGCTCAAGGATGATAAAAATATGGAAGTACTGAACACCTTTGATAAAACCCTGGAGTTTGAAGACCAGATGGAGCTGAGAAGAAAATCGCTGCTGACGGATCTTTTTATTACCGGCACCAATGCAGTTACCGAGTCAGGGCAGCTGGTCAACCTGGACATGATCGGCAACCGGGTGGCCGCAATTACCTGGGGACCGAAAAACGTGCTTTTGTTTATCGGCAGAAACAAAATATGCCCGGACCTTGATGACGCCATGCTGCGGATTAAGAATTACGCAGCTCCGGTAAACACCATGAATCTTGATAAAAACACCCCTTGCAGGGAAAAGGGGTTCTGTCATGACTGCAGCAGCCCGGACCGGATCTGTAATACATGGACCATAACTGAAAAATGTTTTCCCAAGAAGCGAATCAAGGTGGTGCTGATCAACGAGGACCTGGGGTTTTAACTCATGCAGAAAATTACTCTTATCCAGCAGGAAGGCCGGGGAAACGCCAAAATAGAAGGTATCAGGCAGTTCGGCAAAAGCCGTTTTGACGTAGAGGTGATTGACATCGACTCACCGCTTGAGCCGGTTATCGATGATACAACACAATACCTTCCGGAAAATATCAGGGCGGATCTTATACTCGATTTTTTAAAACACCCGGATCTTTCAGAGGACCTGGCGGTTCTGGCGGAAAAATCGAATATTCCGGTTGTCGCTTCAGGGAAAAAAATTTCAAGCGGGGCGGTCATCTGTCCCCCAACCTGATGTATGCTTTCAAGGCAGGTCTGCCTTGGGGAATACGGTAAGCTTTTCGGATCACCTTATATCAGCATTGAACAGGAAAGCAATCGCATCAGGCGCATGGACGTCATAAGAGGTGCCCCCTGCGGGGCAACCTGGCATGCGGCGCGAAAAATGGCAGGGTTGACGTTACAGGAGGCCCTGACACGGTTCGGACTTGAGGTGCAGTTTTTCTGCACTGCCGACCCTGCGAACTGGGACCCAATATACGAAAAGAGCCCGGTTCATATGGCTGCCGATGTTCACTCAGCAGCACTGAAAAGATTTCTTGCCGCTGGAAAGGGGGATGCCGAATCTGCCGACATCCTGTCCTGCTCATAGCTGTTTGAACAAGTTTCCGGCACCGTTGGTTGCCTGCCTGCATTCCGGTTTATACGGCCGGGTACGGTAAACGGTGCCGGAACCTGTGGCAACAGCTTTTTCCGGCGGTCCCCCCGGTCAGTTCAATAGGTGATTTCAAACCCGGGAAAATTTTCAAGGGTGGAGTTTTTTTCCGTTTTCACCGAA
>JAWLES010000030.1:0-19786 GCA_041685935.1 Desulfobacteraceae bacterium | reverse complement strand
GGATGGTTCAACCGGTTTATCGAACAGATTCACAACATCATAAAGGACATCACCGATCGTACCGACCGATTGAACACCTCGTCATCGGAAATGTTCAAAGTGGCGGCTGAAATGAGTGAAAACACTGAAAAAACCTCAGGCAGGTCCAAGGATGTGGCCGCCTCCACCGAAACAATGGCAACCAGCATCGAGGCAGTCAACAATGCAAGCGACGAGGCCTCCAGCAACCTTAACATCGTTGCTGCAGCAACCGAGGAAATGACATCCACCATAAATGAAATCTCCCAGAATACCAATCATGCCAACTCAATGACCACCCAGGCGGCTGATGAAGCGGAAAAGGCATCCAAGCTGGTGGATGAACTCGGGGAAGCATCCAGGGATATCGGAAACGTAACCAGTGTAATCTCGGACATTTCCGAACAGACGAGCCTGCTTGCGCTTAACGCCACCATTGAAGCCGCACGGGCCGGAGAGGCGGGCAAAGGATTCGCCGTTGTGGCAAACGAAATCAAGGAGCTTGCCCAGAAGACTGCAGAATCCACTTCCGAGATCAAAGAGAAAATCAGCAACATGCAGGAGAGCACCGACCTGGCGGTATCCGGCATAAAAAAGGTCGCCGGGATCAACACAACAGTCAATGAAACCGTTACCACCATAGCCTCTGCCGTGGAAGAGCAAACCGCTACCACCCAGGAAATATCCTCGAAAATTGAGCAGGCTTCTTCAGGAACCAGTGAAATCAGTGAAAGCATCAACAAGAGCGCTGAAATGGTTTCCAGCATCAGCAGCGACATCTCCGAAATCACAGGTGCGCTGGAACAAATTGCTGCAGGCAGCGGCAGAGTGAACGAGGAGGCCCAGGATCTTTCTGAAATGGCTGAAAAAATAAACGGGCTGGTACGACAGTTCAAAGTATGATTCTCAAAGGCATTCCTGTAAAAAAAGCCTGCGGCTGAATTTATTTCCTCCGCAGGCTTTTTGTCGTTAACACTTTCCGCGGCGACCTACTTATGGAATCTTTCCGGCCTGGCTGCAAAACAAAAGAATTGAATCTTGCAAAAATGGCAGCGGAATAGTAGTATAGTATGTTTGTAATCCAATACTAAGAATGGAACTGCTTGAGAGGAAAAATGCCGATATACGAATACAGATGTAACAACTGCAGCAACAGCTTTGAGACTCTGGTCCTTAAAAATGAAACCCCTGCATGCCCTGCCTGCAAGAGCACCGAACTTTCAAGGCTCTTATCGGCGTGCGGATTCGTTTCCAACTCTTCATCCCCCGGCGAACCTGCCGTTTCCAGCGCCTCATCCGCATGCGGCAGCTGTTCCGCAGGAAGCTGCGCATCCTGCGGAACAGGATGATGCAGATGAAGGTACAAATCAAAATCGGAACCCGGGGCAGCAAACTCGCCCTGTGGCAAGCTGAATGGGTTAAATCGCGGATAGAGGCCTTTTTTCCTGAAGTCGCCCCGGTGATACTGCCCATCAAAACCATGGGAGACAGGGTTGTGGACCGGCCGCTTTCGATGGTCGGAGGGAAAGGCCTGTTTGTAAAGGAAATCGAACAAGCCCTTCTTGACAGGGAAATTGACCTGGCCGTCCACAGCATGAAAGATATGCCCGGCAGTCTGCCTGGAGGCCTTATTATAGGAGCGATCCCTGTAAGAGAGAACCCTTTTGACGCTGTCGTATCCGGCAGCGGGCAAAAACTTGCAGAGCTTACGCCAGGTTCGATCGTCGGGACCAGCAGCCTCCGAAGGTCATCACAGCTGAAACATGCACGGCCGGATCTTACCATACAATCCATAAGAGGAAACCTGGATACAAGGCTCGGGAAGCTCGATTCAGGTGAATTCAACGCCATTCTGCTGGCTGCCGCCGGCTTGATAAGGCTTGAAATGGAGCATGTCATCACCGAATACCTGCCAGAGGAAACAATGGTTCCTGCTGCCGGCCAGGGTGCCCTGTGCATTGAAACCCGGGAAAACGACAATTTCATCAATTCGATGATGGAAAAGCTGAATCATCCTGATACGGAAAAATGCGTGACCGGAGAACGTGCGTTTCTTCAACAGATTGAAGGAAGCTGCCATGTACCGGTGGGCTGTTTCGGCAGAATCATTAGTGAACAGTCCATCCGATTCACCGGCATTGTCTCGTCAGAAGACGGGAAGACCGTCATAAAAGAATCCGTGGAATCCGGACCTGATGAGACCAGGACCGCCGGAATCGAACTGGCCGACCTGCTCCTTGACAAGGGAGCCAAAACCATACTGGAGAATATTAGTTCAAATGACTGAATACCGTAAAAAGGTATCCCTGATCGGTGCAGGGCCCGGTGATCCGAAACTGCTGACGCTTAAAGCCCTTGAATGTATAAAAGCCGCCGACGTTGTGGTGTATGACTATCTTGCATCATCTTCACTGCTGAAACACACGGATACCGATGCTGAACTCATCTACGCCGGAAAAAAGGGGGGGGATCATACCCTGACCCAGGATGAAATCAATTCACTGATTGTTGAAAAAGCACTTCAGGGGCTGAAGGTGGCCCGCCTGAAAGGAGGAGACCCTTTTATTTTCGGACGGGGCGGTGAAGAAGCCCAGGTTCTTGTGAAAAACGGAATCCCGTTCGAAATCGTTCCCGGCGTGACTTCCGCCATAGCCGCGCCTGCATATGCTGGAATTCCCCTGACCCACCGGGACCATGCCTCCTCGGTTTCCTTTGTTACCGGCCATGAAGACCCGACCAAGGCTGAAACAAGCATAAACTGGGAGTGTCTTGCCAAAGGAGGAAGCACTCTTGTCTTCCTGATGGGAGTAAAAAATCTTTCCAGCATTGCTGCCAATCTGGTCAAGCATGGACGTAACCCGTCCACGCCTGTCGCTCTTGTGAGATGGGGCACAACCCCGGCACAGCAAACCGTCACAGGCACGCTTTCCGATATTGTCGAAAAGGTTGAAAATTGCGGACTGAAACCACCTGCCATTATCGTGGTCGGGGAGGTAGTCTCGTTGCGGGAGGAGTTGAGCTGGTTTGACCATCTACCGCTTCTCGGCAGAAAAATCGTGGTAACCAGGGCAAGGGCTCAGGCAAGCGATCTTGTGGAAAAACTCTCCAGGCTTGGCGCAGAATGCATTGAAATTCCAGCCATCAAGATCAATCCCCCTTTTGACAACTCCCAGCTTGAAAACGCGGTTAAGGATATAGACACCTATCAGTGGGTTGTATTTACAAGTGTCAACGGAGTAGCGTTCTTTTTTGAAACTCTTTTCAATCTCGGGAAGGATGTCAGGACCCTCGGACATCTGAAATTCGCCTGCATAGGACCGGCAACAAGGGATAAACTCACTCAATTCGGTATTATTTCAGACATCCTGCCTGAAACGTACCAGGCGGAATCGGTTGTGGAGGCTTTTGCCGATCAAGGCGTTAAAGACAAACACATCCTTCTGCCCCGGGCCATGGAAGCCAGAACCGTTCTGCCGGAAGAACTAGATAAAATGGGAGCGGTTGTTGATGAAGTCACCGCTTATGTAACAACCCTGGATGAACAGTCAAAGGAAATATTCAGCAAATCCCTTGAAAACTCCGAAATAGATATGGTTACCTTTACCAGCTCATCCACTGTGAAGAATTTCGTCTCCCTGTTTTCCGACTCTGGTATGCGTGAATCCATGAAAAACATTTCAACCGCGTGCATCGGCCCTATCACCGCACAAACTGCTGCGGATCTCGGTATAACCCCTGACGTATCAGCCCGGACGTATACCATTGACGGACTGGTGGAGGCTGTTTTAAATTTTTACAAACAGCAGCAGACGCAATGAATGATCCTGATCTTCCCGGCACTGTCACCTATTTGAGGATTTCCATAACCGATCGCTGCAATTTTCGATGCAGGTACTGCACCCCCAAAGACGGAACCGATCTTGTATCCCATCATGATGTGGCCACTTATGAAGAGATTCTCAAAGTGGTGAAAACCTGCATTGAACTCGGAGTCACAAAAGCGAGGGTAACAGGGGGTGAGCCTTTTGTGAGAAAAGGGATTCTGGAATTTCTCCGGAATCTCTGCCAACTGCCCGAACTCACGGATATATCAGTTACAACCAACGGTTCCCTCTTAGACCCTGACAAACTGAAAAGACTTTATGAAATGGGGATCAAGCGTTTAAATTTCAGCCTTGACACACTGAAAAGTGAAAAATTCCGCTTCATCACCGGCCAGGACCGGTTTGATACCGTCCTGCGGAATATCCACACAGCCTCTGATATCGGAATGGCCCCTGTGAAGATTAACACGGTGCTTTTAAGAGGGATTAATGATGATGAAATCGAGGATTTGGCTGAACTTTCAGTCAAATTCCCCTTTCACGTCCGCTTTATCGAATACATGCCCATCGGAAGCACCTCGATCAGCCTGGATCAGCAAATCCTGACACCTGAAGTGAAAAACATTATCAGTGAACGTTTCGGAGAGCTCATACCCGTGGAGCACTCCGGCAATGACGGCCCTGCAAAAAGGTTCAGGCTCAGAGGGGCAAAGGGGGAAATCGGTTTCATCACCCCTGTAAGCTGCCATTTCTGTGACCGGTGCAACCGGATCAGACTCGTTGCAACAGGAGGACTGCGCCCCTGTCTTTTGAATGATGCAGAGACCGACATTCTCACCCCGCTTCGCAGCGGAGCCTCCTCGTCAAAACTTAAACAGCTTGTTGCTGAAACCATTAAAAGCAAACGGTCCACTCAAAGTCTTATGAATACTGGGGGCAGCTCAGTGCCCGGCAGGATGACTTCAATCGGCGGATAAGGTAAAATTAAGGTTTAAGGTATATTATGTATATCTCGGAATCCCTTTTTAACACACTCAAGCACAACGAGGAAATCGCAGGGAAATTCAGGGAGATCGAGGCGAGCATCCTCTCCATATTGAACTTCAAGGATCTTTGTGAAAAGCTTTTGTCCGAAATCAGCGGCAAATTCGACATACCGCTTGTATGGCTCTCCATTGTGGACGAAAGCCCGATTTCAGAATACATGAAAGCCATTGAAAACTCGGATGTCCTCCGGACCCAGACCAAATTCGTCTCCGGCAATCGGTTTCAAAGCCTGATAGCCGGCAGCCTCAGACCTATTCTGGCGAATGAACAGCTGGACCGGTTCAGCGATCTTTACCCTGATCGAATTCCCTTTCAGCCGGGGTCCATCGCAATTGCTCCTCTCTCCCTGGACGGGCGGATAGTAGGGAGTCTCAACCAGGGAGATTCAAATCCTAAACGGTTTGAGCCGGGCATTGACACCACATTGCTCGAACACCTTGCGCTGAAACTGTCCCTTTGCCTCTCTAATGTCACTGCTCATGAGCGTTTGCGGTACCTGGCCTTTCATGACCCTTTAACCGGACTTCTCAACAGGGGAGTGATGGAAAAAATTCTCAACAGGGAATACAAAAGGTCAGCCCGCTACGGTACTGACCTGAGCGTTATTTTTCTTGATCTGGATGACTTTAAGTCGATAAATGATGCCCACGGCCACGACATGGGGGACAGAGCACTAAAGTATACAGCTGACACACTTCTCAAGCTGAAAAGGGATTCGGATATCGTGGCCCGGTTTGCAGGGGATGAGTTTGTCATTATTCTGCCGTCCACCGGTAAAAGCAGGGCGGAACAATTCATGGCCCGTGTGAACGAGTATCTTTCCCTTTACCCCATAATCATGGACGGACAACCATCGGAAATTTTTGTTAAAACCAGTCACGGATGCGCATCATTCATGGAAAAGATCGCTGATTCAGCCCAGGGGCTCCTGAAGAAGGCTGACGAAAGATTATACAGTGCAAAAACGAAAAAACGAAACTGCCGGAAAGAACAACGTCCCGACTGAACTCTGTCCAGCCGGGACGTATGCCGCTTTCATTTCAGTGCCGCTTTTAAGGCTCAATCATCAAGCAGTTCGATCATTGTCATGGGAGCCGCGTCCCCTTTTCTCGGTCCAAGCTTCACGATTCTGGTATACCCGCTTTGCCTGGAAGCAAACTTATCCTCGGATACGTCATTGAAAAGTTTATGAACAACACCTTTTTCGTTTATAACTGCAAGGGCCTGTCTTCTTGCGTGCAGGTCCTGTCTTTTGGCCAGCGTGACCATTTTATCGGCAAGTTTTCTAAGCTCTTTAGCCTTGGCTTCGGTGGTCTTGATTCTTCCGTACTTGAACAGAGACGTGACCATGTTTCTAAACATGGCCTTTCTGTGGCTTGAAGTTCTGTTGAGCTTTACGCCGGATTTTCTGTGTCTCATGGAAACTATTCTCCTTTATCGGTAATATCTTCTTCTGGAGGCTCGAACCCTTCAAGATCCATACCCAGTGAAAGGTCCATTGACGCGAGGACTTCCTTGATTTCGTTCAAGGACTTGCGTCCGAAGTTCTTTGTCTTCAGCATTTCCTGATCAGTTTTCTGTACGAGCTGATAGATCTTGTAAATCTGCGCGTTTTTGAGGCAGTTGGAACTCCTCACTGAAAATTCAAGCTCGTCAATGCTTCTGTAAAGATTGTCGTTGAACTCTCTGGGTTCGTCTTTCCGGTCCTCACTGTCACTGTCCGGTTCAATATCTTCGTCAAAATTGATAAACGGATTCATCTGCTCTTTGAGAATCTTGGCGGCAAATGCTACGGCATCGTCAGGGCTCACGCTGCCTTTGGTCCAGACTTCAAGGGTAAGCTTGTCATAGTCTGTCTTCTGGCCCACCCTGGAAGTACCCACCACATATTTAACACGCTTGATGGGTGAAAATACACTGTCAACCGGAATGGTTCCGATCGGTGCGTCATCGTCCCGATTGGCAGACGCAAGAGCATATCCCTTCCCGGTTCGTACAGTCATGGTTATGTTCAGCTTGCCGTTCTTTCCAATGGTTGCTATATGCTGCTCGGGATTAAGAACTTCGACTCTACCGTCTTCACTTACCACATCAGCACCGGTTACAACCCTGTTACCGGATGCGTTTATTTTCAGGCGGCAGTCTTCGGCCACGTCGGTTTTTAAATTCAATTCCTTCAAATTAAGGATAATTTCCGAAACATCCTCTCTGACATCAGAAATCACGCTGTACTCATGAAGTGCATCCTCGAATTTTACCGAGACGATCGCCGCTCCATATAAGGACGAAAGGATGATCCGCCTCAGGGAATTTCCTATGGTAATACCGAATCCCCTTTCAAGCGGTTCGCAAACAAATTTGCCGTAGGTGGATGTGGTGGTTACATCCAGTTTTTCCGGCTTGATCATCTCCCGCCAGTTCATGTATACAAGTTTGTCAGATGACATTTAACTCTCCTGATGATTATATATTTCGAAACCCTGTACATACTGATTACTTTGAGTAAAGCTCTACAATGAGCTGTTCCTGGATGGGCAGAGTAATATCTTCCCGCGCGGGCATGCCGGTGATCACACCTTGGAAACTATCCTTGTCCAGCTGTATCCACTGGGGCATACCGCGCCTTACAACTGCTTCAAGGGAATCTGATATGGCCTGGATATTTCTGCTCTTTTCCTTTAACTCCACCACATCTCCCTTTTTAATCAGCAACGATGGCGAGTTGGCCTTTTTACCGTTCACCGTAAAATGGTTATGCCGTACAAAATGCCGGCCCTGGTTTCTGGAATTGACAAATCCCATCCTGAAAACAACATTGTCCAGTCTTCTTTCAAGGAGGTTAAGAAGGTTGTTACCGGTAACGCCCTTCTGCCTGTCAGCCTCTTTAAAGAATATACGGAACTGCTGTTCAGAAACTCCGTAAATACGCCTGACCTTCTGTTTTTCCCTCAGCTGCGTCCCGTAATCCGATATTTTACCTCTTTTCTGGCCGTGTTCTCCGGGCGGGTATCCTCTGCGGTCAAAACTGCATTTATCTGAAAAGCAACGATCACCTTTCAGGAAAAGCTTCATATTTTCACGTCTGCACAGACGGCAAACTGATCCTCTATAACGTGACAACGTGTTCCTCCTTTATCAACTTGTAAGCTTATACTCTTCTTCTTTTCGGCGGACGGCATCCATTATGCGGCACCGGGGTTACGTCCTTGATCAGAGAGATATTGAACCCAATGGCGTGCAAAGCCCTCAAAGCCGACTCCCTGCCGGGGCCGGGCCCTTTTACATATACACCAACGTTTTTAACTCCATGCTCCTGGGCCTTGTGTCCGGCATCTTCTGCCACGATTTTGGCGGCAAACGGCGTGCTTTTCCGGGAGCCTTTAAATCCGTGCATTCCCGAACTCGACCATGAAAGCGTATTCCCGTTTTCATCCGTTATGGTGACAACCGTATTGTTAAATGTGGACTGAATATGCACTATTCCAGTGGAAATATTCTTTTTAGCTTTTTTAGCTTTGGTGTGAGTGCCTTTTTTTGTTTTTTTAACCATTGATCATCTTGCCCTTTTTAGGTTAACTACTTTTTCTTCTTGACAGCCGCTCTTTTGGGACCTTTTCTTGTTCTTGCATTGGTACTGGTCCTCTGTCCGTGGCAAGGAAGTCCTCTGCGATGTCTCAGTCCCCTGTAACATCCAAGGTCCATCAATCTTTTAATGTTCATTGAAACTTCAGATCTCAACTCGCCTTCAACTTTATAGTGATTGTCTATATAGTTTCTGATCGTGTTAATCTGCTCTTCAGAAAGCTCATCCGCTTTTACGGTAGCCTCTATGCCGCTTTCAGCCAGGATCTGCCTGGCAGTGCTCTTTCCTATCCCGTGTATATAGGTCAAAGCAATATCGGCGTGTTTTCCTCTTGGTAAATCAACTCCTGCGATTCTTGCCAATTTAACCCCCTATCCCTGCCTCTGATTGTGGCGTTTGTTAATACATATCACTCTGACTATACCGCGTCTTTTGATTACTTTGCAGTTTCTGCATATTTTTTTTACTGATGCCCTTACCTTCATGGGTTGTAATCTCCTAACCTATTTGTATCTGTAAGTAATTCTGCCTCTATCCAAATCATAAGGAGAAAGTTCGACCGTAACTTTATCCCCAGGCAATATTTTAATAAAGTGCATCCTCATCTTACCTGAAATGTGAGCAGTAAGCACATGCCCGTTTTCCAGTTCAACTTTGAACATGGCGTTCGGAAGTGTTTCCAGAACTGTTCCTTCCACCTTGATCGGCTCTTCTTTTGCCATAACGTAAAATTTCTCCCGTTACCCTGTATAAGTTATGTCCAAATTTTATTTCCCCTTGCCTGATCTGCCAAGGAATCCGTCATAATTGCTCATCATCAGATGGGACTCAATCTGTGACACCGTATCGATGGACACGCCGACAACAATCAGCAACGCTGTGCCTCCAAAGTAAAAGGGAACGTCGAATTTGGTCATCAACATTGTCGGCAGTACACATACGGCGGATACGTAGAGAGCTCCCCCCAGTGTAATCCGCGTCAACACTTTGTCTATATATTCGGCAGTCCTTTTTCCCGGTCTGATACCGGGTATATATCCACCGTTCTTCTTCATGTTCTCCGCCACGTCTTCCGGGTTGAACTGTATCGCCGTATAAAAGAAGCAGAAAAATATGATAAATCCTATATATACCAGATAATAAAGGATTGTGCCAGGGCTGAGCAGCGTGGCGAAACTCTTCATTATCGGCATATCAATAAACTGGGCCAGGGTGGTCGGGAACATAATGATGGATGATGCGAATATCGGAGGAATCACCCCTGCGGTATTTACTTTCAACGGCAGGTGGGAGCTCTGTCCACCGTACATTTTCCGTCCGACCACCCTTTTTGCATAATGAACGGGTATGCGCCGCTGGGCCTGTTCCATGTATACGATAAAGGCTATGACACCGACCATCAGCACCCCGAGCACAATCAGGGAAAAAATGTTCATTTCACCCGTGGAAAACAGTCTCAGGGTATTTCCGATTGCAGCGGGCATATTGGCAACGATTCCGGCAAATATGATAAGGGATATGCCGTTGCCTATTCCCCTTTCAGTGATCTGCTCTCCAAGCCACATGATAAAAGCGGTACCGGCAGTCAGGGTTATCACCGTGAGCAGCCTGAAGCCCCAGCCCGGATACATGACAATGGGAGCCCCGGCAGGTGAGGTCATGCTCTCCAGTCCGACGCTGATACCGAACCCCTGGATAACGCTGAGAAGTACGGTTCCGTATCGTACATACTGGGTCTTTTTCTTTCTGCCTGCCTCGCCTTCCTTCTTGAGCTGCTCAAGATGGGGAACCACAACGGTCATCAATTCGATTATAATTGATGCACTGATATACGGCATGATTCCAAGGGCAAAAATGGACAGCCTGGTCAGGGCACCACCGGAAAACATATCGAACATTGAAAACAGGGTGCCTGAGGCATTGTTGAAAAACTGCGCCAGAGCATCGGTATCAATACCGGGAGTGGGCACGTGAACGCCGAGCCTGTAAACGAAAAGTAGCGCCAGCGTGATCAAAATTTTTTTCTTAAGCTCGGGTTGCTTTAGTATATTCTGGTAGCTTTTATTCATCATATGTTGCCGCACACCTAAATATTTTGATTGAGTTTTTCACGGAATCTTACGATTCTACTGATTCTACACTTCCGCCGGCTGATTCTATCTTCTCCTTGGCACTCTTGCTGACAAGGCAGTCCTTCACGGTAAGCGCCGTGGAAATATCACCGTCTCCTAGTATTTTAACGGCGTCAAACCGGTTTTTCACCATACCCTTTTCCTTAAGTGCTTCCAGGTCAACAGTATCGCCTGATTTAAACCTTTCCAGATCACATACGTTAACCACTGAAACCTTTGTTTTAAAAATATTGGTGAATCCCCGTTTGGGAAGCCTTCTGTGAATCGGCATCTGGCCGCCCTCAAAGCCGGGTCTTACTCCGCCGCCGGATCTTGAGTTGTGTCCTTTATGCCCCCTTGTGGAAGTACCGCCCATGCCTGAGCCCTGACCGCGCCCAATTCTTTTCCTGTTTTTTCTGCTGTTTTCAGCAGGTGCCAGTTCATGCAGTTTCATTCTATACCTCCTCCACTTGAACCAGATGCGGAACCTTGCGGATCATACCGACAATCTCGGGTTTGGCCTCGTGCTCAACCGTCATATGCATTTTTTTGAGTCCCAAAGCCTTTATGATCCTCTTATGTTTTTCAGGTCTACCGATTATGCTTCTTATCTGTTTTATCCTTAGCTTGCCTGCCATATCTCTTCTCCGGTTAGATGTCCTCGGGCCTCAGCCCTCTTCTGTTAGCGACCTGCTCTTTGGTTTCCAGGGACTGTAATCCTTGAATGGTGGCCCTTACAATATTCTGCGTATTATGGGTTCCTATACATTTAGTTAGAATATCAGTAACGCCTGCAGCCTCCAGCACCGCGCGGATACCGCCGCCGGCAATAACACCCGTACCAGGGGATGCCGGTTTCAAAAGAACTCTTCCGGCCCCGGCCCTGCCTACAACTTCGTATGGAAGCGTACCGTCAAGAATGGATACCCGTCTCATTGAATTCTTCGCCTTTTCCATCCCCTTTCGGATCGCTTCCGGGACCTCGGTGGCTTTTCCAAGTCCGTATCCGACACTGCCTTCCCCGTCGCCGACCACCACCAGCGCACTGAAACTAAAATTTCTGCCGCCCTTTACAACTTTGGCGACCCGATTGATCTTTACCACTCTATCGATCAACTGATTTTCTTCCATCTGCTTTGTTGCCAAGAGTACTCCTCCTTAATTTAGAAATTCAGCCCGCCTTCTCTGGCTCCCTCTGACAAGGCTTTTACGCGTCCATGATAGAGATATCCGTTTCTGTCGAATACGACCCTGCTGATGCCCTTATCCTTGGCCCTGTTGCCGATCAGCTCTCCAACGGCTTTGGCCCTGTCAGTTTTCCGGCCTTCGGCCTCAAAATCCTTTTCAACGGTGGAAGCCGCAGCCAGGGTTGTCTGATTGTCATCGTCTATGATCTGGGCATATATATGTTTCGCACTTCTGTAAACACTTAATCTCGGTTTTTCCTGAGTGCCCGAGATGGCCTTTCTGATCCGTTTTTTACGTTTCAGTCTTGAAACTCGTCTGTCTATTTTTCCCATGGCTCAAATTCCCTAATACTCTTTATTTACCAGCTGTTTTGCCTGCTTTTTTAATAATCCTTTCGTCCGCATACATGATCCCTTTGCCCTTGTACGGTTCAGGGGGCCGCAGATCCCGGATTTTGGCCGCGGTTTCACCTAAAAGCTCTTTATTAATGCCGGAAAGGGTGATCTCGGTATTGCTGTTGACGGTTGCTGATATTCCCTCGGGAAGTGCAAAATCAACAGGGTTGGAGTACCCTACATTCAATACGAGAGTCCGGCCTTTTGCTTCAGCCCGGTATCCGATCCCCGCAAGCAGAAGTTTCTTTTCATAACCGGTGGTGACCCCGGTGACCATATTTGCCACAAGCGCCCTGAAAAGTCCCTGCAGAGCGACCTTTTTACGGTCACTGGTATCCGTGGAAACAATCACGTTCCCATCTTCCACCTTCATTTCAACCGCCGGGTGTTTTTTGATGTCAAGAGACCCTTTCGGCCCTTTTACTAATATTTGATCACCTTCAAAATCGATTTCGACTTTTTCGGGTATCTGAACCGGCTTATTTCCTATTCTAGACATATTATATACTCCTGAACTACCAAACGTTACAAAGAATTTCTCCGCCCCTGTTGTTTTCCCGGGCCTGTTTATCCGTCATCAATCCTTTAGAAGAGGAAACAACTGATATTCCGAGGCCGTTCAGTACAGGCTTTATCTCCTTGGCCTTTTTGTATACCCTGCAACCGGGTTTGCTCACCCGATCGATCCCGTAAATAACGTGTTTTGAATTGTCCGTGTACTTCAGGTAGACCCGCAGCATTCCCTGTTTGTTGTCCTCGGTGAATTTGTACCCTTTTATATAGCCCTGTTCAGAGAGCACCCTTGCGATTTCAACTTTTAACTTAGACCCTGGGATATCCACCTGGGCGAATTCCGCTTTTCCAGCATTACGTATTCTGGTCAGCATATCCGCAACTGGATCACTCATAGCCATAACATTCTCCTTTATTCACTTTCCGCCTGTAGGTCTGTTTTTACCAGCTCGACTTAGTCACACCCGGGAGTTTACCAGCGGATGCAAGTTCCCTGAAACAGATTCTGCAGATCCCAAATTTTCTTAAAAATCCTCTTGACCTACCGCACATGGGGCAGCGGTTATACCCGCGAACTTTAAATTTCGGTTTCCTTGCAGCCTTTGCAATTAGAGCCTTTTTAGCCAACTTTTCCTCCTATCGGTTTTCAATTTCTGAAAGGCATTCCCAGAATGGTCAACAGCTTCTTGCCTTCATCGTTGGTCTTAGCGGATGTAACTATCGAAACGTTCAGTCCCTTGATGCTGTCCACCCGGTCATAGTCGATTTCAGGAAAAATTATGTGCTCTTTTATGCCCAGGCTGTAGTTGCCTCTGCCGTCGAACGCCTTTCCTGAAATGCCTCTGAAGTCGCGTACACGGGGAAGTGCGATATTAACGAGTTTTTGAAAAAAATCATAACATTTCTGACGGCGCAGCGTGACCATGCAGCCGATAGGCATACCCGATCTCAGCTTGAATGCGGCTATGGGTTTTTTGGCCCTGGTGATCACCGCCTTCTGCCCTGCGATCATACTGAGTTCCGAAGCGGCTGCTTCAACAATTTTCGGGTTGTTGATTCCCTCGCCGAGCCCCATGTTCAAAACGATCTTTTCAATCCTGGGAACTTCCATTGAATTTTTGTAACCAAAGGATTCCATCAGTTTGGGGACCGCCTCTTGTTCATAAATATCTACTATATTTGCCATTTAGTTCCTCCGGCGTCGATCCTAGGAATCGATCTGTTCATTACACTTTTTGCAGACCCTTACCCTTTTCCCGTTGTCAAGATGCTGAACACTGATCCTTGTCGGCTTAACACATTTGCTGCACATAAGTATCAGATTTGAAACATCGACAGGCATCGGCTTTTCCACAATCCCGCCCTGGGGATTTGCCTGAGAGGGTCTCTGGTGAACTTTTACCACATTGATATTTTCAACTACCACTCGATTTGTTTTCGGTGTTACACGCAACACCTTGCCGATCTTGCCCCTGTCTTTTCCGGCAAGGATCTTCACCTTATCATCCTTTTTTATTCGAATCTTTCTTTCCTTCATTATTGCGGCTCCTGTTACCTGAGATTGACCATTATAAAACATCAGGTGCTAAAGATATAATCTTCATGAAATTCCTGGCTCTAAGCTCCCTTGCCACAGGCCCGAAAATACGTGTACCAATGGGTTCATTGGTTTTGCCTATTATAACTGCGGAATTGTCATCAAACCGTACCATTGAACCGTCAGGCCGCTGGATCTCCTTTTTGGTCCTTACGATAACAGCATTTACAATGTCGCCCTTCTTAACTTTCGCATTAGGGATGGTCTCTTTGACTGAAACCTTGATGATATCACCGATTCCGGCAAATCGTCTTTTGGATCCCCCCAACACCTTAATGCAGCACAGCTCCTTCGCCCCGGAATTATCCGCCACGGTCAGTCTGGTTTCATCCTGGATCATCTTACCTCACTCCTCATCAAACAGCCTTTTTAACGACCTCTTTCACCCGAAAGTATTTGTTTTTACTCAAAGGCCTGGTTTCAATTATTTTAACCCTGTCGCCCTCCCGGCACTGATTCTGTTCATCGTGGGCCATATACTTTTTGTAGCGTTTGATATATTTTTTGTATACTTTGTGTTTAACAAAATTCTCAACTCGGACAACAACAGACTTATCCATTTTATCCGATATCACCTTGCCCAAAAGTTCCTTTCTTGATCCCTTGTCTTTCATAATATGAACTTTATTTTTTTATGTTAGATTAATATCGAGTTCTCTGGCTACTGTTTTAACCCTTGCAATATCCTTACGCACCTTTGAAAGCGCGGCGGTATTCTCGAGCTGAGCCGTTCCGTGCTGAAACCTGAGATTGAAAAGCTCTTTTTTCAGATCCAAAAGCTTCTTTTCGATCTCATCGGCACTCATCTTTCTTAATTCAGCCGTTTTCATTTCCTAGCTCCTTTCAACAAAACGTGTTTTCACGGACAGTTTGTTTGCTGCGAGCCGGAGCGCTTCCTGGGCGAGTTCCCTTGAAACCCCTTCCATCTCGTACAGGATCTTGCCGGGCCTGATCGGTACCACCCAGGCTTCAGTGGCGCCCTTTCCCTTACCCATTCTGACTTCCGCAGGCTTCTTGGTGATCGGCTTGTCAGGAAAGATCCGTATCCACGATTTCCCGGTTCTCTTGGTTTTTCTGGTCAATGCAATCCTGGCAGCCTCTATCTGTCTTGCATTTATATACCCGCCTTCCACAGCCTGGAGGCCGTAATCTCCGAAGCTCAGGCTGATTCCCTTGCTCGGCCTGCCTTTCAACCTTCCACGCTGGCGTTTACGGTATTTTACATTCTTAGGACTCAGCATATGTCATTCTCCTGCTCACTCTGTTTCCAATTAAGCACCAGCAGTGCTCTGGTTTCCCATATTAATGATTTCACCCTTAAAGATAAAAACCTTGATTCCGATGGTCCCGTACGTGGTCTTGGCTTCGATGAATCCGTAATCAACATCGGCCCTCAAGGTATGAAGGGGAATCCGGCCCTCCTTGTACCACTCGGTCCGCGCCATTTCAGCGCCTCCCAGTCTCCCGGCACAGATGATTTTGATGCCTTTGGCACCAAACCGCATTGCGGTTGAAACGCTTCGTTTCATGGCCCGCCTGAATGCCACACGCCTTTCCAGCTGAAGTGCAATGTTTTCTGCAACAAGCTGGGCGTCAAGCTCGGATCTGCGTACCTCCTTGATATCTATCAGCACTTCGGGCACCAGCATCTTTTCAAGCTGGCTTTTCAATACCGCGATTTCTGCACCTTTTTTCCCTATGATGATACCGGGCCTGGCAGCAAAAACCCTGATCCTGATCTGTTTGGAAAACCGCTCGATTTCAATCTTTGAAATGCCGGCATGATACAGTTTCTTTTTAAGAAATTTTCTGATTTTAAAATCTTCATACACATAATCAGAATACTTTTTATCAGCATACCACCTGGACTCCCATGTACCGATAATTCCTAATCTTAATCCGACGGGATGTACTTTCTGACCCAAGCTTGGTTCCTCCTTATTTAGAGCGTTTCCTCAACAATAACGGTTATATGACTAGTTCTCTTCAGGATCCTGGTAGCCCGTCCTCTGGCTCTCGGCCTGAATCTTTTCATGGCGGGACCCTGGTCGACGATAATGTTCTTCACAATCAAACTGTCCACATCGAGGTCGTTGTTATGCTCGGCGTTGGCAATTGCGGACTTTAAGGTTTTCGATATAATACCCGCAGCCTTCAGCGGCATGAATTTAAGCTGGGTCAATGCCTCTTCAGCGTTTTTGCCCTTAACCACTTCGATGGGAGATCTCAACTTGAAGGGAGAAATTCTAACAAATTTTGCAGTTGCTTTGACTTCCATTGTTTCTTCCTTACTTCTTCATTTTTGATTTTTTATCTCCGGCATGGCTGTAAAAAGTCCGTGTCGGTGAAAATTCACCAAGTTTATGCCCCACCATATTCTCTGTTACATAAACAGGGATAAATTTTTTCCCGTTATGCACGGCAAGGGTGATACCAACCATCTCAGGTATAATCGTCGACCTTCTTGACCAGGTTTTTATGACCTTGTTGCTCCCGGCCTCTTTTGTTCTTACCACTTTTTTAAGAAGTTCCTGGGCAATAAAAGGACCTTTTTTTAATGACCTTGGCATATCAAATCACCTATTTATTTCTTTTTTGATCGTCTTTTGACTATGTATTTGCCAGTTCGCTTGTTCGTTCTCGTTCTGTAGCCCTTGGTCGGCACGCCCCAGGGCGTACACGGCTGCCGTCCGCCTGATGAGCGTCCTTCGCCACCGCCCATTGGATGATCGACCGGATTCATGGCAACTCCGCGAACAGTCGGCCGCCTGCCAAGCCATCTGGATCTGCCGGCCTTTCCAAGGTTGCAGTCTTCATGCTTTTCATTACCGAGACGCCCGATTGTTGCCTTGCATTTCAGGTTCACCATTCTGACCTCGCTGGAAGGAAGCTGAATCTGTGCGTAGTTTCCCTCCTTTGCCATCAGCCTGGCATAAGAACCTGCACTCCTCACGATCTGGCCGCCCTTTTTTTCCTTTAACTCGATATTGTGTATCCGGGTGCCCGTTGGAATGTACTGAAGAGGGAGGCAGTTTCCGGTTTTAATATCCGCATCAGGACCGGTTTCAATCCTGTCTCCGACCTTGATGTCCTTGGGAGCCAGAATATACCGTTTCTCGCCGTCTTCGTACACCAGCCTTGCAATCCGGGCGCTTCTGTTAGGATCGTACTCAATCGAAGCCACTTTTGCAGGTATACCGTCTTTGTCCCTTTTGAAGTCAATGATTCGGTACAGACGTTTGGCGCCCCCGCCCTTGCCTTTGCTGGTGGCCCTTCCGTATGAGTTTCTGCCGGACTTCTTGTTTATTTTTTTCACAAGGCTTCTTTCAGGCCTTGTTGTTGTTATGTCATCATTGGATAGATATTCCTGTGTTCGTCTACCGGGTGATGTCGGTTTTGTCCTTTTTATTGACATATCACTATCCCCTTATACACCTTCAAAAAAATCGATTTTCTGACCTGGCGCAAGCTTAACGATTGCTTTTTTCCAGTCTTTCCGTTTTCCGGCAATCCTTCCGCGCTGTTTTTTCTTTCCCTTTACCTGCATGGTCCGCACACTGTCTACACGGGTATTGAAACTTCGTTCGACAGCTTCCTTGATCTGTACCCGGTTAGCTCTTTTGTCCACCTCCAGGGTAATTTTATTTTCCAACTCCTTCTGGAGAGTTGATTTTTCAGTGACCACGGGTTTTTTCAGGATATCAAACTCTTTCATTACAGCAGTCTCCTTTCGATGCCTTTAATCGCCGGCTGAATCAAAAGCAGATTGTCATATTTCAGTATGTCATAGACATTGAGTCCGGCGGTTTTGATTACCTTGACATCGGGAACATTCCTGGAAGACAGAAAAAGATTGGTGTCATCGTCTTCCGTTACTATCAGAATGTTTTTGAGGTTCAGATTTTCCAGAATTGAAACAAAATCCTTGGTTTTGATCTGATCCATATCAAAAGAATCAATGACAAAAAGTTCTCCATTTTCAAGCTTGGAGGACAGTGCCATCTTCATTGCTTTTGATCGGACTTTTTTCGGGATTTTAATGGAATAAGATTTCGGGGCGGGGCCGAAAATCACCCCTCCTCCTCTTCGCAGGGGCGACTTAATGTCACCGGCACGGGCGTTGCCGGTTCCTTTCTGCCTGAAAAGTTTGCTTGTACTGCCTGTCACTTCCGCTCTGTTTTTAGTCTTGGCAGTGCCTTGTCTCTTGCCTGCAAGCTGCATTCTCACTACATCATGAAGAACACAGTTTTTTACGGGTACGTTAAATATATCCTCGCTCAGATCCGCTTCGGATACCTTTTCCCCTGTACTGTTCAATACATCTACAGCAGCCATACTTTTCCTCTTTCCAGTATTTCAGTCGTGCATCACTGCGACAGCATATGCAATACCCACGACCGCTTGTTTATTGGTATTCTGAAACCGGTTGAAAAATCAAACGGATTTTTTAACTTCGATTACACCGGTTTTAGGCCCCGGCACCGGCCCTTTCAGCAAAATTACGTTTTCCTCGGGTTTTATATCAACAATCTTAAGATTCTTGACGGTTTCCCGTTTGTTGCCCATGTGACCGGGCATTTTTTTACCTTTTACGATCCTGGCGGGCCAGGCGCTCATTCCCACCGAACCGGGCTTTCTGTGATTTCTGTTTCCGTGGGTCTCAGGGCCCCGGCTGAATCCGTGCCGCTTAATTGTTCCCTGGAACCCTTTACCCTTTGAAGTCCCCGAGATATTGACCGTATCTCCCACTGAAAACTCTTCAAGACTGATCACCTGACCCTCTTGGTAGGCATCCGGATCATCGACCCGGAATTCACGGAGATTGCGGAACCCTTTTCCTCCGCTTTTTTCAAAATGCCCGGCTTCGGGTTTATTGACCTTCTTTTCGGGTTTTTCTTCAAACCCGACCTGAAGAGCGTTGTATCCATCGGTTTCGGTTCTCTTTATCTGGGTTACTATACAGGGGCCGACCTTCACCACCGTAACGGGAACCATTTTCCCGTCATGCGAGAAAACATTGGTCATCCCAAGTTTTTTACCCAATAATCCTGTACTCATAATCTGCTCTTCCCGTATCAAACTACAATTTTATTTCAACATCAACACCCGGTGAAAGGTCCAGCTTCATCAACGAGTCAACGGTCTGCTGAGTAGGTTCAAGGATGTCCATCATTCTCTTGTGCGTCCGAATCTCAAACTGCTCCCTGGATTTTTTGTTAACATGGGGAGACCTCAACACGCAAAACTTGTTGATTTTAGTTGGCATTGGCACCGGGCCAACCACCCTTGCACCAGTCTTTCTCGCGGTGTCAACAATATCGATAGCCGACTGGTCGAGAAGCTTGTGATCATACGCTTTCAACCGTATTCTTATTTTGGTCTTAATCATAACTGAAACATCTCTTTCGATCTATTCAATAATTTCACCGATAACGCCGGCACCGACGGTTCTGCCGCCTTCCCTGATGGCAAAGCGGAGTTCTTTTTCCATTGCAATAGGCGCGATCAGC
>JAWLES010000029.1:0-20182 GCA_041685935.1 Desulfobacteraceae bacterium | reverse complement strand
AACTTCTCAAGCAGAGGGTTTTCAAATTTTTCAAAATCCTGATCCATGTCCGTATCAATCTCGGGCATCTTTCTTTCCAGGAAAGAATCGGAAATTTTCAGCACATCAGTGGGGTAATCATCATCACGTATGTAGTAGTAAAAACCTCTTTTTGAAACATTTCCAGCCTTGTCCTCGGCAGAGACAAAAATTTCAGTGCCCGGCCCCTGGGTATGATCAAGTGCGAAAAAGCAGGCCCACACATCCTCATCCTCAAACATGCCTGAATAAGCCGGGAAAAAGTTGTCTCCCACCCTTACCCCGGTTTCGAGACCTTTCTCGTAAAGCCGGTATATCACAAGGCCTGTGCCGCCCCTTGCCATGTTGTGTTTTTTGGTCAGCACACTGATTTTGGGCGGCTTGGTATCTATGACAACCTCTTTTTCCTCATACACCCTGTTGCCCTTGTTCCAGCCGTGCCATGAGTAATCAGACACATAAACCCTGATTGTGGCTTTCCCGTCCGACATACCGTATTTCCAGAATTCCACCGGAATCTCGAACGAATCCTCGGTCACTCCGGAGCCGAGGAAAAGGCCCTCTAAACCGGAGTTTTCATATTTCCTGGAAAAAAGGGTTTTCTCCTTGCCCTCCTGCTGAATGGAGACTTTGACTTCCCTGAGCCCGGTGCCCTGGTCGTAAACCGACAAGCCCATTTCATATGATTTTCTCAAATAGTCCGAAGGCAGCTCAAGCTCTATCCGGGGTTCGGAGGACTCATATTCATTCAGGAGAAACCATCCCGACGGAACGACTATTACAAAAATGAGAATAATCAGAAGTATCTTTTTCATGACCGCACCTCAGGTTCAACGGAAAAATTTAGTAAACCCGGTAAAGATACCAATAATGAATCAACTAATCAAGAGGTTTTGTATTCTTGACTTTTAAGCGGATAAAATATAATTATGGGACATACAGCAAAGGGACAGGAGATTTGAAACATGGAGAATTTTTTTTTTGATATTTCGCGCAAACGGAACAGACCGTTCTTTCTGGTGGCCGGGCCCTGTGTGATAGAAAATTTCGATACCACGTTCAATACTGCAAAAAGACTGAAAGAGATTACCGACAGGCTCGACATTCCGTTCATATTCAAATCCTCTTTTGACAAAGCCAACAGAACTTCGATCCATTCCTACAGGGGCCCCGGTCTTGAAAAGGGGCTTGAGATTTTAAAGGATATAAAGGAGAGACTCGGCATTTACATCATCTCGGACATCCATCTGCCTCAGCAGGCTGACAAAGCCGCTGATGTATTGGACGCAATCCAGATACCTGCGTTTCTCTGCAGGCAGACCGACCTGATAAAGGCAGCCTGCAGGACCGGAAAACCGGTTAATATAAAAAAGGGACAGTTTCTTTCACCGTTCGAATGCAGACATATCATCGGCAAAGCCCGTGAGTCGGAATGTAAAAACCTCTCCCTGACTGAACGGGGAACCACATTCGGGTACAACAACCTGGTTGTGGATTTCAGATCGATCATGATCCTCAAGGAGATGGGGGTTCAGGTTATTTTCGACGCCACCCACAGTGTGCAGCTTCCAGGCGGCGGAGCGGAAAGCTCGGCCGGGAACAGGGAATTCGCCCCGACCCTTGCTAAAGCCGCTGTTGCCGCCGGAGCCGACGGCTTGTTCATTGAAACCCATCCCGACCCTGATTCAGCTCTATGCGACGGCCCCAATTCCATTGCCACGGATGACCTCAACGGGCTTCTTCAAACCCTTCTTTCAATAGGCAGCGCAGTTAAAGGTACGGGAAATCATGCATAAAGACAAACTTGCCGGAATAAAGCTTGTGCTTCTGGATGTGGACGGAGTCCTGACCGACGGAAGCATTGTATACACGGATGCCGGAGAAGAGATCAAGCGGTTCGATTCAAAGGACGGCCTGGGCCTGCGCCTTTTAATGAAGTCAGGCATAAGTGCCGGCATTATCACGGGAAGAAAATCCCAGGCACTTCTTCACAGGTGCCGGAACCTGGGAATAGATCTTATCTTTGACAATGTAAAGCACGACAAAAGAAAAGCCTTTGACACCATCCTTGAAAATACCGGTTTCACTGCATCAGAAACCGCGTTTGCCGGAGACGACCTGCCTGACATTCCCGTGATGAAAAAAGCGGGAATCGGTTTTGCAGTTGCCGATGCCGCAAAAGAGGTTGTTGAAAACGCGGATATAGTACTGTCAAACCCGGGCGGATGCGGCGCGGTCAGAGAAATCAGCGAACATATTCTCAAGGCAAAGGGAAAATGGCTGCAGGCCATTGCTCCCTTCCTGACATGACATCCCGAACCATGCGCTACCAAAGGCTTAAAATTTTGCTTCTGATCATACTGGCGGCAGCCCTCCTTTTCCTGTCAGGCCTGTATTTATCAAGGGATCCCGGATCAGACGGCACCTCCATGAAGGATGTCTCCATCGACTCGTCTGCAGACATAAAGCTGGACCGGATGGAGCAGGTGTCCAAAAAAAACGGCATCACGGAATGGAGCCTTAAGGCCTCTTCCGCCAGGGTGTTAAAGGAAAAAAACCAGGCGATCCTGGAAGATGTGAATATTGTTTTTCACCTCAAGGACGGTTCCAGGGCTCACCTGACCTCCAGAAACGGAATGCTGAACACCCGGACCCATGATATGACATTCTCGGACAATGTCGTGGTTACGCACAAAGATTCGGTCCTTGAAACAGACAAGTTGCATTATAACAAAAAAAAGCATATATTATATTCGAATACCGAGGTGGAACTGATAAAAGGAGACTCCGTTATTGTGGCGGACGCCATGAAAACTGATTTAAACGAGAACACAACGACACTCGAGGGAAACGTTAGAGGGGAGATAAGTGAAGACATCAATATTCTATAGGTGGCTTTCGGTTGCCATGGCAATCATGCTTCTGTCAGCAGGCAGCCTCTTTGTTCAGGCTCTGCCGGTTCCGGCCCAGGAGAATGATGAAAAAGCGGACCCGCCCGTCAACATAACCTCTGACAAAATGGTTGCGGAAAAAGCGGCAAGGCTGATCAAATTCTCCGGGAACGTGGTGGCGGAAAGAGAAAATTCCACCCTGAATGCCGACCATGTTGATATATATTTTAACGAAGATGAAGATACTGACGGCAAGGAAAACCGACAGGGGGATGAGGATAACGGAAAAAAGCGCAAAATAAAAAAAATAATCGCCTACGGAAACGTCGTATACACCTCTGAGACACGGAAAGCGTTTGCAGACAGGGCGGAATATACCGCTGAAGACGAGACCCTCGTACTCACCGGAAAGGCTCCCAGGCTGGCAACCGAAGACAGCTTTATAGAGGGGGAAAAAATCACCCTCCATCAGAAAACCGATCAGGTTGTGGTGGAACGGGGGGATGAAAAACGGGTCAACGCGCTGATCAACCCGGAAGACACCGAGCGGAAAGAATGACGGACTGATACCGGCATGGCCGAACTTATACTCAACAACCTGGTAAAAACCTATAACGGCAAAAATGTTGTGGACGATGTCTCCATCAACGTGAGGACCGGAGAAGTAACAGGCCTTCTGGGGCCCAACGGCGCCGGCAAGACCACCACTTTCTACATGGCGGTCGGAATCATCCGCCCGGACAGAGGACAAGTCTTTCTTGAAGATGAAAACATAACCCTGCTTCCAATGTATATCCGGGCCAGGAAAGGAATCGGCTATCTTCCCCAGGAGGCGTCGATATTTAAAAAACTCACCGTCAAGCAGAATATCACGGCCATACTTGAAGTCATCGGCAAAAACGGTTCAGGCATGGAGGAAAAGGCTGATACGATCATGAAGGAACTCGGGGTTCACCGCCTGTCGGACCAGAAGGCGGGCTCTCTTTCCGGCGGGGAGAGAAGGCGGCTTGAAATCTCAAGAGTGCTGGCCACAGACCCCTTGTTTATCCTCCTTGACGAGCCGTTTGCCGGAATCGACCCCATAGCTGTAATTGATATACAGAACATCATATCCCAGCTTATAACAAAAGGGATCGGCGTATTGATTTCCGATCACAACGTAAGGGAAACCCTTTGTGTGTGCAATTCAGCATATATTATGAACGAGGGAAAAACCATAGAATCCGGAAGCCCGGACATAATAACAAACAGCCCCATCGCCAAAAAAATATACCTAGGAGACAACTTCAGGCTTTAATATGGTAGAAATCGGATTACAACAGAACCTGACACTTACCCAGCAGCTGGTGATGACTCCCCAGCTGCAGCAGGCCATAAAGCTTTTGCAGTTATCACGCCTGGAACTTGCAGAGATGATCCGCCAGGAGATGGAGCAGAACCCGGCGCTGGAAGAAACCTCCGTCCAGGAAGATCCTGAGACGCCTGCGGAAACAGAGCAGAAAGAGGCTGATAAAACCAAGGACGAGGTAGAGGAAGTCAAAATAGAGGAAAAAGTCGCAACTGACACGGACTGGGAGAACTACATAGATGAATTCAACTCCACCGGCCGTGCCCATGTTGAAACGGAATCCAGGGAAGCGCCCAATTATGAGGCTTTCACCAGCAACAAAAAGACACTGGACGATCACCTCAAATGGCAGCTCATGCTCAACGGCCTTGAACGGGAAAAGGAGGAGATCGGGCTCCTGATAATCGGCAACCTGAACATGGACGGGTACCTTTGCGCCACAACCGGAGAGATCGCGGAGACCGGAAACGTGAGCGAGTCAATGGTGGAAAACGTGCTTGGAACCCTCCAGGAATTCGACCCTCCCGGCGTATGCGCAAGGAATCTGAGCGAATCCCTCCTGATCCAGACAAAACTTTTGGGCATAGAGAACCCGCTCATACGGAAAATCCTCAAGGATCACCTTAAAAACCTTGAAAACAGAAATATCAAAAAAATTGCAAAAGATCTGAATGTCTCAGAGGATGACGTGCGGTCCGCGGTACAGATCATCCGGTTTTTGGATCCCAAGCCCGGCAGGATCTTTGCCGAGAATGATTCCACCTACATCATCCCGGATATTTATGTATACAAGGAGGGGGATGATTACAAAATCGTCATGAATGACGACGGACTGCCCAAACTCCAGATCAACAGCTTTTACAAGGATGCGGTAGCCAAAAAGAAAAAACTTCCCAAAGAGGCGAAAAATTACCTGAACGAAAAAATGCAGTCCGCCTCGTGGCTGATCAAGAGCATACACCAGAGGCAGCGGACCATTTATCTTGTAATGGAGAGCATCATCAAGTTCCAGAGGGAATTTTTCGACAAGGGCATTGCCTATCTCAAACCCCTGATTCTCAAGGACGTAGCCGAGGACATTGAAATGCACGAATCCACCATCAGCCGGGTTACCACCAACAAGTATGCCTATACTCCCCAGGGGCTTTTCGAACTCAAGTACTTCTTCAACAGCTCCATAAGCCGGGGAAGCGGCGAGGACGCACTTGCTTCCGAAAGCGTAAAAGACAAAATCAAAACGCTTGTGGAAAATGAAGACCCTGACGCTCCCCTGAGTGATGAAAAGATTGCCGATCTGCTGGCTGATGCCAATATCAGAATTGCAAGAAGAACGGTTGCCAAATACAGGAAGATGCTCAAAATTCTTCCTTCAAATAAACGTAAAAAATTCTAGGGAGGTTTTTATGCGAACCAATGTCACCTTTAAAAAAATCGACCCCTCCGACTCTTTGAAAGATTACGTTAAGAAAAAACTCGACCGCTTCGATAAAATGCTGGAAAGCCCTGCAGAAGCCAACGTGGTCCTTTCCGTAGAGAAAATAAGACATATAGCTGAAATCCACCTTGTCTGCGACAAAATGAAAATCCACGCCAAAGAGGCGTCCGAAAGCATGTACTCTTCCATAGACGCCCTTATGGACAAAATAAAAACCCAGATCACAAAAAACAAAGAAAAGCACAAAAAGCATATGTCAGGCAAAAAGGCTTCCATTAAAAACGAGGACCCCCCCTTTCCCGGGGACTTTCCCAACGAACCCTCCGGGCTTGAGTCTGCAGATGAAATCATCACCGAAACCATTGACACCAAACCCATGGATATAGATGATGCGGTTATCGCACTTAATTCAGGCAAAGACAGCTTTTTTGTATTCAACAACGCCCGGACCGAAAACCTGAATGTCCTGTACAGACGCAATAACGGAGAAATAGGGCTGATACAGCCCAAAGGATAAGTAATCAATGAGAATTGCCGACTTTCTTCATGAAAAAAGAATCATTCCCGAACTGAAATCGAATGACAAAAAGGGGGTTATCGAAGAGCTTTCACGGGCGGTGGCGGACACGACCGAGGCCACCGTCCGGGACATTGCAAAGGTCCTGCTCGAAAGGGAGCAGCTCGGCAGCACCGGCATCGGGGGAGGAATCGCAATCCCGCACGGCAAGCTTAAAGCTATTGATTCCATTGTAATGGCGGTTGGGTTGAAAGCCGAAGGGATTGAATACGATTCACTTGACAATAAGCCGGTTTCCATATTTTTTCTTCTTCTGACCCCTGAAAACTCCACAGGGGGCCACCTGAAAGTTCTGGCACAGATTTCAAAACTCTTGAAAAGCAGCCGGTTCAAAAATGATCTGAAAAAGGCGCAGACCGCTAAGGAGGTTATGGACGTCATACTTGCGGTCGATGAAAATTTTTAAATGAGGAACCATCCGATTTACATAATCACCGGACTTTCAGGGTCCGGGAAGAGCACTGCAATTGATGCATTCGAGGATGCAGGGTTTTACTGTGTGGACAACATGCCGATGGAGCTTATACCCAAATTTTTAAGCATGCCCGTAAAAAGTGACCCTGAAGTCAAGGGATTCGCATTTGTGATGGATATGCGGGCAAAAAGCTTTATTTCCCGTTACGCTTCCGGCATCAACAGCCTGCGGGACAACGGCATCTTCCCCACCATCATCTTCCTTGAGGCTGCCGAGGACACCCTGGTGAACCGCTTCAGCGAAACCAGGCGCCACCACCCGGTGGCGGCTGCACATGACGCAGGCCTGATGGAGGGAATCCGGCAGGAGATGGAAATAATGGTTTCCATCAAAAAAAAATCGGACATTGTCATTGACACCACGGACTTCAATGTCCATAAATTAAAGTCAGTGATACTGGATATCATCCATGGCGGGAAAAAAGACAAAAGCCTGATGAAAATCCATATCATATCATTTGGATTTAAATACGGAATTCCCAGTGAAGCGGATCTGGTTTGGGACATGAGGTTTCTCCCGAACCCGTTTTTCATTCCGGACCTGAAAAACCAGGACGGGGAGTCGAGCGAGGTCATGGAGTTTGTGCTGGCCGACGACAGTGCAGGAAATTTTCTGGAAAAATACCTGGATCTTCTCGATTATGTGATCCCCTTGTACCGGAAGGAAAACAAGGCTTACCTTACCATCGCCGTCGGATGCACCGGGGGAAGACACAGAAGCGTTGCAATTGCAAGGCAGATCTTTGAACATCTGAATTCTGAAAAACTCATGCCCGGTATAACACACAGGGATATACACAAGGATGTAAAGGAAAAATGACTGGATTTTTAATCGTTACCCACGCAAATTTCGGAAAAGTAGTCACGGAAACAGCAGAGTTTATTCTGGACAAAAAAATCGACAATATATTCCCGGTATCGATCGAACCCAACGAGGCACCTGAATCACTCAGAAAAAAGATTGAAAAGGGAATTAAAAAGGTAAAAACCGAAAACGGCGTAATTATTTTCACTGATATGTTCGGAGGCACACCCTCGAATATGAGCTACTCCTTTCTGGAGGAGGGCAAGGTCGAAGTCATCTCCGGTCTCAACCTTCCTGTTCTCCTGAAGGCGGTGAGCCTGAGGGACAAATCTGAAAACCTGGAAAACATGGCATCGATCCTTGTTGAACATGGGAAAAAGAGTATTTCCCTTGCAAGCGGAATACTCAAAGGAACAAAGAGGGAATAGAAACATTAATAAGCTTAAAAAGAGGAATTGAACATGAGCACTAAAATAGGAATCAACGGTTTCGGAAGAATCGGAAGGCTTGTTTTCAGGGCTTCTATGGGCAACCCGGATGTTGAAGTTGCCGCCATTAACGATCTCACTGATACGGCCACAATCGCCCATCTGCTCAAATACGACTCCGTACACGGGAAGCTCGGTGCGGATGTTTCCCCTTCAGCGGACGGAATTACAGTGGACGGAAAAAAGATCACGGTTTCATCTGAAAAAGACCCCGGCAGGATTGACTGGGGTAAATCGGGCGTGGAGATAGTAGCCGAGTGCACCGGACTTTTCCGGGACAGGGAATCCGCATCCATGCATCTTAAATCCGGCGCCCGGAAAGTTATAATTTCAGCACCTGCAAAAGATCCCGACATTACAGTTGTTCTGGGGGTCAACCATGAAAAGTACGATCCCTCTTCCCACCACATAGTTTCCAATGCCTCATGCACCACCAACTGCCTTGCACCGGTTGCCAAGGTATTAAATGAAAAATTCGGCATCAAAAGCGGCATGATGACCACCATACATTCATACACCGGTGACCAGAGGATTCTCGACTTTCCGCACAAGGACCTGAGGCGGTCAAGGGCGGCCGGTGTTTCCATGATCCCTACAACCACGGGAGCAGCCAAGGCGGTCGGGCTTGTGCTTCCAGAACTTGCCGGACGCCTTAACGGCCTTTCAGTGCGGGTACCTACTCCGAACGTATCACTTGTCGACCTTGTGGCGGTTACCGGCTCGGACGATCTCACCATTGAAAGCGTGAACCAGGCGCTTATTGACGCAAGTAAAAACGAGCTTGAAAATATACTGGAATGCTGTGACGAACCCCTTGTATCCATAGATTTCAACGGAAATCCGGCCTCTTCCATTGTTGACCTTCAGTCCACGGATGTAATCGGCAACATGGTAAAAGTGTACTCCTGGTATGACAACGAGGCCGGGTACTCAGCCAGAATGGTGGATCTTGCCGCCATGATCGGGAAATCACTTTAACCCTCATGATACAAAGCATCATAACGAAGCTTGAAACCTGCACGAGGCGCCGCCTTCTCTTTTGCCTCTCCTGTTTACGGTCTCAAGTTTCAAGTTTCTTGTAAAACACAGGAGGAAACATGAGCAGAAAGCAGTTGATCGCAGGCAACTGGAAAATGTTCAAAACAGGGGCAGAGGCAGGACAGGCTGCTCAAAAGCTTGCAGATCTCGCAGCAGGAATCAGAGAGCCGGAAATCATGATCGCACCGGCATTTCCGTCGCTGCCGATTGTGGCAAAAGCCCTGGAAGGCTCGGGAATAAAGACGGGCGCGCAGAACCTTTTTCACGAAAATGAAGGGGCATATACAGGTGAAGTTTCCGGGCCCATGATCAGGGATACAGGCGCATCATACGTTATCATCGGACATTCGGAAAGACGGCAGTATTTTATGGAAACCGATGTCCATGTTAACAAAAAAATCAGGTCGGCTTTCCAGGCCGGTCTCACACCTGTAATGTGCATCGGGGAGAGTGAAACCGAGCGTGATGAAAAAAAGACCTTTTCCGTACTTGACAAACAGGTGTCAAATGGGTTAAAAGACTTTCGGTCTGATGAAATCGAGGGGCTGGTGGTTGCATACGAACCGGTATGGGCCATAGGAACCGGCAAAACCGCCACCACTGACCAGGTTCAGGAAGTTCACGGATATGTCCGGTCTTTAATAGCAGGATTGTTCGGGAATTTTCTTGCCTCCGGAACAAGAATATTGTATGGTGGCTCGGTCAAACCGGATAATATCAGGAGCCTGATGGAACTTAAGGACGTTGACGGGGCTCTTGTGGGAGGCGCAAGCCTTGATCCGGAAAAATTTATAAAAATAGTTCAAAACATCGGTTAAAAACCATTTATGCAAGTAATCATTTTAGGTATACATATTTTTGTCTGTGTTCTTCTGATCATGATCGTGCTTCTGCAGAGCGGAAAAGGAGCGGAAATGGGTGTCTCCCTGGGGGGCGGCTCCAGCCAGACCCTGTTTGGTGCGTCAGGGCCTGCTTCCTTTCTTACCAAGGCCACAACGGCTGTTGCGATTATTTTCATGCTGACTTCCCTGTCCCTTGCCTACATGGCAGGAAACAAATCTGATACATCCGTCATGAAAACCCCGGCACCGGTTGAGCAGAAGGCGGACAAAGGAGATAAGCAGACAGCTCAATAGGATTCATGCCGAAGTGGTGGAATAGGTAGACACGCACGCTTGAGGGGCGTGTGGGGCGACCCGTGGGAGTTCAAATCTCCCCTTCGGCACCATTGATTTCAAAGGCCGCGCACATTTATTAATGTCCGCGGCCTTTTTTGTTTTTGGATAACTCGAAAACACCGGATTTATAACCTTTTATGCCGAAAAAACAAAAATCCAACTGTTACAGGTGCACCCATTTTTACATCACCTGGGAACAGGAATTTCCCTACGGATGCAGAACCATGGGGTTTAAAAGCAGGCAGCTGCCGTGCACGGTGGTATTGAATTCTTCCGGGAAAGAATGTATGTTTTTTAAAAGGAAAAGTACAAAAACCCCGGATTAAACTTGCATTCTCTTCGAATATAATTACATTTCACTAGAATGCTTTATATGAATCCAAATTGCAGGTAGCAAAATGAAAAATGAAAAAGATACACCTGATCCAAGGAAAATAGAAAAAGAGCTTGGAGATTTTTTAAATAAAAAATTCGGCGGAAACGTAAAAATCATCTCCCCGCCTGCCGACCCCAGGAAAAAGAGCTCCGAGGAAGGAGCGGACCGGAAAAGCAGAAAGGACATTGTCAACTTCGATATCAAGCCGTCCGAGCTTATAGAATATCTCGACCAGTACGTGGTCAAACAGGAAAACGCAAAAAGCGTTCTGTCCACAAAAATCTGTACGCATTTCAACCGGATCAAGCACACCGATCAGAACCCCGAGGATGAAACCAGGATTACAGGCAACATCAAATCCAACATACTCATGCTCGGCCCCACCGGAATCGGCAAAACATACATTATCAAGCTCATTGCCAACCGGATCGGAGTGCCCTTTGTAAAAGCTGACGCCACCAAATTCTCTGAAACCGGATATGTCGGCGGAGATGTCGAGGACCTGGTCCGGGATCTGGTCAAAGAGGCTGATGATGATATTTCCCTTGCAGAGTGCGGGATTATCTACATTGATGAAATCGATAAAATCGCTTCCAGCAGCGAAGTTATGGGGTCCCAGGTTTCCAGGACCGGAGTTCAGCGAGCCCTTTTAAAGCCCATGGAAGAAACTGATGTTGATCTCAAGGTCCCCCACGACCCGGTCTCCATGATGCAGGAACTGGAACGGTACCAGAAAACCGGAAAAAGAGAAAAGAAATCCGTTAACACCTCCAATATTCTGTTTATTGTCAGCGGCGCGTTTTCCGACCTTAATGAAATCATCGAAGAACGAATGGAGAGTAAATCCATCGGATTCGGTGCCAAACCCTTCAAATCCGACCCGGGAACCGGAGTTTTGAGAAATGTAAAAGCCGAGGATCTTGTCAAATACGGATTTGAATCTGAATTCATAGGCAGGCTTCCTGTAAGGTGCGTGCTTGACAACTTGAGTGAATCAGATCTGTTTACCATCCTCAAGATGCCGAACAATCCTGTTATACTTGGAAAGAGGCTTGACTTCGCCTCCTACGGCATCGACATTGTGTTCACGGATGAAGCATTGAAAATATTCGCCTCCAGTGCGGCCCTGGAAAATACAGGAGCCAGGGGCCTTGTCAGTGTAGTGGAAAGCGCCCTGCTTTTGTTTGAAGAAAAGCTCCCGTCAGCTTCCGTTTCAGAATTCACCGTAACCGCGGATACCATTGAAAACAGCGAAACTGAAATCAGGCGGATCCTGTCAGGCAAAGAGGACGACTATTACTCGGAGCTGCACAATAAGGCCAAAGAGGCGTATGAAGCCTACATCACCGAACACATAAGGGAAAACTGGAAAATCCTTTCCCTTAGGCACGGACTGACACTATCCGATTACAGAACCAAGCTTGTGGCCAGATACTTCTGCAGCAAGGTAACTGAAACCGGAGAGGCTGTAAAGAAAGTCAAGTCCTTTCATGAAAAGGTGAAGCAGGTGGAGGTTGAGATCATGAACAGCTGCGGGCTGCATGTGATCTTTGAAGAGGATGCGGTGGACTTTTTGATCGAGCAGTTCATCCGGTACAACGTATCTTCCGAGGACATTTTAACCCAGGTATATGAAAAGTTTTACGACGGAATGAACCTTATCCGTGAAAAAACAGGGAAAAACAGGTTCTTTTTAAACCGGAACGCCCTTGTCAACCATGAACAGTTCCTTAACGAACTTATTAAAAAAGAGATAAACTAAAATGATCGGAATTTCAAAACTGTACTGCGACACTGTGGAGCCGTCAGACACCCTTAGATACGCCCGCCGCTCAAAGGATCTTCCTTCTCACCTTCTCCAGTTTTCCGTGGATAAAAAACCCGTGGTGGTCTGGAATATGACACGGCGATGCAACCTGAAATGCGTTCACTGTTATGCCAAATCAGAGGATATTGATTATAAAAACGAGCTTACCCGTGACCAGGCTCTTTCCATGATAGACGACCTGGCGGATTTCGGTGTTCCGGTGCTGCTGCTCTCAGGCGGTGAACCCCTTGTACATCCGAGACTTGCCGAATATGCCGAATACGCTGTGAGCAAAGGGATGAGGGCGGTTATTTCCACCAACGGCACACTTATTACCAGGGAAAAGGCGGGAATTTTAAAGGAGATCGGGCTGTCCTATGTGGGTATCAGCCTGGACGGCCTTGAAAAGACCCATGACAGTTTCCGGCAGGTGCCAGGCACTTTCAGAAAAGCCATGGAAGGTATCAGGAACTGCAGGGAGGCAGGCATAAAAGTGGGGCTGCGGTTTACTATCAACAAACGCAATTACAAGGAAATTCCCGGGATTTTCGATCTTCTCGAAGAAATGGAAATCCCGCGTGCATGTTTTTATCATCTGGTGTATTCCGGCAGGGGCTCGGATATCGCCAAGGAGGACCTGTCCCATGAAGAGACCAGGAAAACCCTGGACCTGATCCTGGAGAGAACCAGGGACCTGCATGATCGGGGCAAGCCCAAGGAGATTCTCACCGTGGACAACCATGCCGACGGCCCCTACCTGTACCTCAAACTCAAACAGGAAGATCCTGAAAGGGCGGCTGAAGTGCTCGAGCTTCTCAGGATGAACGAAGGCAACAATTCAGGCAGGGGTATCGGGTGCATAAGCTGGGACGGCCAGGTTCATCCGGACCAGTTCTGGCGGGAAAAAGTCCTCGGAAACATTAAAAACCGCCCCTTTTCCGAAATCTGGACCGACGAGTCCAACAATTTTTTAATGCAGCTCAAGGAAAAGAAAAAACATGTAAAAGGCAGATGCGCAGCTTGCAACTGGCTTGACATTTGCGCAGGAAACTTCAGGGCAAGGGGTGAATCGGTTGCAGGAGACCCCTGGGACAGTGATCCTGCCTGCTACCTTACAGATGATGAAATAAAAAAGGAGACCCAAAATTGATTTTTCCCGATTACAGGGCAAGAAGACTCAGAGAAAATAATAATTTCAGAAGGCTTGTCCGGGAAACCAAGCTTAATGTGGACGACCTGATCCTGCCGATGTTCGCAGTAACCGGAAAGGGCGTCAAGCAGCCCATAGAATCCATGCCCGGCCATTTCCAGATGTCATGCGACCATATCGTGAAGTATGCTAAACAGGCTTTTGATCTCGGGATTCCGGCTGTAATTCTTTTCGGAGTTCCTGAAAGCAAGGACCCCTTGGCCACCCGTGCGTATGCGGAAGACGGCATCGTTCAGAAGGCGGTCAATGAAATCAAGCAGGCCGTACCTGAACTTACGGTTATTACGGATGTCTGCCTTTGCGGCTATACGGATCACGGCCACTGCGGCGTTGTTGAAAACGGGATCATCGACAACGACGCCTCTCTTGACCTTCTGGCCAGGACCGCAGTCTCCCATGCCAAATCAGGAGCGGACATGGTGGCCCCTTCGGACATGATGGACGGAAGAGTCAATGAAATACGCCAGACACTGGATGAGGAAGGATTCTCCAGTATCCCTATCATGTCGTACGCTGTCAAATACAGCTCGGCATTTTACGGCCCGTTCAGGCAGGCTGCGGAATCATCACCCGCTTTCGGAGACCGTAAAACCTATCAGATGGACCCGGCCAACTCCACGGAAGCTGTACGGGAAGCCACCATGGATGTGGAAGAAGGGGCGGATATCATTATGGTAAAGCCGGCGCTCTCTTATCTGGATATCATTTACCGGCTCAAGGAGGAAATCGACCTTCCCATAGCAGCCTACAATGTAAGCGGGGAATTTTCCATGATAAAAGCTGCTGAAATGATGGGATGGATCGACGGCAAAGAGGTAATAATGGAATGCCTTCTGTCCATGAAAAGGGCCGGGGCGGACATGATTCTCACCTATTTTGCCATTGAAGCGGCAAAGGAGCTGAACAGCATATGAGCAGCCATTCCGGAACAAAACAGGATGCAAGAAAAAACCTCCGTCTTGTGGCATGGGAAACCACCAGGCGGTGCAACCTTTCATGCAAACACTGCAGGGCGCTTGCCGAAGATCACCCTTACAGCAACGAGCTTGACACGGATGCAAGTTTTAAACTGCTCGACCAGATCAGGGAGACCGGAGAACCCATTGTAATACTTACAGGCGGGGAACCACTGCTGCGGGAGGATATCTTTGATATCGCCTCCTACGGTACCGGTCTCGGACTCAGGATGGTCATGGCCCCGAACGGAACCCTTATAAACCGGCACAATGCCGCAAAAATGAAAGAATCGGGAATAAAGAGGATCAGCATAAGTCTGGACGGAGCCACAAGCAAAAGCCACGACAGCTTCCGGGGAGTTGACGGCGCATTTGAAAAAGCCCTTGCAGGCATCGAAACCGCAAAACAGGCCGGCATCGAATTCCAGGTCAACACCACCATAACCAAGGCAAACCTTGAGGAGATCCCGAAAATTTTCCGGCTTGCCGAAAATGTCGGTGCGGTCGCCCACCACATCTTTCTTCTTGTACCAACGGGCAGGGGCAAATACATCGTGGACAATGAAATTGATGCTGAAGAGTATGAGTCCTCTCTCAACTGGTTCTATGACCAGCGGGGGAAAACCGATCTTCAGTTAAAAGCCACCTGCGCACCCCACTATTACAGGATTCTTCGGCAGCGTGCCAAAGAGGACGGCGAGAAGGTATCCTTTGAAAGCCACGGGCTTGACGCCGTCACAAGAGGATGTCTGGCAGGAACCGGTTTCTGCTTTGTCTCCCATACCGGCCGGGTTCAGACCTGCGGGTTTCTCGACGTGGAATGCGGGGATGTCACCCGCCGGCATTTCAAGGACATCTGGGACAACTCCGAGGTGTTCAACAACCTGAGAAATTTTGAAAACCTTGAAGGAAAATGCGGAGCTTGTGAATACAAGGGTGTGTGCGGCGGATGCAGAGCAAGGGCGTATGAAGCCACAGGAAACTACCTTGCCCAGGAACCCCTTTGCTCCTATAAACCAAGAAGCTTGAGACAAGAAACTTGAGACAAGACACAAGGGCGGCTTCTTGCAAGTTTTCTGTTTCCTTGGGATTAGGTTGTTAAGTGTTAGCTAACACCTTGTCTCTTGTCTCTTGTCTCTTGATTATATCGAGTTCAGCATCAGCGTAATCGGCCTGTCCTCCTCGCTCTTGCCGGTGAAGCGGATCGGCCCGGGGCGCCTGTAGCGGTCCGGGCCCTGATCATCAGCAAGCCAGTCCTCCCGGAGAGCCTTGAACACCCTGAAGGCGTTGGAGTCCAGATCAACAATACTCTTTTCAATCACCAGCTCCAGTCTCCCTTTCCGCTCTTCCAGCCGCATCAGCCTTGCAATGGGGATGCCTATGGGCTCCCACTTTTCAAACTTGTACTCCAGGTTCTTTATGGCTGCCATCTGCCCGGTGGCTCCGTTGGCGATCAGGCTGAACGCGGTCATGCCGAGATTATAGCCATAGTTGCAGTCAAACAGAGTGGGGTCGTTCCCGCGTCCGTCATACCCGTAAAAATGAAGCTGGGTCTTGAATTTGGGAACCGACTTTTCAAAGATCTTTTCCACAGGCTCAGGAACAGTGCCGCTTTCATCAAGGAGACCTGCTTCAACAAGGGACTGCTTAAGGGTTTTCTTTGATATGATGGATTCTTTTACAAGAAGATAGGGGCCGTCACTCCAGTTTCTGAATATCACCGGCCCGTACTTTTGCGGGTCAAGGTCCCAACGCTTCATGATTGAATCGAAGTAGTCCTGTTCAATTCCTATCTTGTATTTGCCCCTTTCCTTGAGTATATCAAGGTACTCCTTTACCATGTCCATGATGATCTGTTCGGTTTTCACCTGGGAAAACTGGAAATTCCCGTGTGTGTCACGTTCAACCAAGAGGCCCTCCTGGAAAAAAGAGGGAAGCTGATTAAAAAGCTCGTCATCCCTTGCGTTCCATATGGGGATCTCATCTTCCGCACCTGCGCTCATTCCGCGTGTAAGGCGCCTGAGATACTCGAGCTTTGAATCAAGTGCAGGGAATGAAGAGTGGAAATCCTTGTCATGCTTGTTGTTGTAGTCCGCTATAATCTTGTTGAGTTTAATGATGAAAATCTGGATCTCGTTTATAAACTCCAGGATTCCTTCAGGGAGTATCATCACCCCGTAATTTTTTCCGCAGGCGGCCCTGCGGACCACTGCATCACAGATAACTCTCGAAAGGTGCCTCAGTGTAAGGCCGTACGCGGTATAATCGTACTCACCCTTTTCCTTTGACCGTTCAAGCCTTTCCAGGTCCACGTAATCCGCAAGCTCCTCTCCGATAAACGACAGGTTCGCATGGGTCTGCAGAGCGCTTTCCAGGGTCAGGTGGCTTGCCACCCGGCCCATCACCTTGCAAACATGCCAGTATTTGACATCCGAACCGGCGTCGCTGGTAAGATTGCTGATGTTCTGGGAAAACCCCCTTGCAGCTGTATGGAACCCGAAGGAAATTGCACAGAGCACTTCACCGTCATCCGTATGAACCTGAATATCCCCGTCAATGGTCTTGGGCACGCCGATCACCTGGATTCCCAACGCCTTGAACTCCTGGGCGAGAAACGCGGCATTGGTATTGGAGTCATCCCCTCCTACAATGACAACCGCATCCAGGTTCAGCTCCTGACAGACCCTGGCCGCGTCTTCCATTTTTTTTCCAGAGTCGATTTTTGTACGCCCGGTTTTGATCATGGAAAATCCGCCCATGTTACGGTAGGTATCCACCAGGTCTTCGGTCAGTTCAATATATTTACCATCTATGATCCCGTCCGGCCCAAGGATGAATCCGTAAATTTTCGACTCCGGGTTCACACGCTTTGCTTGGTCAAACAGGCCTGCAATAACGTTATGACCGCCCGGGGCGGGACCTCCTGAAAAGACGATCCCGATGTTTCTTTTTTTATCGAAAAAACTCTTCTGCTCTTCGGATTTCTCCTTACCAGCCACAACCTTTTCCACATGGTTACCGATGATATCCGGCAACACCTTCTCAGCCTCCTTGTCCTTGACAAGTCTGTACCCGGGCTGTTTTTCAAGAGACACGTAATGATTTTCAAAGGTTTTAATCCGGGAGGGGACAAAGGAGCGCCTCTCGATACTCTCTTTGTTGATATCGGATGTCACGTCAAGGGCTTTCGGATGTTTCAGCAGATTTTCAATATCCTTATCATTTGCGGTACTCATACGATCTCCTGTATTACATGTTCTTCTAATTTGAAACGACTTGATTTCTTCCGTTTTTCTTGGCCTTGTAAAGTGCGATGTCCGCCCTTTCAAATACGGGCTTATGGGTTTCATCCTCCCCGGTCACTTCGGAAGCCCCGATACTTACGGTCACTTTCACTGTTTCCTCTCTGTACACAAACTCTATTTTTTCAATTGTCCTGCGGATTTTTTCAGCAGCATCCTTTGCACCGGCAAGGGACGTTTCAGGCATTATCACCACAAATTCTTCCCCCCCCCATCGAGCCAGCATATCATTTGACCTCAGCTGGGGGATGGTCCGCTTGATGATCTCTTTTAAACATTTGTCACCTATGGCATGACCATATTTGTCATTGATATTCTTGAATCTGTCAGCATCGATCATCAGAAGAGAAAACGTTGTGCCGTAGCGGTTGTACCTGTCCATTTCCTCATGAATTCTTTTCTCATAGGCCCGCCTGTTGTAAGCTCCGGTCAACTGGTCAATATTGAGCTTCTCCTCAAGCTCCTCTGCATTTGCGGTTGCTTTGTCAAGCTCCTTTCTCAGCTTTGAAAAATTGGTTTTGAAATCATCCCTGTGTTTTACTGCAAGCTCCTGAATGGCTTTGTCCTTTGCCTGCTTTTTCTTGAGTGCTTTGTCTATAACGGTCAGGCGCCGGGCGATCATCTGTTTCAAATCATCCAGGTTTTGCGCCACATCCATGCTCTGCTGAAGATTGTCCATCTCCGAACCCAGTACCGATTCAAACCCTTCATTGTTGTCCAGAATCTCCCCTGTATGCTCAAAAGACTTGAGCACCTCGGCCTCGAGCTTGAAAATTTTCTCCACGACCTCCTGTACAAAGGAATTGATCTTTTCCCTGTCAGCATTCGTATCTGCAATATACTTCTGGACTACTTCAAAAATATCATCCCGGATCTCAATAATATCACCGGAAGTCTCGGCTTTATTGATCTTTTCGGTGAGCTGGCCGAGTTTCTGATTGTAGCGTTCACCAAGCGTGGATTTGAGTGAATTAATGATCTCGTGGTAGCCGGTTTTGAACTCTTCTATGACCGCAGCCCCGGATTTCTTTTTAAAAGAGGACAGAAACCCGCTTTTTTCTTTTTTCACCTGGGGTATGTCCGAGTCCTCTCTTATGACAATGTCCCTTACCTGGTTGAAGATATACTCGAGCTTCCCGATTGAGTCGCCCTTTTTCAGAGATTCGCTCAGGTCCGTGCATATTCCGGAAAATGAAGAATCCGCAGCGGCAAACGTATCAAGGATAACCGGCATATACTTCCGGTACAGTTTATCCGTTTTTTCATACCGCTGTTCAAGGTCATCGAGTTCTCTCAACAGCGAGGTTTTCTGGGATTCAAGCTTATCCACCCTTTTCTGAAGCTCCTGCTGCTTTTGATCAGTACCCTCTTCTTCCATATCAGCGCCTTATACTTTTTATGTAAACAGTTGGACATGATGTTGCTCTGTGCATAATTTTTACCCATACAAACATATATTGTAAAGTATCTTTACGTATTTATTTGGCTTTAATTCATTTTTCCAGTTTCACTGCAAGATACCCGTCAATGAAAAGATGTATGAAATGATGCACGACACAGACCAGAAGTGCGGTTGCATATCCCGGAAAGTAGGTCATCTGAATAATGACAGAAAGGGGGAGCGTCTTTTGAGAACCCATGAAAATAACACTCCGATTCCTCCGTCCCCTGACTTTAAACAGCCAGGCCGCGGCAAACGAGGCTGACAGCAGAATCAGGTGGAAAAGCGCGGTACAGATGGCAATCATAAAAAATTCATCAGGTGCGCCGTCAAATACCCCTTTCACTTTAGAAGCGGCCATAAATACGATCATGACCACAAAAGCCTGATTGATATTCTGCAGGATTCTTTTTTTATTCACCCTGCCGTGCAGCAGAAACCTTTTTACCAGCAACCCGGTGACCAGGGGCAAAAGCACCAGAAAACAGAGTCTGAGCATGATCATTCCCCGGTCGATGGAAAGTTCTCTTGACTGAGCCACAAGCGGCAGAAGGAACGACAGGGCCAACGGAATGGACACGATGGAAATGATGTTGGAAAAAATCGTTACACACAGGGCATGGGCCATATTCCCGCCTGCCCTTCCTGTCATCACGATACCTGAAGAGAGTGTCGTGGGCATAACTGCGACAATAAAAAGCCCGATGAGAACACCTTCACCCAGATTCAGGAAATAAAACAGAACCGCAGCAGCGGGAGAAACAATTACAATGACAAAGAGTGCTGCAAGAGTTGCGCCTGCATCCTTTATCCCGGCCCGGATCTGGCTGGTTTCAAT
>JAWLES010000028.1:0-20451 GCA_041685935.1 Desulfobacteraceae bacterium | reverse complement strand
GGGGGGGCGAGGGCGGAGGGCAAACGCCGGTTTAAATGAATTGAAGGTTTTACCGGGTGATATCAACCTTTACATTTGATAAAAAATGGGATATCGATAGAGATGACCCCCTGTCCCAAATTCATTTGGGGAATGCGGTCAACAAAACACTCTGTAACTACTTCTTACACTTCTCAAGCAGAAAGGGGAATCGAGCCATGAAAGAGCTGATCCAGTATATCGCAGAGGCGCTGGTGGATTATCCTGAACAGGTGAAGGTTTCAGTGATCGATGGAGAGCAGACCACTGTTCTGGAACTGCAGGTTGCCAAGGATGATCTGGGGAAAATTATCGGGAAGAAGGGCAGGACCGCCCAGGCCATGCGGACCATACTTGCCTGTACATCAGCCAAGACCAAAAAAAGGGTTCTGCTGGAAATCGTTGAATAGGGGCGGTCTCATGAAGGTTATGAACCGTTGATATATTTTTTCACGGTCCTCCTGTCCATGCCGGTTTCCCTGGCTACCTTTTCGTAAGTGCCGTGTTTTTCGTAGAGCAGGGTGCAGTACCCGGAAACCAGGGCGGGGATATCCATGCTTTTCTCCCTTATTCCGTTCACCAGTGTTTCCGTCAGGGTTTCCGGAGACTGGGAAGGTTCGTCCCCGCCTTTGTAAGTCCGCCGTAAAAGTACGCTTCTGACGCACTGTTCAAGCTCCCGGACATTTCCGGGCCAATGGTATTCAGGTCCAAGTTCCTTTTGTATCACCCTTTTGATTCTTGAAATCAGTTTTTCACTGCGGGTTCCTGTCATTCGTTCAACCGTGAATTCAAGAAGGTCGTCCAGCTCTCCGGGGTCTTCCCGTATTCGTTCCCTCAGGGGCGGAACCTTGATAATGTCAGAGCACAGCCGGTAGTAAAAATCATCACGGAATACCTCTCCATTGAGAATGCTTTTGATGGATTTGTTGGTGGCGGCAATTACTCTTCCGTGAAACCGGCCGGTGGAATGGCTTCCCACCGGCGTGAACACTCTGTCCTGGAGAACCTGGAGCAGTTTGATCTGGACATGGTTGGGGATTTCCCCGATTTCGTCAAGCAGTATGGAGCCATAGGGGCTGCATCGGTCGAAAACCCCTTTGTAGTCTTCAACAGCCCCGGTGAACGACCCTTTTTTGTGGCCGAAAAGCTCGGACTCAAGAAGCGCTTCAGGGAACTGCGACAGGTTCAGGGAGCTGAACGCACGTGTAAAGCTTTCCTGGAAGGTGCCGGTTTTTTCGCTGAACGGAATGAAACCGCTTCTGCCGATGGCCATGGCTGCAGTTCCTTTACCGGTTCCTGTCTCTCCCAGAAGCAGTGTGGAGAAATCCTCCATCCGGTTCCACATGAACTTGTCGTAAAATTCAATATTGTGGGTGAATACATTGTTCCACAGATGCTTTTTCAGGTTCTTCATGCAGGGGCTGGAGCCGACAAGGGAGTTGGAGATAAAGTAGAAGGCTCTTCTGAGCTGGTAGGAAAGGGCAAAGTAGTGCAAAAGCGTGTCTCCTTCAAACCCTCTCCTGTGGAGCATTGACATTGCTTCATCCGCGAAAGTGACCTTTACCGGTTCGTCCCCCGCCTTGATCTGTTCCATGATCAGGCTGTCGAACCTGTCACGGAATTTGTGGAATATATCAAAGAGGAACACGATCGCCATTATACTTCTGTCCTGGCCTCTGAAGGCGTTAATTGTGCCTCTGTCCCGTTTTTCAAGTTCCTTTATTTTTCTGCCCACCTCCTGTATGCACCTGTCTGTACTTTCCCTGCGGGAAGCGGACGGAAAGAGGCCTGAAAGCTTATGGTCGAGTTTTTCCCTCACCGCTCCGAAGGGGTTTGCAAAAGCGGCGTGGTACACCGTTCGGAAAAATTCACGCTCTTTTGAATCAAGTCTGCTCTGTTTCAATATCCTCCTTTTTTGTTCATTTTGTGCTGTGCTGATGTACATAATATGTATATATAGTCAAAGGTACCATACATTTATGCGGAAGGCAATTGTTAATATTTTATTCAATTCCAAGGGTTTATGGTTTTCCCGCCTTCTCTGGCATGGTACTTGTTATGAAAGTTCAGGATAGAGCACCGGCGTGCGTTTTGCAGCCGGGGAGAGGAAGAAAAAATTTACATTTTCGATATATGGAGACAAGGAATGATTACAAGAATACTTAACTCAAGACTGCCTTTGATGGTCATGAACCCCGTCAAGGTATTTGATGCCGGCTATTTAAGGGAAATACACGCTTCGGGAGCGCTTCCGGTGCTCGACACCCAGTTTCTTGAAAGGGACGTCATCCTGGAGAGGGTGGATATGCTGTCAAGGGAGGATATACTTTTCGGCCTTCGCATGTCTGAAATGGACATCGACCTTGTCAAAGAGCTTGAAAAGCGGGAAACGGACAACCTTGACGTCCTCATCATGCCGGAACATGAAAGCGGCGAGGTCAGTGATTACACAGTCCCGGGTGATACAAAGCTCGTGCTCGAGGTCACCCGGACGGACATCAACGAAAAGATAGAGAGCATATCTCCTCATGCGCTTGTCCTGAAAGGGAATGAAGCAGCAGGAAGTGTCTCCGGGCTCTCATCCTTTATCCTCATGCAGTGGTATCTGAAAAACAGCAGCCTTCCGGTTTTTGTGCAGGGCGGGGTCGGAATGCACACGGCTGCGGGCATGTTTGCAGCAGGTGTCAGCGGCGTGGTTCTGGACAGCCAGGTACTTCTCAGTGATGAAGCACCGGTCTCGGATAATTTTAAAACTCTCCTGCGCTCCCTTGACGGGAATGATTCAACTGAAATCACCACCGGGAAAGGACCGATATACAGGGTTTTTGCCAAACTCGGCACCAAAGTGGTAAAGGAGCTTAAACAAAGGGCGTTGTTTCTAGCAGATGAGGCCGAAGGCGACAGACAGCTTTACGATGAAATCGAAAACCAGGTTGTCTCTGTTGCAGATACGGATGTTCAGTTCGTGCAGTCACTTTTTTTTCTCGGCCAGGACGGGATCTTTGCAAAGAATTTTGAAAAACTGGGGCCCGGCCTTAACCAGATGATCAGTGAATTTTTCAGGAATATCGGCAAAAGCCTCGACTCGGTGGACAGCCATGACCCGGTCCGGCCGGACTCCGAACTTGCCAGAGAGCACGGCACCAAATATCCGGTTGTTCAGGGGCCCATGGCCAATATCAGCGACAACAGTAAATTCGCGTCTGCCATACTCGAGGGGGGGGCTCTTCCGTTCATGGCAGTGGGGAGCCTGCCGGAAAACCTGGCTGACACAATGCTGAAAGACGGGGCTGACAATCTGGACAATTTCGGCGCAGGCCTGGTGGGCATTGAGGCGTTCAATCCCTGCGTGGATAAACATATGGAGATGGTCAAAAAGTACAAAATACCGTTCGCCCTTTTTGCAGGGGGTGTCCCTTCCCAGGTTTCAGAGCTGGAAAAGGCCGGAATTAAAACCTACCTTCACACCCCGTCGGTCTCCATGTTTGACAATGCAGTAAAGGGGGGCTGTACGCGATTCATATTCGAAGGAGGCGAAGCAGGCGGGCATGTGGGGTCCCTGTCAAGCCTGGTTCTCTGGGAAGCGGCAGTGGAAAAGCTTCTTGAGAATCCGGAAATCGATCTTTCAAACCTGACACTTATCTTTGCAGGCGGCATCTCAACATGTTACGCATCGTATTTTATTTCAGGTTTTGCATCAAAACTTGCTGAAAAAGGTGCCAGAATCGGACTGCAGGTCGGCACCGCCTACCTTTTCACCCGGGAGATCACAGAAACCGGGAGCATTAAAAAACAGTATCAGGATATCATTGCCAAAGAGACCGAAACAGTAGTGGTGGGAAAAAGTGTTGGGCTTGCCTCCAGGACGGCGCCCACCGAGTTCGCTCAAATGATGCTGGATACCGAGCAGGAAATGATCAAGAACAGGGAAAGCCTGGAAGACCGTAAACGCGCATTTGAAAAGAAGAACATCGGCTCGCTTTTGATCGGTGCAAAGGGATTTCTTCCTGACTTCAAGAATCCCGGGGAAGAGAACTACATCCATTATGAAGGAGAAGAGCACAGAAAAAGGGGCAATTTCCTGGTGGGAGACAGTCTTGCATTTTTCTCGGATACGGTGACCGTGCAGGACATCCATTCAGAATATTTTGACAGAAAAAACTTCCTTTACCGGAATCTTAACATGCTGGAGGCGGCAACCTCTGACAGGAACATGATAAATGACGAAATCGCCATTGTGGGCATGGGCTGCACACTGCCGGATGCGGACAGCCCGGAGGCGCTCTGGGAGAACATCATGGCAAGAAAGTACTCCATCAGGGAAATGCCGGAAGACCGCTTTGACCGATCACTTTACTATGACCCGGACAAAAATGCCGAAGATAAAACCTATACCATCCTTGCCGGAACTGTTGATGATTACGAATTCGACCATGACCGTTTCGGATATACCGCGGAAAAGGCTGCAAGGCTGTCCAGAAGTCAGAAGATGGTACTTGAAACAGCGTATAAGGCGGTGGAAAATGCGGGCTACCTTTTGGAGAACGACAGGCTTGCATGTGATGACCCTGACCGGACATCCGTGGTCATAGCCACCTGCCTCGGGAATGAACTCGGAAATGATCTTCAGCTTAAATATTTCATGCCTGAGATAGTATCCATGATGGAAAAGACCGAGGAATACGCAGAACTAACCGAATCCGAGCGGCAGGAGGTTAAGGCGGCTCTTCTTGAAGGCCTGGAAGGGGAAAACAAGGGGTATGACCCGGTCCACGGGATGCTTCTGAATATCGAAGCCTCCCGGATTGCACGCCACCTGGGTATCCGGGGACCGAACTACGTGGTGGACGCGGCCTGCGCATCCTCTTTCGCCGCGTTTGAGGCGGCCAGGGGAGAGCTTCTGTCAGGGGAATCCGATCAGGTGATCGTGGGCGGGGTGAATACCCACCTGGCCCCTGAATCCTTTATCGGGTTCGCAAAGATGGGGACTCTGTCTGCAAACGGTTCCTATCCGTTTGATGAAAGGGCTGACGGTTTTATCCTCGGCGAAGGCGCAGTTGTTTTCATGCTCAAACGGGTGAAGGACGCGATCCGGGACAGGGACAATATTCTCGGGGTGGTTAACTCCATCGGATCGAGCTCCGACGGGAAGGGGAAGGCAATCGCCGCTCCAAATCCCGCAGGTCAGCAGCTCAGCATTGACCGGTGTTTCGGGCAAACGCTCCGAAAGATCGAACCGGAAGAGATCGGGTTCATCGAGGCCCACGGTACATCCACCATTGTGGGAGACCAGGCTGAGCTGTCCACGTTAAAAACAATGTATGACGGGGCAGTCGCGGGAGTCAGTTCCATAAAGTCCCAGGTCGGCCATCTCCTCGGGGCGGCGGGCGCAGCCGGTATGATAAAAGCCCTTCTTGCGATTAACAAGGGTGTACTTCCGCCCAACGGCAGGTTTGAGAACCTTGCCCGGAGTCATGATCTTTCCGGGTCCGGGCTTGAGATTATCGCGGAAGGACGGCCCTGGGAGACGGATGGGCAGCCGAGAAGGGCGGGTGTCAGTTCCTACGGCTTTGGCGGGATCAACTATCATGTTCTGTTGCAGCAGATGACACAGGAGTATGAGCCGGTCCGAAGAGATATTTTCCGGAACACGGAATATGATTTCAACGACGACAGGATCGTGATCGCAGGTATGGGGACCGTGGTTCCCGGCGCGGACAACACCAGGGAATTTGCCCGGCTTGTGGAGTCAGGGGAAAAACAGCTTTCCGAAATACCTGAAGACCGGTTCTGCAACGAGATTTATGCCAGGGAGGACGCCAAATCATTCTATCATCTGCCCATGGTAAAGGCCGGGGTGGTGAAGGACTTCAAATTTGACAATCTCAAGTACAAAATGCCGCCTAAAATGGTACGATCCGTGGAACGGGGCCAGCTTTTCGGGCTGAAGGCAGCGGATGAAGCCATCAATGACTCAGGCCTCAGCAGTTACCTGGAAAAGGGAAACAAAACCGGTGTGATTCTCGGGACCATAGCAGGAGAGCGCCAGAGCAAAAATATCATCCGGGTCAGAAAACATTTTATCGCCAACATTATCAAAAACTGCAGCAATGTAGACCCTGACAAAAGAGATCGCGTGGCCGAAAGCCTGGTTGACCGTATCCGGGACAGGATTCCTGAAAACAACGGGGACACGACACCGGGTTTACTGTCCAATATTATATCCGGGAGGATCGCCAACCAGTTCGGACTCAACGGAGCCAATTACGTAATTGACGCATCCTGCGCATCCGCAGCCATGGCCATACGGAACGCGGTAAGGGATGTGGCGTTCAAGAATCTCGATTTTGCACTTGCCGGGGGTGTGGATACAAACCTCTTTCCGGCCGTGCTCATGGCGTTCAAGCGCCTCGGGCTTCTGTCCAAAGGAGACTGCAATTTCTTTGACTCCAGGGCTGACGGCTACGTGATGGGAGAGGGGGCGTCCATGCATGTCATCACCACACGCAGGAAAGCCAAGGAGTGCGGCATGGAGATCATGGGCGAGTTCAACACCATTTCGGTGAAATCGAGTGTGCCTGATCACCTTCTGTCTCCTTCAGGGCCGACCTTTGTATCCGCCATAAATGAAGGATACAGGAAAACCGGAATTCGGAAAAACGAGCTCGCCTACCTGGATCTGTTCGCATTCTCTAATATTTTCGGAGATATGGTTGAAAAACAGGTGGTGGACGAATGCTTTGACCATGAGCTTTACTGCGGAAACGCCAAACCCCAGTTCGGATATTTCAGGGCGGCCAACCCGTCCATAGCACTTGCCCGCCTGATGCTGATGAACAAAGCAAGGCGTATCGCGCCCAACCATAACTATGATCCGGATTACTCCACCATTGATACAAGCAGGGTACTCAAGGCTCCGACATCGGTTGTGGACGTTCCAAAGGGAAGGCCGCTGCACCTTGCCTCAAACGTGAACGGGATCGGAGGCAACCACTGCCATATTCTGGTAAGCACGCTGCCGGCCTCACTTGAAAGGGAAAAGCCTGTTGCAGCGGAAGAAAAAGATGAAACCGAAGTGTTGAGAGACTATTCCTATTCAGCGGATCATCAGGGACAAAAACTCAGGATGGTTGCGCTGCTGTCCGGCCAGGGAGCCCAGAGAAGCGGGATGATGAAGGAGCTTTTTGACCGGGACGGCCACATCAGGCAGATCATGGAAAAGGGAGAGAGTCTGTTTTTCAAGCATCGCGGCTATTCTCTACTCGATATGATGTTCAAGGATGATGCGGCGCTGAATCTCACTGAAAATACCCAGCCAGCGGTTTTCCTTTCTTCAGCAGCCCTGTTTGACAGGCTGCGGCAGGAAGGCTTCTCCCCGGACTGTTTTATCGGCCACAGCGTCGGGGAATATACCGCGCTTTTCTGCAGCGGTATGCTCGGATTTGATGATGCAATGCACCTTGTCATCAAGCGGGCGGATCTGATGAAGGAGGCCGGAGACAAAAATCCCGGCAAAATCATGGTGGTGTTCAAAAATGAAAAGGAAACCGGGGCCCTGATACGGGAGTCCTTTATTTCGCGGATCTACATCACCAACAAGAACAGTGAAAAACAGACCGCGGTTTCAGGAGCAGAAGACGAGATCGAAAAGTTCTGCGACTATCTCACCGAGCAGAACGTGTTCCACAAGAAGCTCAACCTCTCTGGAGCGTTCCATACTCCGCTTCTCCAGGAGGCGTCAGACAAGCTCAGGAATTATCTCGACAAAATCCGCCTCAACGAAACCACGTACAAGCGTGTGATCTCCAATACCACGGCATCGCCTTACCCGGAACGGCGTGAAGAGGTCAAGGATCTTCTGGCAAAGCAGATCGTGTCTCCGGTGGAGTTCATCAAATCCGTGGAAAACGTGTATGCCCAGGGCCGGACCCACTTTGTGGAAATCGGTCCGTCCAGGCTCCTGGTCAACCTTTTGAAAAACATCAACATTGCTGACTACGGATCGATTGTCACGGTGGATGCCAAAAAAGGGGAGCAAAAATCCCTGGATGACTGCATGGCATACCTCAAATCCTGCAATGCGGTTTTTACGGCACCACCGGCGGCAGTGCCGGCAGCCTGGGCGGAGCCGGAAAAGGCGGAATCAGGGGCTGAAGAGCCTGCATTTGCGGCTTCTTCCGAGGACTTCGAGTCCTTTAAGGAAAACAACCAAAGCATGATCGACAAGCTCATGTACAAGGAGTACCTCAGGCAGAAGCGGGAAGCGGCCATTGAAGCGGTGGAAAAATTCGATTTCAACATTGAAAAGATCGTGATCTCCGGGGTGTCTGTCGGGCTTCCGGGCAAAGCCAGGAAGGTGTTTTCCGATGACAACTTTGACGCCATCCTCCAGGGAAGGAATTTCATAGAGACCATATCCAAGGAGGATCAGGAGCGGATCACTGACAAGAACATCACCAAGCTGTACAAACAGCCGGACGGCAGTGCCAGGTTCGTCCAGATCACCCGTACCGAGGACGTGATTCACCTTGCAGGCCAGCTCGGGTATTTTGATCTCACAGACGAGTACGGAATCAAGGAACACTACGATGTGAGCATGGCCCTGGGGATCGCAGCCGGAATCGAGGCCCTCAAGGACGCGGGAATTCCGCTGACCATGCAGTACAAGAAGGTGAACAAAGGAGCAGGTGTGATCCCGGACGGGTTTGCCCTGCCCGAAGAGATGCAGGAAGAGACCGGCGTTATAATCACATCGCTTTTCCCCAACGGAGAGACGTTGATAAGCGAGATGGAAAAGTACTTTTATGAAAAGCTGTTTCTCAAACCCTATGAAGAATTCGAGAATATCTACTACTACCTCATGGAGAACGTGAAGGACCTGTCAGTCAAGGAACAGATCACGGACTGGTTCTTCAAGGCCAAGGCAAGAAAGAAGGAGGACTTTACAGAGTACAAATTTGACAGAAATTTTCTCACAAATGCCTGTCCCCTGGGCTCTGCACACCTTGCCAGGATCATAAAAGCCAAAGGGCCCAACACCCTTGTGAGCAGTGCGTGCGCCTCCACCACCCAGGCCGTGGGAATCGCGGAGGACTGGATCCGAGTGGGCCGGTGCAGACGTGTTCTCGTTGTCGGAGGGGAGAATGCCACATCCGAAGCCCAGAACCAGTGGATCGGGTCCGGATTTCTGGCGCTGGGAGCGGCCACCATTAAAAAGCGGGTTTCCGAAGCAGCCAAACCGTTTGACGAAGAGCGTAACGGCACCATCCTTGGAAGCGGGGCCGTCGGTATCGTGGTGGAGAACGAGTCCAGTGTCAAAAAACGCGGCATGAACGGCCAGGCCGAGATTCTGGGGACCCATATGGCAAACAGCGGTTTCCACACCTACAACATAGACGTGAACCACATGGCCTCTGAGATGAAAAAATTCGTCTCCAAGGTGGAAAAGCACCATGATCTCAAAAAAGAGGATTATGCGGACAAGCTCCTGTTCATGTCCCACGAAACCTACACCCCGGCCAGGGGCGGAAGTGCGGACGCCGAGGTCAAGGCCCTGGAAACAGCGTTCAGCGATTATCTCAAGGATATCCGCATCTCCAATACAAAGGGATTCACCGGCCATACCCTGGGTGCGGCAATCGAGGACGTGGTAATGGTGAAATCGCTCCAGAAGCGGCAGGCGCCTCCCATTGCCAACCTGAAGAACATACCGGAGAATTTCCGGCATCTCAACTTCAGTAATACCGACCGAATAGATCACGAATACGGCCTGCATCTTGCCGCCGGGTTCGGATCACACTTTGCATTCCTCTTTGTCAAACGGATCCAGGAGAACGCGTTTGAAAACAATCCAGGGTATGAACAGTGGCTGCAGAGGATTTCAGGCGCGGCCAATCCCAAACTGAAAATCATTGACAATACGCTGTGCCTTGTGGCGGACGAAGCACCGAAAAAGGTCCGGCCGGAAAGACCGTCATACGCACCGGCCCCGGCAGCCCAAAAGGCTGAACCGGCCGCGGAAAAGAAGGCTGACACCGGAAAGGAAAAGGCTTCCGGTACCGGGGAAAAGCAGCCTGCAGCTGCGACGGATGTGGCGGAATCTGTCAAAGAGATTATTGCCGCGCAGACCGGTTACACAACCGACATGCTTGAGGCTGATCTTGATCTTGAGGCGGACTTGGGTATAGATACGGTGAAGCAGGTTGAGATTTTCGGAAATGTTGCCACACGGTTCGGATTTGAAGTGCCCGAGGACCTGAAGCTGCGGGATCTTAACACCATATCGAAACTGGCTGATTATATCACTTCGAAAGTGGGACCGGCACAAGCGGCACCTGCCGGAGAAGCAGGTGAAACCGAAAGTACGGATGCCTCGGAGGCTCCTTCTTCAGCCGGAGATGTGGTGGACTCTGTCAAAGAGATCATTGCCGAGCAGACCGGTTACACCACGGACATGCTTGAGGCTGATCTGGATCTTGAGGCGGACTTGGGTATAGATACGGTAAAGCAGGTTGAGATCTTCGGGAATGTTGCCACACGGTTCGGATTTGAAGTGCCCGAGGACCTGAAGCTGCGGGATCTGAACACCATTTTGAAGCTTGCCGAATATATCACTTCGAAAGTGGGACCGGCCCAGGCGGCACCTGCCAGAGAAGCAGGTGAAACAGAAAGTGCGGGTGCCTCGGAGGCTCCTTCTTCAGCCGGAGATGTGGTGGACTCTGTCAAAGAGATCATTGCCGAGCAGACAGGATACACCACGGACATGCTTGAGGCTGATCTTGACCTTGAGGCGGACTTGGGCATAGATACGGTGAAGCAGGTTGAGATCTTCGGGAATGTTGCCACGCGGTTCGGATTTGAAGTGCCCGAGGACCTGAAGCTGCGGGATCTGAACACCATTTTGAAGCTTGCCGAATATATCATCTCAAAGACAGGGGGCCCGGACGATACCCCTCCCACAGACGGACCGGGCGGCAAGGGACCTTTTGAGGACGCTGAAGACAGCTTGACGGACAAGGCGGAGCCGAAGATCGAGAGCGAAATCAGCCGCCTGGTCCCGCAGGCGGTCAAAGTGCCTTTGCACAAAACGGAAGATTTTTCTTTTGCCGGTTGCAAGGTGGTTCTTACCTTTGACCGAAAAGAGATTGCTGAAAAAGCTGCCGGTCTTATAAAGCAGGACGGTGGAACTGTAATAGGCTTGACGGATGCGGAGTCTCGGGGAAGCTTCTGTGACGGGGTTGTGGAGGCTGACTTTTCATCAGGCGAAACTGTTTTTGAAAGCATGAAAAACCTGGTGAAGGAACATCCTGACATGAACGGCCTGATTCATCTGGCACCGGTTTCCCTTTTTGGAAACACGGGTAACGGGGCGGATGAATCGGAAGATGCTGTCCGGACGTTCTTTGCCGTGATGAAGGGGTTGCATGAAACTCTGGAGCGAAACAGCGGCTTCGTTGCCTGCATGTCACTGAACTCCGTGGTTTTTCCTTACCTGGATGATGCCCTGGATGTGGAGCCGGCGTTTGCAGGAATTTCCGGTATGATGAAGTCCCTTGCCAAAGAGATGTCTTCTGTCCGGTTCAAGATGGTTGATTTCGAGTGTGAGCGCCTATCAGATGTCACGGATGAAATCGTGAGCAGGTTTCTGAAAGAGGTCGGGTCAGGCGATTCCAGGGTGGAAACCGGATACAGGGGCACGGAAAAATTCGCCCTGAAGCTGTTTGTCGATCCCTGTGATCCGCCTGAATCGTCAGAGCCGGTTGTACGGGAAAATGACACGGTTCTCGTGACCGGAGGTGCCAGGGGAATTACTTATGAGATTCTGAAACAGATGGTCGAAACGTATCAGACCGACCTTGTTATCATGGGCAGAAGCAGGATCGACAAGGTTGACGAGGTTTTTCTTGAAGACGGGCTGACCGAATCCGGTATCATGCAGCGCCTCAAACCGGCCATGCCCGGGGCCAAACCCCTGGAGCTGAAAAAGGAGGCCGGCCGTATTCGGCATCTGGTTCAGTCAAAAAAGAACATCGAGACCCTGAAATCAAAAGGTGTGAAAGTCACCTATCTGGCTGCGGATGTCACGGACGGAGAATCCGTGGAAAAGGCGCTGGAACCCTTTGACCGGATAGACGGGGTAATCCATGCCGCAGGCGTGGAAGAGAGCCTGCCGTTTTCCAAAAAGGACACGGCCTCGTTTGAAAAGGTGTTCAATACCAAGGTAAAAGGATGCCGTAATGTAATACAGGCTGTCAAAGACCGGGGCGTGCGGTTCCATATCGGGTTTTCCAGCGTGACCGCCAAATTCGGCAACGAAACCCAGGCCGATTATACGGCAGCCAACGACATGCTGGCAAGAATGCTGCAGAAAGAGAAAAACGAACGTAACACCGTGTGCAAGGTCATGGACTGGACCGCCTGGGAAGGCGCAGGCATGGCCACGGACGAGACAGTGAAAAAAGTGCTCACGGACCGCGGGCTCAAGTTCCTGCCCCTTGATGAGGGGGTCGGCTTTTTCATGGACGAGATCCGGGATGCCCGAATGTCCGAGGTGGTTATCTCCGGTCTTGACTACTCCTTTGACCGGGACGGGCTTCTCGGTATCGCTCCGTTCCTGGATTCAGTGGAGCAGGAGACCGAAAAAGGGCGGGTGTTCAACCGGAAGCTCGACATCACCCGGGACAGATTTCTTCTCGAGCACGCCATGGAAGACACGCCGGTGTTCCTGGGGGCTACAGGTGTGGAAACCATGGCGGAAGCAGCCATGTATGACACGGACGGATCTGTTTTCCTCAGTGAAGTGCGGAATTTCGAGATTCCCTACGGGATCAAGCTTTTGAAAAAAAGACCCAAAAAACTGATGATTCATGCAGAGAAAAAACAGGGGAAAACCGGGGCCCGGGTTTATGACTGCAGGATTACCTCTCTTGTGGAAAACCACATGGGGAAGGTGGTTGGAGAACCGAAGCTTCACTACATAGCCGAATGTGTATTTTCCGATTCCCGTCCCGGCCGGAAAAAGGTCGTTATCCCGGAATTTACTGAAGCGGACCCGGATAATGAAATACCTGATCTGCTGTATCATCCCCAGAGACTTTTTATGGACGGTCCTTTCAGGACGATCACCGATGTGGCTTCGTTTGACGGGGAGACTCTGGTCACACGGATCTGCGACCGGAGTGAGGACGAGTTTTTTGCCTACTGCAGCCGCCCGGATTTTATTGTCAATGTGGCGCTCCTTGACGGGATGTTCCAGACCGGCGGCGCATTTGAATTTTTCACGGACAGTGTCGTTGTTCTCCCATACAGGATCGGCAGCCTCAATGTTTACGGAAAAGGAGCCAGGCTCAGGGAGTATCTGTGCATGACCACCAGGACCGATTCAGATGATGAAACCGATACTTTTAATATGACGCTTGCCGATGAAAACGGCATATGCATCATGGAGCTTGTGGATTTTCAGATGGTCAAGCTCCACAAGCTTGAAGATCGGTACCGGATCAGAAACCGTATTAAAATAAACACCCGGGCCGACCTCTGATCACCCATGCGGGACGGGGCCGGAAAGACCCCGTCCCTTTTGAGGGTTTTGACCCCTGCGGTTCTTAACGTACGTCACTGGCTTGAATCCCTGAATAAGGATATGGTGACGGGTCCTGTACGAAATTCTTTGCTATTTTTTCATCCATACTTATATTTGTTAAAAGGGCGGAATTCGGGAGGTTCGGAGCAAGTGAACCCGATCGAAGCGCTCTGTAACCGGTATTGAAACAAAGGAGGCAGAAATGACAGACACAGAAAATAAAACACCGGAATCCGTATTATGGATGATTGATCTTTCGGCTCCACCTGAAACTGCTTTTAAAAATATTGAAAAATACAAGGAAGGCGGAAGCGAAATTCACATATTCTATGTGGGCGCGGATGCCAGCATTCATCCCGGCTGGTACGGGGAATTCAAATCCGAGCATGCACAAAAGATTCACGAAAAGGCGAGCAGGACTGCAGGTAAGCAGCTGGACCGGATTTGTGAAAAATACCTTTCAGGATGCCCCTACTACATCCGCCACAGCTATGCCGGAGACCCGGTGGATGAGCTCATGAACCTTGTGGAAAAGGAAGGGTTCGATCTGGCGGTTTTTTCCTCAAAATCACAGGAGGATACTGATCTTGCCCGGCTGAGGCACGCATTGGAAAACCGGTCCGACGTACCAATAAAGATTATTCAGTAAAAATACCTTCAACCCCTTTCTTCGGGCCCGGTCCTCTTGTTGACACTTGATATCCCGGTCTGCTAAGGTTTAAATTTTATGCGTTGCATGTGCATACGGTTAATCCTGTCAGCAGACGGATCATGAGACAGCTTTATTCGTATCCAAAAGAAGGCTTGAACCACGGCATGAAACAAGTTGAATCAGATTGTGGAAAGAAAGGCGGACAACATGAACATACAACAGTTTCGATACGGTTCTGACAACCTTGCCTATGTGTTATTCCGCGGTATGGAAGCGGCTGCCGTGGACCCGGGCGCAGTGAACGCAATTTCGTCGTTTATTCAGAACCGGGGGCTTGCGCTTAAATATGTTGTGAATACCCACACTCACCCGGATCACACAACCGGCAACCAGGCGATTCTCAACCTGACAGGGGCTGTATATCTCGACATTGACCAGCTGATCCGGCAACGGGAATTCGCACTGGACGGTGAAACCGTTGAAGTGATCCATACACCAGGACATACAAAAGACTCTGTGGTGTTTCATTCAGACGGGATTCTTGTCACCGGGGACACTCTTTTCACAGGCAAGGCCGGCAAATGCTTTACAGGGGATTACAAAGCCCAGTTTGAATCCATTAAAAAGCTTATGATGTTTCCGGAAAACACCACGATCCATGCAGGGCACGATTACGTGAAGGAGTATATGAATACTGCTAAAAAGATCGAGCCTGACAACAAGGCGATTGATGAATTTTTAAAAACATATTCCCCGGATAATGTATTTTCAACACTGGCGGATGAATATCGAATAAATCCGAGTTTGCGGTTTAACAGCCGGAAGATTATTGATGTACTGAAAAAGCAGGGGCTATCAGTACAAACCGAGTATGACAGGTTCCGTTCCGTGATGTCGATTGTATAAAACAATACAAGGAGATGAGAATGCATCAGCCGTATAAACGCCTTTTCGAGCCCATACAGATCAATTCCCTTCAGGTGAAAAACAGGATTGCCTATCCATCGCTCGCCCTGTTTTATTCATATGACAGAAAACTCAATGACCGCTACTACGCATATTTTTCCGAGATCGCTGCAGGCGGGGCCGGAATTGTTACAGTGGGTCCTGTGGGTGTGGACTGGATCGGGTCGGGCATATTCGCGCTGGCACTTGACAATGATGATGCAGTCCCCTCTTTTGAGAGGCTGGCCGCAAGAATCAGGGAAAACGGGGCCAGCCCCTGGGTGCAGCTTTTCCATGCAGGTGCGTACTCCACCCCGATTCTCATCAACAATGAAACCCCGATCGCGCCGTCTGCTGTGTATTCCAAATACTCCAAAACCACCCCGAAAGAAATGACCCGTGAAGACATCAGGACCGTCCAGGAATCCTTCTGCAATGCAGCGGCCAGAGCCAAAGAAGCCGGGTTTGACGGAGTCGAGATAATCGGCTCTGCAGGGTATCTGATCTGCCAGTTCCTCTCTCCCCTGAAAAACCGTAGGGAGGATGAATACGGCGGCAGCTTTGAAAACCGGGTACGTTTTCCTGCAGAACTGATCCGCATGATGCGGGAGAGACTCGGAAAGGATTATCCCATTGGAATCAGAATGGCAGGCAATGATTTTGTGAAAGACAGCACAACTGATGACGAAACCCCTGAGATCGCAAAGGTTTATGAAAAGAGCGGCGTGGATATCATCAACGTGACCGGCGGCTGGCACGAATCCAAGGTGCCGCAGCTTCCGATGCAGCTTCCCAGGACCGGGTATTCGTACCTGGCCCGCAACGTGAAGGATGCGGTGTCCGTGCCTGTGATCGCCTCCAACCGGATCACCACCCCGGATGATGCGGAAGAGGTTCTCCGGAGCAAATCTGCAGACATGGTGAACCTGGGCCGGGTGCTTCTGGCGGACCATGACTGGCCGAAAAAGGCACTGGAGGGAAGAGCCCGGGAGATCCGCCCCTGTGTGGCCTGTTCCCAGGGATGCACTGACGCGCTTTTCTCCGGGCAGCCGGTGTACTGCATCTCCAACCCCAGGGCCGGGTTCGAGATGGAAAGAGTTGTGGAACCCGCCCCGGCTCCCAAAGACGTCATGATAGCCGGGGCAGGCGTTGCAGGGCTTGAAGCGGCAGTCACCGCAGCCCGGCGCGGCCACCGGGTGTCCCTTTATGAAAAATCCGGCGGTATCGGCGGACAGATCCGGATTGCGGCAGCCCCGCCCCATAAGAAAGAACTCCTTGAATACATCAGATATTACAACGCCATGTTGTACAAGTACGATATCAACCTGTTCCTGAACACGGAAATGGATGTGGAAAAGATCCGGAAGAGAAAGCCGAACGCCCTGATCGTGGCCCAGGGAGCCGAACCCCTGACCCCGGACATTGAAGGGATCGATGATCCGTGTGTGGTTTCCTCGTGGGATGTGTTTCGGGACGACCCGCCCCTGGGCGGTGAAGTGGCCGTAATCGGCGGCGGATCCGTGGGGCTGGAGACGGCCCACTACATTGCCTCCAAAGGCACCATCTCCCCGGAAACCCTGTATTTCCTGTTTGCCTACCAGGCGGAACCCGTGGAACGGCTCAGGGAACTAATGTTCAAAGGCAGCTCGAACGTGACCGTATTTGAAATGTTGCCCAAGGCAGGCGGTGACGTGGGCAAATCCACCAAATGGGTCCTCATGGGCGGGCTTGACATGCACGGGGTCACAGTGAACACAAGCGCCAAAGTGATCTCGGTCAAGGACGGCACGGTAACTTTTGACCATGACGGCACCACCAAAGAGCAGAAATTCGATAACGTGGTGATCGCGGCCGGATCTCAATCAAAGAACGACCTTGTGACCGCACTCACGGACGCTGGAATCGAGTTCGAAGCTGTGGGCGATTGTGTGACTCCCGGCAGGATCGACGGTGCAATCCACAACGGATTCCTTGCCGCTGCAAAGATCGGGTGATTCTTATTCAGGCATAAGGGACGAATGATGTTCCACGATCATCCAGCGTTCCCCGTTCCACTGGTAGACAAAGGTGAACCTGGCCGGTGCAGTGGTTCCGTCCCTGAACGTGAAGGAATAGAGACCGGAGTTGATGGCGAGATCGCCGAATATCCTGATGTTTGCCTCTTCCATGCGGGCCGTCGGCTCCCTGGAAAGAAAATCTTCAAAATATTCCCTGATTTGTTTCCGGTTTTTCCGGACCCTCCCGGACAGGGTCGGAACCAGAACTCCGTGCTGTACGTAAAGCTCTGCAACCCCGGCAGGGTCTCCGGTCCGTATCGCCCTGTTCCATTCATCAAACAGGGATTTTATTTCGGTTTTTTCGATGACTGCCTCCTTTGTCAAGTTAACCGACAGTGCCGGTTTTTATTAAGGTTTCAGAGGTCTTCCGGGGTGAAAGCCACGGCATCGTCTATTGAGTCAAGGTTGTTAAAGAGCATCACAAGGCGGTCGATCCCAAGGGCTGCACCTGCGCAGTCAGGCATGTCGGACAGGTCCCTGAGGAATTTTTCCGGCATCCGGGCGGAAGATTTGTTCATTCCTGCGCGCCTGGATATTTCTTTTTCAAACCTGGATCTTTGCTCTTTTGGGTCTGTAAGCTCGGAGAAGCCGTTTGCCAGTTCAAGACCTGCGATGTAGCATTCAAAACGCTCTGCAAATTCGGGGTTTTCCGGCTTGAGCCGGGCAAGGGCCCCCAGGGATGCAGGGAAGTCGTACAGGAACACGGGGCGGTCCGTGCCAAGGCAGGGTTCGATGTCAAGGCTGATGATTTCATCGAATCTGCCTGACTCGAGTGCTTTTTCCATGCCCAGGGTGCCGTATTTGCTGAAGGCGTCTTTTACCTGCAGTTTGTGGAGCTCTTCAGTTATCTCAACCTTTGCACCCTGGTATTCAAGAACGGAGCCCTTCCCTGTAAGATCGGCCACATGCCGGATCAGGCTGTTCAGGGTTTCCATGAGATCATGGTAGTTCATGCCTTCGGCGTACCATTCAAGGAGAGTGTGCTCAGGCAGGTGCCTGGTTCCGCGTTCATGTTTACGGAAACACTGGCATATCTGGAATATTCTTTCATGGCCTTTTGCCATGAGCCGCTTCATGCAGAGTTCCGGCGAGGCATGCAGAAACCAGGTTTCGGATTCGAAAGGGTCGATATGGGCTTCCGGAATCAGACAGGGCAGCCGGATAGGGGTCTGGACTTCAAGGTAGCCGTTCCTGATAAAGAAGTCCCTGACTGCATGGATTAAAGCTGCGCGTTCTGAAAGATGTCCCGCCAATATTTAAATGTCCGGCCCTTTGACGGTATACAGCCCCTTTGTCCGGTCCTGCAGATAGATTCTTGAATATCTCCCTGTTGTCCCGGCTTTTTCAAACATGGCATACCCTTTTTCCATGCACTCTCTGCACGCGTTCATGGGAATATGAACCGCCAGAATATGGCTTCCCCTTGAGGCTTTGGAGTCGATTTCAAAGCATCCTCCGCAGTCCCTGCATACCCGGATCTTTTCGATCTGCCGTTCGAATATGTTGTCGGTGTCGTAGAAAATTTCCCGGTCCCTGGTCTGGATTTCTCCGTGTTTGCCTGCTTTTTCCCGCATCTCAAAGCGTTTTTCAAAATATGAATTGATTACATCCGACGTCTTTTTGATGCGGTCGGTTATGGTTTGGGACTGTCTGAGCCGTTCCGGGTCGTAGTCTGGTTCCACAACTCCGGAGTAGTCAAGCCCGGCCATTGCCAGAATGATTCCAAGGTTCACGTACGGAAGCGCTCCCTCGATGGCGTATCCTCCTTCCAGTACTGCCAGGTCGGGTTTGAGAATGGAGGTGAGATCGGCATATCCCTGGGCGCAGAAGTTCATGTTGGTCAAAGGATCGGTGTAGTGGTTGTCCTGACCTGCGGAGTTCACAACCATGTCCGGTTTGAATGCCTCTATCGCTGGCATGACCGTGTTCTCAATCACATAGAGGTATCCTTCCTTGGATGTGCCGGGGGGCAGGGGGATGTTCAGGCAGGTGCCCACGGCATTGGGGCCTCCAAGCTCTCCGACAAAGCCGGAGCCCGGAAAGAGGGTTCGGCCGTCCTGGTGAAGCGAGATAAAAAGGACATCAGGGTCGTGCCAGTAAATATTGCTGGTGCCGTCCCCGTGGTGACAGTCCGTATCAACTATCGCGATCTTTCTGACACCGAATTCGCTCCGAAGGTACTCCACCATGATGGCTTCCATGTTGATGTGGCAGAATCCTCTTCCGCCGTGGGTCACCCGCATGGCATGGTGCCCGGGCGGACGAACCAGAGCGAACCCCTTTTGGATCTCTTTGTTCATGACCGCTTTTGCCAGAGCTTTGGCCCCGCCTGCACTGATTATATGGGATTCGGTGGTCACGGTCTCTTCGTCAGGCACGCAGAAGTGGGCGCGTCTGATATCCTCGGGCGTGACCATCTCCGGCTTGTATTCATGTATGCCTTCTATGTCGAAGATCCCTTCCTCAGCCACCTGGTCCTGCGTATATAGAAGCCTTTCTTCCCGTTCCGGGTGCGTGGGGTCGATTTCCCAGTCAAAGGCGGGAAAGAAGACAAGCCCTGTTTCATATTCGGCTTTGAGCATTACATCTCCTTTATTTTTTCACAGATGGTTTCAAACCCGTTGATCGGCCCCGGTTTTATCTGAATTTTGGTTTTAAAGATTTTGCCCCTGGGAGAAAAGTTCCTGACGATATTGAAACTCTGGAACTCAATGACTTCAACACTCCCGAGTTCCTCTTCATCGGCCCCCATACTCAGGGCCTTCTCTTTTAAAAGGTTGTAGGCGCATTTCACCGCATCCTCGCCTGTGAAGGATTTGTCGACCGGTTCGGCAAAATCCTCTTCATGGGCGGTGGCGGTCCCCTGTTCAGTGTCTACGGTAAGGGAGACTTCGCAGGTGGTCCTGGCAAGGGCGGCGCCGATGGCGTTGGCAACAGAAGAGCACGGAACTGCGGTTGTTTCAATCCCGGACAGTTCCTGGATTTTCGGAGCGAAATACTCTGCCGGGCCTCCGAGAAGAAGTATGGATTCAGGCACGATCCTGTAACCTTCCAGGAATTCATGCACAGTATATACGGGTTTGCTGTTGATGCGGTCCACCATTTTCCGGGAATTTTCAAGAATGATTTCGCATGTTTTTTTGAAGATCGATTCCGCAGCCTCGTCCGGGGAGACGCCGAGGCTATCCGCGATCCTC
>JAWLES010000027.1:0-21164 GCA_041685935.1 Desulfobacteraceae bacterium | reverse complement strand
AAAATTGAGAAACTCTTATACGCGAGTGACATGAAAGATAACTGGAAACTGCTTTTGGTGGATGATGAACAGGACATAAGGGAGGTGACTTCCCTTGTGATCAGGGACCAGGGGTTTGATGTCCATACCGCAGAGGATGGAGCTCAAGGCTTTGAAATGGTTGAGCAGCTCTCGCCCCAGATTGTCATTACCGATGTTAAAATGCCCAGAATGGGGGGTATTGAACTTTTACGGAAAGTTAAAGAACGGTATGAAGACATTGAAGTGATTGTTATTACCGCTTTCGGAGAGATGGATCTTGCCATTGAAGCACTTCAGCTTGACGCGTCAGACTTTATAAACAAGCCCGTTGACGACACGGCACTCCAGCTCGCCCTTTCAAGGGCAAAGGAGAGGTACCTGTCCCGTCAGCACCTCAAGGAGTACACCAGGTATCTGGAAAAGAAAAACATGGATCAGGCAAGGATTCTTCACAGGGACAAGCTCATATCCCTTGGACGGCTTTCCGCCAGTGTGGTTCATGAAATCAACAACCCGCTTTCAGGGATTCTCAATTACGCACACCTGATGAACCGCATGATCAAAAAGAATGGTGAAAGCGGCATTGATTTGGCAAAATTCTCCAGATTTCTTGATATCATAGAATCCGAGTCTTCAAGGGTTTCGGAAATCGTGTCCAGCCTTCTTACATTTTCAAGAAAGAGCGAAGTCTCTTTTTCCACAATTGATGTGAAAACTCTCATTGAAAAATCCACGCTCTTGTGCAGGCACAAACTCGAGCTTTGTTCCATCGAGCTTGCAACGGAGATAGAACCGTATATAAAGAGAATACACGGTGATTTCAACCAGATCCAGCAGACGATTATCAATCTGATTTTCAATGCAGTCGACGCCATCGGCACAGACGGAAAAATCAGCATCAGCGCAATGAACAGAAACGAAGACAACCAGGTCTTAATTGTTGTTCAGGACAATGGAAAAGGGATTGATCCCGAATCGATAAATCATATATTCGAGCCCTTTTATACCACCAAGGACGAAGGGTACGGAGTCGGACTCGGGCTTTCCATTATTTTCGGCATCATGGAGCGTCACAACGGTTCAATTGATGTGGATTCCGAGCAGGGCAGGGGAACTTCTTTTGCATTGCGGTTTCCAGCGGCCGAGGGAGATTGATGAACATTAAGATCTATCAGCAGATGCTGCTCATCCTTGAGTATCTTAATATCGGAGGATTGATCGTTGACTCCGACCGGAGGGTCGCTGATTTGAACCAGAATGCGGAAGCGCTCCTCGGCCTGGAAAAATCCGAAATCAAGGGGCATAACTGCAGGGAGGTTTTCTGCGGACTGCCCTGCTTTTCAAGCTGTCCGCTGAAAGGGGTCTGGAATGACACCATAAAGGATATGGATGTGGAATTCCTTGATGAGCACCGCCAGAAACACAGGGTCACAAGGATCGCTGCTCCCCTCTACAGTGAACAGGGAACCCCTCTTGGCTGTTTCATGGTTCTTCAGGATCATTTCCCCTATTCAGAGCTTGTCAGCAGGATTCATTACGAGGAACAGAGCCTTAAAATAATACTCGACAGCCTGAACATGGGGGTCTTTACCGTAAACCGGAACGGGCTGCTCACCTTTTTCAACCGGGCTGCGGAGAAAATATCAGGGTACAACCGGATGAATCTGCTTGGAAAAGAGTGGAGCATTCTTTTCAATCAAAAGCTTTGCAGTGACAAAAGCGGCTTGAATCAGGCCATGAAGAACGGAACCTCCGCAACAGGGGAGAGCGGATACATGTTCGGCTCCCAGGGAGAAAACATACCTGTCAATGTGGACTATATCCCTTTGATGAACGATCATGGTCAGCTTGTGGGAGGATTTGCCACACTACAGGACATGACCCTTGCCAGGGAACTTGATAAGGCGATTACTGAAAGATACAAATTCCATGACATGATCGGCAAATCCCCTGTAATGCAGAAAATTTTCGATATGGTAAAAGTGGTGGCTAAAACCGAATCCACCGTACTTGTGCAGGGTGACACCGGCACCGGCAAGGACCTTCTGGCCAAGGTGATTCATTCGGAAAGCAGCAGGAGGGACCGGCCCTTTGTCAAGGTGAACTGCGCCGCCATTCCGGACAACCTCATGGAATCCGAGATTTTCGGGTATGTCAAAGGCGCGTTCACCGGGGCGGACCGGGACAAGCCGGGAAGATTCAGCGAGGCTGACACCGGGACCATATTTCTGGATGAAATCGGTGAAATCCCGCTTTCCCTTCAGGCAAAGCTTTTGCGGGTTCTGGAGGACAAGGCCTTTTACCCGCTTGGAAGCAGTTACCTGAAAAAGGTGGATATCAGGATAATTTCAGCCACCAATCGAAGGCTGGAACAGCTGGTTCAGGAGCGCAAATTCCGGGAAGATCTTTTTTACCGGCTCAATGTTTTCAGAATTGAACTGCCTTCCATAAATGACAGAAAAGCCGACCTGCCCCTTTTGATTCGCCATATCCTGAGGAATCAGGCCGCAGCCATGAAAAAGGAGCCTGTGAGCATCAGCGAAGAGGCCATGAAACAGCTTTTAAACTATCCATATCCGGGCAATATCAGGGAACTTGAAAATATCATCGAGCATGCGCTGATTGTCTGCCAGGACAATGTGGTCATGTCCAAGCATCTTCCTTTGCATGTATTCAGGGAACCCGGTCCGTATCCTCTTGCCGGAAACGGGGACGGAAATAACCTGACCCGGGATTCTGCAGGGCTTGATTTAAGCACCTGGACGGACAGGGAAGCGCTTTTGGATAAACTCCGGTATAACAACTGGCACCGGGGGAAAACCGCACTGGATTTGAATATCGACCGGTCAACCCTCTGGAGAAGAATGAAAAAGCACAACCTGCTCTGATGCAGAATGTGTTGCATATTGTTGCGAACTATTGCACAATCAAACAATTCTTTATTTTCAGGAGACTATGCCAAAATTGTTGCAGGCATTGCAACACACCCCCCTTTTTTATCAAACCCTCGTTTCATCCCCGCACCTCAATAATCCCCGGTCCGGCCGGGGTTAAATGCATTTAAATCCGCACAGGACCGCAGTGGCATATATTATGCAACCGATGGTGGACAGTAATCACCGATATTGTACGATATATGTCATACAGGTCAGTTAATATGAAAAACCCTTACATACTCATTCTTGATCATGAAGCAGAAACCAAGGCTTTCTTGAAAACATTTCTCATCAACCAGGGATTCGAGGTCAGCGTAGCCAGAGGCGAGGCAATGCTGGCATCCACCATTGAAAAGCTGAAGCCTGACATTCTGATCATAGATCAGCCCCTTTACGATATCGGTTTGCTGGAATTGCTGGTTCAGTACCATGAAACCGCCATGATATTTATTTCAAGCATACCCCCTGAATCACTGGTGCATTACAGAAGGCTCAAGCAGTTTCGTAAACAATCCAACTTCGCCTTTCTGGAAAAACCTCTTCAGGAGGATGAACTCTTGAATTCCATACGCACGTTAACCGGATTGACGACATCGGAAAAAACAAAGAAAAGGGATCAATAGTATGGCTGCACGCATAGGTTTTTACATATGCCATTGTGGAATCAACATTGCCGGCATGGTCAGGGTGGACGAGGTTGCAAGGTACGTATCCGAGCTTGAAAATGTTGTTGTGTCAAAAGATTACAAGTTTATGTGTTCAGACCCGGGTCAGGAGATTATTGAAAAGGATATAAAAGAGCACGGTCTGAACCGGGTTGTTGTGGCCTCATGTTCGCCCAGGCTTCATGAAAAAACCTTCCAGAGCGTTTGCTCAAGATCCGGGCTGAACCCGTACAGCCTGCAGATGGCATCCGTACGTGAACAGGTGTCCTGGGTAACCGACAATGTGGATACTGCCACGGCCAAGGCAAAAACCCTGTCCCACGCAGCAGTTAACAGGGTCAACTTTCACGAGGAGCTTGAACAGAGAACCGTGACCATCAACCCGGATATCCTGATTGTGGGAGGGGGTATTTCAGGAATGCAGGCGGCCATTGATATAGGAAAATCCGGTCTTAAAGCGTATCTGGTGGAAAAAGACACCACCATCGGCGGCCATATGCTTCAGTTCGACAAAACTTTTCCCACACTCGACTGCGCAGCCTGCATCGGAACGCCGAAAATGGTTGAAACCGCACAGAACAACAATATTGAACTCTTTACCTACAGTGAGGTGCAGGAGGTTTCAGGATATATAGGCAACTACACCGTAAAAATCAGAAAAAAGGCCAGATACGTGTCTGACAAATGCACCGGATGCGGTGAATGCGAGAAAGTCTGCCCGGTGCTTTTGCCCAGTGAATGGGATGTAGGGCTCAAGGAGAGAAAGGCGGTATACCGTTCATTCCCCCAGGCTGTTCCGATCACATACTGTATAGACAAAAGGGCCCAGGCGCCGTGCAGGCTGTCATGCCCGGCCCGAACCAACGTACAGGGGTATGTTCAGATGGTAAAGGCGGGCGAGTATCAGCAGGCTTTGAATATAATCATGGAGCGTCTCCCCCTTCCGGGAACCCTGGGCCGTGTGTGCCCTCATATGTGTGAAGATGAATGCAGGCGGGCGGCAATTGATTCCCCCGTATCAATAAGAGAGCTTAAGCGGTTTGCTGCGGACCGGGGTGATCTGTCAAAGGTTCCGTTTGAGATGGGGGATGCAGGAGACCGGCGCGTGGCTGTGATCGGGTCCGGCCCGGCCGGTCTCACCACTGCCTATTATCTTCGCAGAAAAGGGTATGATGTCACCATATTCGAGGCCCTTGAAAAGGCGGGGGGAATGCTGAGGACCGGTATCCCGGATTACCGTCTTCCACCGGATGTACTGGACAGGGAAATCGACAATATAATTGAAAAGGGCATCGAGCTTAAGACAGGGCAGGTCCTGGGAGAAGATTTTTCCATAAAAGAGCTTAAAGATCAGGGGTTTGATGCAGTATTCCTCGGGATAGGAACCCATGTGCCTTCAAAGCTGAACATTGAAAATGAAGACACAGATGGTGTGGAAGATGCGGTGTTGTTTTTGAAGAGAATGAATCTATACACTTCCACGGATATTCCTGCGGAAAACGTGGTTGTTGTGGGCGGCGGAAATGTTGCAATGGATGCCGCCCGTGTTGCTGTCAGGGCCGGCGCTTCCGGGGTTACAATCGTTTACAGAAGGACTGAGAGTGAAATGCCTGCCGATCATGAGGAGATCCTTGATGCCAGAGCAGAGGGAATCGAGTTTATTGATCTGGCATCTCCTGTTCGGGTTCTGCAGGGTGATGGCGGCAAACTCAAACTTGTGTGCATTAAAAATACACTTGGAGAGCCTGACAAAAGCGGAAGAAGAAGACCGGTCCCGATTGAGAACAGTGAGTTTGAAATCGAGTGCGGTATGATCATTCCCGCCATCGGCCAAAAGGTTGATACCGAAAAAATAATCAGAGATACGGATATCGCCCTGACCGGCTGGGGCACCTTTGAAATCGATGATACAACAATGCAGACCTCTGAACCGGGCGTGTTTGCTGCCGGAGATGCTGTTACAGGGCCGGCGACTGTTGTAGAGGCTGTAGCAGCCGGCCACAAAGCCGTTGCAGGGATCCACGGTTATTTGACGCAGGGGGATCAGCCGGATGAAAATGACCTGGAACCTTCAGGCAAAGTGCAAAACCGGGAGTTTGTTCCGATACCGGAAAATGAACCGCCCGGGAAAAGGGAGACGCCGGTTAAAACTGATCCGGAAACCTCAAAAAGATCCTTTGATGAAGTAAGCAAAGGACTCGATGAACAGGCGGCTGTTCAGGAGGCGGGACGGTGCATCAACTGCGGAGGCTGCTGCGAATGCATGCAGTGCGTCCAGGCCTGTCAGCCCGGGGCTGTGGACCACGGCCAGACCGATGAAGTCATCGAAGTGAAGGTGGGCAGTATTATTACAGCTACCGGATATGATGTACTTGATCCTACTCCCATGAAGCCCTATGGGTACGGCAAATATCCCAATGTATTCACCAATTTCGAATTCGAACGCTTAAGCAATGCAACCGGTCCGACAGGAGGGGAAATACGGATCAGGGACGAAAACAACAGCCTGACCAAAGAACCTCAAAGTGTCGCCATTCTCCACTGTATCGGCAGCAGGGACTCCAACTTTCATGAATACTGCTCCAGGGTCTGCTGCATGTATGCGCTGAAATACGCTCACCTGATCCATGAAAAAGTGGGTCATGATACCAGGGTGTACAATTTCTATATTGACATGCGGTGTTTCGGAAAAGGGTATGAAGAGTTTTTCAAAAAGTGCCAGGAAGAAGGAACTGTCTTTGTAAGGGGCAAGGCGGCGGAAGTCACCCGGGCTGAGGATTCCGAAGACGGACAGCTTGTGGTTGTGGCCGAAGATACCCTTCTTGCGGAAACAATAAGGATTCCGGTGGACATGGTTATCCTCTGCACTGCAATGGAAGCGAGAAAGGATGCCAGGGAAACCGGAAGAATTCTCGGCATAAGCCAGGGGAACGACGGGTTTTATCTTGAATCCCACCCCAAGCTGGGACCGCTTGACACTGCAACGGACGGTGTTTTTATAGCAGGGGCCTGTCAGGGTCCCAAGGATATTCCCGATTCAGTGGCCCAGGCATCCGGAGCAGCCTCCAAGTCTTTGCAGCTTGCGACCAAGGGAGAAGTGGAGATTGAATCCGCAATCTCTTATATTGACCCGGATATATGCGCCGGATGCATGACCTGCATCGGGCTTTGCCCTTACGGCGCAATTGAATTCGACATGAGAAGGTCGGTTTCAGTGGTTAACGAGGCCTTGTGTAAAGGCTGCGGTTCCTGTTCAGGGTTCTGCCCAAGCGGGGCTGCCCAGGTCAGGCACTTCAAGGAAAAACAGATTTTTGCGGAGCTTTCCGGTGTAATGGATGCCATTAACAATGTAGGAATATAAGATACGGAGGATATAAATGGAAAATTTCGAGCCCAGGATCATTGCTTTTGTCTGCAACTGGTGCACCTATACAGCTGCCGACCTGGCAGGTACTTCAAGGAAAAAATACCCAGCCAACGTCAGGCTGATACGGGTCATGTGCACCGGCATGGTTGATCCCAAATATATTCTGAAAGCTTTCCTTGAAGGTGCGGATGCGGTTCTGGTAAGCGGGTGCCATCCAGGAGACTGCCATTATATCAACGGCAATTTCAAGGCGCGAAGGCGCATGAAACTTCTGCATGAAATCCTGCCGAACTTTTCCATTCCGAAAGAGAGGCTGAGATTGACATGGATCGGTGCAAGCGACGGCATCATGTTTGCCGACACCATCGACACCATGGTGGATCAGGTGAGAAAACTCGGTCCGTTGAATGAAGACAAACGAATGGTGATATAAGGGGATGACAATGAACAGCTATCATGCCATCGGCCGGAACAGTTATCTTGACGCGGCAAGGTCGTTTTTTAAATCGCTTCTCGAAACCGGTGAGGTACAATCGCTGCTGGTTCCGTTAAGACAGGACCGCACAAATGATATTATGCCCACCCTGGTTAGCGACCCTGAGGATACGGACAAAGCGGACCCGTTTTCTCCGAGTTTTCCTCTGAACAGCGCGAAACTGGTGTCCAGGCTTACAAGAAAGAAGAACCGGAAGAGAGTGGCGGTTTTTTTGAGACCATGTGAAATCAGGGCGGTGGTAGAGCTTGTGAAGCTCAAACAGGCTGACATGGAGAATCTTGTGATTATCTCCTCCGACTGTTTTTCCGCCTTTCCCAACAGCGTGTTCAACACCGGTTTCAGGGAAAAAGGAGAGGAATTCACCAATGAATACATATCCGCAAGAATGTCAGCATCCTTTACTGATGATTATAACGGCAGTATCTCAGAGGCGTGCCGCATATGTACGGACCCTTTTCCGGGAATCGCTGATATTGTTATAAACCCGGATCACTCTGACGCAAAACAGGTGACTGTGGAATCGAAAAGTGATGCAGGCGGGCATATCCTCGCCCAGATGGGACTGGACGAAGCGGAGCCGCCCAAAGACGGCAAAGAGAAAAGAAAAAAGGTTATGGAGGAGCTTGGCCGGAACAGAGAGGAGACTTTTCAAAGTATACAGGAACAGACAGCGGATTTGGAAAAACTCGGGGTTTTCTTTTCCTCGTGCGTTAACTGCTACAACTGCAGAGTTGCCTGCCCTGTCTGCTACTGCAGGGAATGCGTGTTTAATACTGATGTTTTTGACCACGAGCCTCTGCAGTACATAAACCGTTCGCAGACAAGGGGTTCGCTTCGAATGCCTTCTGATACGATGTTCTTTCATCTGACCCGGATGATTCATATCGGTCTTTCCTGTGTGGGATGCGGCCAGTGCGCCAATGCCTGTCCCAATGATATCCCCCTGTCCGGGCTGTTCATGTCCGTTGCAGACAAAGCCCAGAAGGGATTTGACTACACCTCCGGCGGAAGTATCGAGGAAAACCATCCCCTGTCCTGCTTCTTTGAAGATGAATTGAATGATGTGACAGGGATATAAGGGGTGAAACCATGACGGAAATATCAAGTGATGCACTTGTGGTCGGCGGCGGTATAAGCGGAATCCGGTCCGCACTTGACCTTGCGGAAAGAGGATTTTCCATCACGCTGATTGAAAAAGAGGGATATACAGGCGGAATGCCGGCAAAGCTGGACCACCAGTTTCCAACCAACGGGTGCGGAATATGCCGGATGCTTCCCATGGCGGAAAGGGACAGCTCTGAACAGTTCTGTTTGCGAAGGGGACTGTTCCATGACCGGATCAATGTCCTTTTGTCCACCACCCTTGAGGAGCTTGAGGGAGAAGCAGGCGGCTACAAGGCCACATTAAAGCGGAAAAACACTTTTATTGATCCGGGCAGGTGCATCGGATGCGGCGAATGCGCCCGGGTCTGCCCTGTCAATGCACTTGACGAATTCAATGCAGGTCTTTGTGACCGGAAAGCTGTGTTTCTTCCGAGTCCCCACGCAATCCCGAATACTTATGTCATTGACCCGGATCTTTGCAATCTTTGCTCAGAATGTGTATCAGTCTGCCCCACCAGTGCAATCACCCTTCCTGAGGACCGGAAAAAGGAATTCAGTATTCTTGTGGTGGATGATGAACTGATTGTCAGGGACTCTTTAAAAGAGATGTTTGAGTTTGAAGGATTCTCTGTGAGTGCGGCAGGTTCAGGGCAGGAAGCATTGGACCTTCTTGAGGAGGGGGAATTTTCCCTGATGCTGCTTGACATTAAAATGCCCGGCATGGAGGGGACTGAAGTTCTGAAAAGGGCCAAGGAGAAAGACACGGATCTCAGCGTCATCATGATGACAGCCTATGCAACAGTGGAATCCGCAGTGGAAACACTCAAAGTGGGAGCGCATGAGTATATCGTCAAGCCTTTTGATGACGAAGAGCTGATCAAAATGGTATACTCGGTATTCAACACGATGAGAACTGACGACCGTGAGACGGTTGAGCTGCAGACCGGGGCGGTGATCCTTTCCTGCGGCACCAGCTACTATACCCCTGATAATGAAATGGATACTTTCGGGTGGAATACGTATCCGGATGTGGTAACCAGTATTGAATTCGAAAGGATTCTCAGCGGTACGGGCCCTTTTTCCGGAGAACTGAAAAGGCCTTCTGACGGAGGAAAACCACAAAAGATTGCATGGCTCCAGTGCGTGGGCTCAAGAAACCTTCAGACGGAATCGGAATACTGCTCTTCGGTATGCTGCATGTACGCCCTGAAAGAGGCGATGCTTGTAAAAAATAAATTCGGCAGTGACATCGAAACCACAATCTACTACATGGACATGCGCTGTTTTGTGAAAGATTTTGAACGGTACAGAAAAGATGCAGAGGACTGCGGTGTAATCCTCAAGCGTGCAAGGCCCCATTCCGTAACCCTTGAACAGAACGGCAGCCTGTGTGTAAGGATCAGTGAAGCTTCAGCCTCTTTGAACGAAGAGCATTTTGACATGGTTGTTCTGTCGGTCGGCCAGAGGCCGGCCTTTCAGACAGCCGAGCTTGCCGAGATAACAGGTGTTGAGCTCAACGAATTCGGGTTTCCCAAAGACGGAATATTTGAAAATGACGGGAAAAAAGGGGTCTTTGTCAGCGGCTCCTTTTCCGGGCTCAAGGACATCAGCGAAACCATGCTGTACTCTTCATCAGCCTCCTTACGGGCTGCTCAGGTGATGAAACTGCCTGAAAAAGGCATGGAGCCGGGAAGGACCGGGGGAAACGGGACAAATCAGGCAACAGCCAGGGATGTCTCAATGGAGGAGCCTGTCACTGCGGCGGTTTTATGCAAATGTCCGTCTGATTCTCCTGAAAAGGCAGGATTCGTGGAGTCGTTTTGCACAACCCATCCGTTGATAGACGATTTCAGCTCTGTTGACGGATTGTGCACTGCCGAAGGTTGGAACCTGCTCCTTGAAACCATAAAAGAAAAAGAATTCAACCGGGTTTTGATTTTTGCCTGTCTGCCCTGTCTGTTCAAGGGAAAACTGGCTGAGTTGTCCGAATTTACAGGTCTTTCAGAATGTTATCTTGATTTCGTGGATGTCTCTGAAATGCCGGAAGATCTGATTGAGTTCCAGATCAACACAGCAGTATCAAAGATCAGGCAGGCCAGGGTACCTGCAACCAGAGCCGTCAGTGTATCAAAGCGTGTCCTTGTCATCGGAGGAGGGATCGCCGGTATGAACGCGGCACTGTCATGTTCACAGGCAGGAATCGAAACAGTACTGGTTGAAAAGGAATCTGAACTGGGGGGAAACCTTTCCTGGCTTCACTCAAACATAGACGGGACGGATTTCACTGATATCCTGGAAGCGACAAAAAAGGAAGTGGAAAAAAATCCCCTTATAAGCGTCATGAAAGATTCCTTTGTGGCTGATACCTCCGGAGAAACCGGAAATTTTATCACCATTGTCCGGTCAGATGACCAGGGAGACGGAGAAACCGGTCATACAATCCGGCATGGTGCCGCAGTCATCGCCACAGGATCAAATGAGGCTGATGTGGAAGAATACCGGATCGGGGAGCATGACGCCATTATGACCACCAGAGAGTATGAAGAGAAAAAAGAGAATGGTGAGCTGAATCAGGACGATCTTAAAACCGTTGTAATGATCCAGTGTGTGCAGTCCAGAAACATGGACCGGCAATACTGCTCCCGGGTCTGCTGCTCCTCATCCATTAAACAGGCGCTTGCCCTGAAAGATGCAAATCCTGACAAAGAGATCTATATTCTGTACAGGGATATAATGACCTACGGGTTCAGTGAAACCTATTACAAGCAGGCAAGGGAAAAGGGAATTATTTTTATCAGGTACACGCCTGACAGACCTCCCCGGCTGGATATCAAGGATGACAAGGTTTCGGTGACTGTTTATGAGTCGATTCTGGAAAGCGACATAGAGATTAAAACGGACGCGCTGATCCTGGCTTCCGGAATGAAGCCCGCTCCTGCAGACGAGTTGGCTGAAATGTTCAATATCAAGCAGGATGATTACGGGTTCATACTGCAGGGAGATGTGAAATGGAGACCCTGTGATACCACCATGGACGGGATTTTCGTCTGCGGTACGGCAGCAGGCCCGAGAAATGTTCACGAGAGCATTGCATCAGCACAGGCTGCAGCCCAGCGAGCGCTCAGGATCGCCGGCAGGGATACCCTTGCTTCATCCAGGATTACAGCGCAGATTAAAGAAAGCCTTTGCTCACTCTGTGAAAGATGCATTGACGCATGCCCGTATTCAGCCAGAATGGTGGATTACGACAGGCGGAAAATCCATATCAACCCGGCCCTTTGCCAGGGTTGCGGATCATGCGCTGCTGTATGCCCGAACAGTGCTTCATATGTAAGCAATCTTGCGGATCAGCAGTTTTTTAATATCATAGAAGCTGCTGTATAAGGATGAAACTCTGGAGATAATCAGATGACAAATTTACTCGACATAAAGGAACTGGTTTCAACCTGTCTTCAATGCGGAACCTGTACCGCTTCCTGTCCTAACTCCTTTGCAATGGATATCACACCGAGAAAGCTCTGGCGTCTTGTGCTGATGGACAGAACCGAGGATGTTTTCAATTCCACAACTTTTGCTTTGTGTTCCACATGTTATTACTGCACATTAAGATGCCCCAGGGGGCTTGAACTCACCACGGCCATGTCCATGCTCAAGGCTGCTGCAGCAAAGGAGAATATACCCAAATACAGGGTATCAGCCCATTTCTATTCAAGCTTCATGGAGAGTGTGAGGCGTCACGGCAGGGTCAGGGAAACGGAATTTTTAACCCTGTATTTCATGGCAATGAAAAACCCGCTGCTTCCAATGAAAATTACACCGCTTGGAATAAGACTTTTAAAAAAGAACAAGGTAAAATTTGAAATGCCGTCAAAACCGGGGACAGGCAACCTGACACGCCTTTTTGAGAAGGTTTCCCAAATGGAGGAGGATAAATGAAATACAACTATTATCCCGGCTGCTCTCTTCAGGCGTCTGCCGTGGAGTACGATGCATCCACAAGGGCTGTTATGGATGCGCTCGGCATAGAGCTTCTGGATATCGGGGACTGGAACTGCTGCGGAGCAACAGCAGCCGAGCCTGTCAGCAGGCTGTTGTCATATGCGCTGCCGGCACGTAACATCGCACTTTTTGAACAGAATTCACAAGCAGACATCCTGGTCCCGTGCAGCGCCTGTTACCTGAACTTGAAAAAAGTGGAAGTGGACAGGAAGAAAAACCGGGAACTTTCCGCACGGATTGATGAAGTGCTTGAAGAAGAAAACCTGGTTCTGGAAGATCCTCCGGGGGTCAGACATCTTCTTGACGTGATCTCCAATGATATTAAGCCGGGTGTGATAGCGGACCGGGTTACTCATGAGCTTTCAGGGCTTAGAATCGCCCCTTACTACGGATGCCAGGCGCTGCGGCCGTACAAGGTGTTTGATGACCCTGAAGAGCCCGAATCCATGGAACCGGTGATCCGTGCATGCGGAGCAGAGGTTTTTGAATGGGGCTCCGGGGCGAAATGCTGTGGTGCATCCAACATGAACACAAAGAAGGAAAGCGCTGAAGTCCTGGTTCAAAATATCCTGGAAGATGCACGGGGAGCGGATGCCATTGTCACCATATGCCCGATGTGCCAGTTGAATCTTGATGGTTTCCAGGCCGGGATATCACGAAAAGCCGGGCTTGATTTATCCATTTCAGTGATCTATCTTCCCCAGCTGATAGGGCTTGCACTTGGATTATCAACCAGGGACCTGATGCTCAACAAAAACCTTGCCCTGAAACCTGATTTCACCAAAAAGATTGAGCTTCCGGCAAAACAGGGAAGGGCGGGCTGAACCTTAATAAAGATCGTGCCGGCTAAAGACTTTGATACCGTTCTTTCTGAGCAGCGCAGCCGTCACTCCAACGCCTTCAATCTTTTTGCCGGTAAAACTGCCGTCATATATCGCAGAGCTTCCGCAGGACGGACTGTTTTCGGTTAATACCGCGACTTTGATATTGTGTTGTTTGCACAGCTCCAAAGCCATTTGAGCGCCTTTTTTGAAGTATGCAGTCACATCCATGCCTGCATTGTCAACAACTATGGCAGTGCCGCCCCAAACGCCGTAACCATCTCCCTTTGAAATTTCTGCAGGCGCCCTTGGTATACTCATGCCGGCATCGACTTCCGGACATACTGAAATCACTTTTCCCGTGGCGATCCATTGTTCAAGAATACTGCCGGAAGCAGGCAGTGATTTCCCATCATATCGGACTCTCTTACCTAACAGGCAAGAACTTACAAGTACTTTTTCCATTTCAATTCCATACACAGTCTGCATGGGCGCTAACAGTGTCAAAAAGTAGATAAAGGGTCGAATCAGGAGGATTCATAGCTGTCGTGTTTGGGCAGGGTTATGAAAAATTCGGTTCCCTTGTGTTTTTCCGAGTTGACCTTGATTTCCCCGTTGTGTCGCTCAATTGATTTTTGAGTTATGAACAGGCCGAGTCCTGTGCCTTTGGTGCCTTTATCCGAGTGAAACAGGGTGAATGCATTTTCAATCTCTGTTTCATTCATTCCAATTCCGTTGTCTGTTATGACAAATTCCACATGGCCGTTTGCTGTGCGTGCATTAAGGGTGATTTGATGTTCCTTGCCGGATTCATCATCAACACAGGCGTCCACGGCGTTCTCAAGAATGTTGAGCAGTGCCGAGTGGAGGACTCCGGGGTCTGCCGGGAATTCAATGCCGCTTTCGGACAGCAGATTAGTCACCTGGATATCATGGTTTTCCGCCCTCGGGGATATTGTTTTGACAAGATCCTCCAGAAATTTATCTGCATGAATTTTTTCTTTTTTCAGCTCTCTTTCCTTGGCATAAAACAGTATGTCCAAAATCAGCTTTCGAATTTTATTGGTCATCTGTTTTACCATTTCAAGGCCCTCTTTGGCCTGGGATTCATCCTGCTTGGATATGGCTGAATCAAGTACATACACCCCGCCGTCAAGACCGGTCAAGAGGCCTTTGATCCCGTGGGAGACTGATCCCACCATCAGGCCGAGGGATGTCAGGTGATCCTGTATATCAACGATCTGGTTGATATCCGTTGCTATGATCATCACATCTGAAATTACTCCCTGGGAATCTTCCACAGGTGAAGACCAGGCGAGATAGGGTTTGTCCTTTTCCTTGCCTGTTTTGAAAGTTACTTCCATCTGTTCGGGGTTGCCTGAATCGAAGCATTTCAGGGCAGGGCAGTCGTCACAAGGCTGGTCGCTTCCCATGAGAACCGTATGGCAGAAATCATCAAAAATGTTGAACTTGTTTTTGAAAAGCCTGTTGGATGCAGTAATCCTGAGATCTTTATTCACAAAGAAAATTACCATGGGAAGATTGTCCATCACTGATTTGATATCGGATTTTTCTTTTGAATCTTCTGCATCAGAGCCTCTTACACGCTTTAACTCTTCTGTTTTTTCTGAAACCAGTTGCTCAAGGTTTCTGGTATATTCGGCCAGGCGCTTTCGGTTTTCAATTTTTTCCTCGGCACGGCGCATTGCCACTTCAAGACTGCTCACATCCACGGGCTTGGTGATAAATTCAACAGCTTCATTCCGGAAACTGTTGATGGCAAGGTTCATGTCACCATGCCCTGTAATCATGATAATTTCAGTGTCAGGAGATTCAGTCTTGATCTTTTTTAAAAGCTCTATTCCGTCAATGCCGGGCATTTTGATATCCGTGAGCACCACCGGAAAAGAAAATCTGTTGAACAGTTCAAGTGCTTTTTCCCCGTTTTCAGCGGTTTTGACATCATATCCCATATCTTTTAGCGTTATACCCAGAACTTCCCTGATATCCTCTTCATCATCAACCAGAAGTACAGGGTTGCTTTTATTCTCTGATGCCATGTTATCCCTCCTCAAGGATGTATTCAGGCAGGTTGATCTGGAAAACCGTTCCGTTGGAGGATGTTTCCAGTACCTTTATTTCACCTTTGCATTCCCTGACGATGCCGTAACTGATCGAAAGGCCGAGCCCGGTTCCTTTCCCGACTTCTTTTGTGGTAAAAAAAGGCTCAAATATTTTATCAGCAACATCTTCGGGAATCCCAGTGCCGGTGTCGCAGATTTCGATATAAACCCGCTTGTCCCTGCCGAACGCCCTGACTGTAATTATATCGTCAGGGTTGTAATGGTTGCCATCGGTTTTGGGCTTTGCTTCAATTGCGTCCCTGGCATTGATCAAAAGATTGATGATCACCTGCTCAAGCCTTCCGCCGTCCCCTTTGACAAAAGGCAGGTCTTCCTGGATATCGAATATGATGTCGATTCCTCTTACCTTAAGCTGCTGGCTGAAAATTTCCGTTGCTGAATCTATTATACCCCTGATGTCCACTCTTTCAAGGGTTGTGTCGGATTTTCTGGCAAAATCCCGCATGTGGGTGATAATTTTGGAGGCCCTGTCAATATTGGAATCTATTTTTAAAAGAAGGTTGTTGAGGGTGTCAAGGTTGATCTGTTCGTTCCGCCTGATCTTGGAGACAAAAAACGAAGATGATGTCTTGATAACAGAAAGGGGCTGGTTCAGCTCATGGGCGACACCGGTTGCCATCTCTCCCAGTGTTGCAAGCTTTGCAGCCTGGTTCAGCTGGGCTTCCGTTTCAAGGCGTTCAGTAATGTCCGAGGTTGTGACAAGCAGTACTTTCCTGCCCGGGTACAGGGAAGGGGAGATCCAGATATCCACGAAAATGATCTGACCGTCCTTCTTGTAATGTTTTACACTGTTCATTACGGACTCGGTTCTCAGCCGCCCTGCGTAATCATTGGTATCCGTATCCACGAACAAGGAGCTGAAATCGGTGTCCTTGACCTGTTCCTTTGCAAATCCATAAACCTCTGTAACGCTCTGGTTGCAGTCGATCACGGCAAGGGAGTCGTAATCGAGAACGAAAACAGGGTTGGGAATGTTGTTAAATATGGCATGATATTTCTTTTCTGACTGTTCAAGCCGGTCTTCAAGCTCCTTTCTTTCGGTGATATCAAGGTTGATCTCCATGGCTGCAACGATTTCCCCTCTGGCATTTTTCACAGGGGATGTTCTGACGATCCAGTATTCCATTGTTCCGTCCTTGCTCATTCCCTGTTCTTCGGAATAGTGGGACCGGCCGTCCTGGAATGTCTTTTCAACAGGGCAGTCCTCACACCTTGAATTTCTTCCCTTGTATGCCTGGTAACAGTAATCCCCGGGCCCGGGGTTGTATTTTCTGTAAAATTCCTTGTTGTAGTTGATCAGTTTGTAATTTCTGTCCTGAACCGTGATAAGACAGGGAACTCTTTCAAAAAGTTCGCGGTACTCGTCTTTCTGCTTTTTTAAAATTTTCTGGTCATTGTGGATTCTCTCGCTCATATGAGTAAAAGCCCGGGCGAGTTTCCCGATCTCACTTTCAGGTCCTGCGTTGATCTGTTTGATTTTTTCAGGGGATGCTATATTTTTGGTTTCTTCGGTCAGCTGCTGCACAGGCCTGATAACGAGTTTGTATATAAAAAGGAAAATAAATATTGACGGCACGATAAAGATCACTCCTGCCAGCAGGAAGATGCTCTTTTCATAATTCATGATCTCGGCTTCAGTATCCTCCAGGGATACAACCACATCAAGAGCACCCAGTACCTCATCCTCCTTGTTATGAAAATGACACTTTTCCGAACATCCGGGTTCGTTGTAAATCGGAGTTATAATTCCAAGGCGGGGTTCGTCATTATCCGTGGTAAAGATTCTCTTTCTCTGTTCAAGGGAAAGCTCTACAAGCGGCGGTTCCTGCAGATGACAGACATGGCAGGCTTCTGAATCAAGGTGTTCGGCTTTGTTTACTTCACTTTCAATGTTTGAAAATTTAACATAACCTTTTTTGTTGTAGATCCTGATATTTTCAATTTCTTTTTGCTTGGATACGTTCTGGATGATCTGGTTGATGTCATCCCTGGAATTGAGCATCATGGCGTAGTGAGTGCCGAGCTTGATGGTTTTGCTGATCCGGTCCGCATCCTTGACCGAATCGTTAAGAAGGTATTTTTTCTGGTGCCGGATACTGAAAAACGCCCATATTGATATGGCTACAACAGAGACACAGCCCAGAACCAGAATAATCTTGAATACCAGGCTGTGTTGAATTCTGTGCAAAAGAGAAGACATGGTCACATTGAAACGTTCCTCTTTTATCCGATTGTATTTTTTACTATTCCGATGAGCTGTTCCGGGTCAAACGGTTTGGCAAGCCATGTGATGGCTTTGTCTATGGACAGGTGCCTGCTTGCAAGACCGCTGATCACGATCACGGGTATATCCTTGAATTCCTGGTTTTTGGAAAGCCTCCTGAAAAATTTGGGCCCCCATTCCTTGGGCATTTCAAGATCGAGCGTAATCAGATCGGGCTTTTCCTTTTGCAGAACCTCGAATGCCTCTGCCCCGTCTTTGGCTGAACATGCTTCATAACCGTTATCATTAAAGATGTTTGTTAAATATTTTACAATAACAGGGTCGTCATCGACAACAAGAATTTTTTTGGCCATTTTTTCCCCCTTGCTGAATATTATTTTTCCTTTTTATGGCATCCCGCACAGGTGATCGGGCCGGATTTTTCCTGGATGTGGCATTCCTTGCATTGTTTATGGTATCTCGACATAAGGTCCATCTGTTTCGGATCATTGCTGTCATAATGGCAGTCCGAACAGTACATGCCTTCGGAAGATTCTCCCTTGACCAGGTTTCCGTCGTCGTCGTAAACATGATGGCATGTGGCACAGTCATAAAAATCAGCATGGTTTTCATGATCAAAGCATGCAGGCTGCCTGGACGGATCTTTGAACGTGGGATCGCTGAACCGTACACAATCCGCCCCGAAACCGGCTGCAGCCAGAAACAGCAAAATCGCCAGCCCCAGTGAAAGACTCTTTATTATGGACGTAATCCTTTGCAATTGGTTTTCCTCCTTTGTTATTCAGGCAGTTCAACAAGTTCGCTGATAATGTCCCCGAGAAATTTCAGTTCCATATCTACGCCATAATGGTGAATGATATCTTCAAGTCCTCCGTGGCAGTTGTGGCAGGGTGCGATTACGATTTCAGCCCCTTCAGCTTTTGCGGCAAAAAGCTGTTCCGCCTTGATTTTACTGCTCTCCACACGCTGATCCTTGAAAGGAGGGCCGCAGTTGATCACACCGCCCCCGGCGCCGCAGCAGTAGTTGTGCTCCCTGTTGGGCGTCATTTCTATAAAATTTTTACAGGTGGCTTTTACCACACTCCTTGCCATTTCGTGAAGGCCTCTGCCCCTGACGATATTGCAGGGGTCATGGAAGGTAACAGGGGTGTCGAGTTTGTGCTTTATTTTGATCCTGTCCCGGCTGAAGAGTTCGTGGTAGTATTCAATGGCGTGAACAACTTCAATCGGCGGCATTTTCCAGCCTAATGCACGGTTTCCCATGTCGTAAACCGACCGGAAAGCATGGCCGCATTCTCCCATGACGATCCGTTTCACCTTCAGGTCCGCCGCCGTTTCAAAGTGTTTGCGCTTGAGGCGCTCCATCATTTCAAGATCTCCGGTGAACATGCACATATCGCTGTTGTCCCATCCCGGACTCGCCGGCATGGTCCAGTCTTCCCCTGCGGCATTCATAATAACTGCAGCCTGGTAGATAAGATGAGCCCTGTATTTGGGTTCGGGCCCGATTACCGAGTAGAGTGTGTTCGCGCCCTCCTTGTCAATGGGAATCCTGAGGTTCTCCATTTCATCCTGGGCTTCTTCCTCCTGCCACATCAGCGTATCCACCCATTCATCATCCTTGACCCACATCTGGTTGAACGAAACGGAATGGCTGTGGGCGGTATCCTGGATATAGAGCGGTACGACACCGAGCTTGTGGCAAATGCGTCTCATAACCGAGATTACGTAGGCAATGTCGATTCCGAACGGGCAGTACATGGCGCATCTTTTACAAAGGTTGCACTGGGTGTACGCCACGATGGCGGCGTTTCTGATGAACTCGGGAGAAACTCTGCCCTTTTTCCGCATGATTTCCCACATGGTCTGCTTGACCTTGCCTGCAGGCGAGAATCTGGGGTCCTTGTCCCTGGAAAGATAATAATGGCATCCTTCGCTGCAGAGTCCGCAGTGGACGCAGGTGTCAACGTATGTTTTCAATCTCGCCCCGGTTTCATTTTTCAGGACATTCTGTATAACCCGCTCGATTTTGTCCGGAGAAAGCTGTTCAATTCCTTTTATTATTCCCTCGTCCTTGATTTCCATATTTTCTACACCTTTTGATTCAGTCATGTGAAACCTTTTCAGTGAATAGTTAAAAATTGAGTCTACCAGTCCTTGGCCATTCTCACAGCACCGAATTCAGACCCGATGTATCCTCGTGTGAAAGGGAACAGAAACATATGAAACAGTTTGGTAAAAGGTATAATCGCAAGCATCAGCTCCCCTGATACTATATGAACGATCGTCATCACGTCTGATCCCGCCCACTGGTGATAGGCCCAGAATCCGGTAAAAAAAGGAGCCGCCACTATAATGAGTATGGCAAAATCGACCCAGGTCGTCAAATATTTTACCTGGTCGAGAACAAGCCTCCTTGCGAAGAAAAATATGCATGAGCCGAGAACAACCAGGGTCATGAAGTCTGCAGTCCAGTCCGGCAGTGAAATCCAGCTCACGCTGAAGTTTTCGCTCCACAGAACGATATGGGCGAACAGAAAAATCGGAACAAGCAGAAGGCAGATATGAAAGAGGAACGTCACAATGGTCATGGCCGGATTTTTGCGCATGTTTGTGGCGCCGAAGGGAATGATCCAGTGCAGAATTGACCTGAGCGCGAACTTCAGGCTCATGTACTGGAATACAACGCCGTCCTTTTTTCTGGCAAGCGAGTAGAGCATGGCGAATCTTGTGATGCTGCCGGCGATAAAGATAATAAAGGCGATCCATGCCAAAGGTCCGGTAACAAACGAGTAAACGGTATACATTCTGGCACTCCTTATTCTTTTATATCGATAACTTCTCTTGTGAACTTGCCTGTTTCCATGCCGCGGATGAGAAGCCTTGAGCTGTCAGGGCTGAAAATGGGGTTTTCAAGTCTCCGGTATCCTGTATCCAACACCTTTCCATCCATGGCGATAAAGTACCTGCCGTTCTTTTCGACTTTTGCGGCAACATGGTCTCCGTCCGGGCTGAATACCGGCTTAAAAACCATGTCGAACCTGCCGTCCCAGGGCTTGTCATCCACGACTACTCCCCATGAACCCCCGTCTTTGAATACAGCTGCAAGAGAGGTGCCTCCGGGGCTCACCACAGGGTCTGTGAGGTATTCATCAAACGTGGTATCCCAGGGGATACCGTCCACGGCAAGAGTCCATCTTCCAAACGAAGGGGAAACAATGGCGGCAATGGAACTTCCGTCTTTTATATGGAAATGCCGCCAAATCTGGGTAAATCCGGGTTCCCAGAAAATATCCCCGTCCTTGGCAAGATACCATTTCCCTCCCTGTTTCACCGGGGCGGTCACGGATGAATCCAAAGGTGAAAACCCGGGCTCCCAGACTGAAG
>JAWLES010000026.1:0-21348 GCA_041685935.1 Desulfobacteraceae bacterium | reverse complement strand
CATTGATACAAACACATATATGAGACAATCGAACAAGCAGGCATTGTTGCTGAAATGAACCATTCGTGCAGAACTGAACGACAACCCTGAACACTGCGGAACAATAATTTTAAAAACGGTTCGATTTTCTTTTTTACCGGTATAAATATTGCTTTTTTTTGAAAAAGTAATTAGCATTTTGGAAACGATTGTTAACATTATAAATCTTTTTGGAGGAATTCATGGATCCCGTAATTCTATCACGGCTTCAATTTGCAGTCGCCACCATGTTCCACTTCCTGTTCGTACCCCTGACTCTCGGTCTGTCCATCCTTGTTGCCTACATGGAAACGAAGTATGCAAGAACAGGGGACAAGGTGTATTTGCAAATGACCAAATTCTGGGGAAAACTTTTCCTGATCAACTTTGCCCTGGGTGTGGTTACCGGCATTACACTCGAGTTTCAGTTCGGCACCAACTGGTCGGAATACTCAAAATACGTGGGAGATATATTCGGATCACTCCTTGCCATAGAGGCCACGGCAGCCTTTTTTCTGGAATCCACATTCATCGGCATCTGGATATTCGGCTGGAACAAAATGTCAGCCAAGGCCCATGCAGCCGTGATGTGGCTTGTGGCCGGAGCAGGAACCCTTTCCGCGGTATGGATACTTCTTGCAAACGGTTTCATGCAGCACCCGGTGGGATACACCATCCGGAACGGCAGAGCAGAGCTGACCGATTTTTTCGCAGTTTTGTTCAACAAATTCGGTATCCTTGAAATATTCCATGTCATTCCAGGATCTTTCGTGCTCGCGGCCTTTTTTGTAATGGGCATTTCCGCTTACCACCTTCTGCAGAAACAGAATGTCGATCTTTTTAAAAGATCATTCAGAATGGCCCTTGTTTTCGGTCTTGTCTCCTCGATTGCCGTGGCAGTGGAAGGGGACCAGCACGCCGTTCATGTCACTGAAGTACAGCCTGCCAAGCTCGCAGCAATGGAAGCTCACTGGGAGACAACCACAAAAGCGCCGATAGTGCTTTTTGCCGTCCCGGATGAAGATGCTGAAAAGAATATTCTGGAAATCGGTAAAATTCCCGGCATTTTAAGTTTCCTTGGATACCACGATTTCAACGCAGAAGTAAAAGGTCTCAAAGATTTCCCCAAAGACGAACGTCCGCCTGTGCTTCTGACATTTATCGGGTTCAGGGCCATGGTTGGCCTGGGTACTCTCTTCATCGCCCTTACCGCCTACGGATGGTTCCGGCGGAACCATCTGATGGAAAGCCCGAGGTATCTTAAGATCATGATGTATTCGATCCCCCTGCCCTACATTGCCCTGGAGATGGGATGGGTCGTTGCGGAAGTAGGCAGGCAGCCCTGGATCGTGTACAACCTGATGAAAACCTCTGACGCGGTCTCTCCAGTCATGGGAAGCCAGGTACTTGTATCACTGGCGGGTTTCATTCTGGTGTACGGCTTTCTGGGAGCGGTCGGGTTTTACCTGATCATAAAGAATGCCCGCAAAGGCCCGGAACCTGCTGAAAAATGATTTTCCAACCATCAACCATTTTATAAACAGGAGCTTTAAAATGATACTGCAATCTATCTGGTTTTTCCTCTGGGGACTCTTATGGGCGGTTTTTTTCATGACCGACGGAATGGACTTCGGTGTTGGAACCCTGTATCCTTATGCAGGCAGAACCGATACCGAGAAGCGCTCCATAATCAACTCCATCGGCCCGTTATGGGACGGCAACGAAGTCTGGCTGATAACCGCAGGAGGCGTCACGTTCGCAGCATTCCCCGAAGTTTACGCAGTGATGTTCTCCGCTTTGTACACACCGCTGATGCTGATTCTGTTCGCTCTTATCTTCAGGGGTGTCTCTTTTGAATTCAGAAACAAAATCGACAACCCGCTGTGGAAAAAGACGTGGGACGTCTGCATTTTTGCAGGCAGTTTCACACCCGCCCTCCTTTTCGGAGTCGCCTTCGCTAATATTTTCCAGGGGATTCCGTTTGACGGAGAAGGCCTGTATCACGGAAATACACTCCTCCTTTTGAACCCTTACGGCCTTCTCGGGGGTCTTTTGTTTGTGCTCCTGTTTGTTCTGCACGGAGCCAACTGGCTTTTGATCCGAACCGCCGGAGAGGTGAAAGACAGGGCAATGAAGGCCGCCAAGGCCTCGTGGATGCTCCTTGTACCTGTTGCTTTACTCTTCCTGGCGGTAAGCTGGTTTGTAACAGACCTGTATGACAACTATCTTGAAAACCCTGCGCTGTTTTTCATTATTCTGATCACAGTGGCTGCACTCCTGGCGGCAAGAGGTTTTCTGGCAAAGGAACACTTTTTCAAAGCATGGTTTTCGTCCGCAGTGACCATTGCCGGGGCAACATTTTTCGGTATAGCAGGGCTGTTTCCCGCTCTTTTCCCTTCAAGCATGGACAGCTCTTTTTCACTTACAGCGTTCAACGCATCCTCGAGCCCGTTGACCCTTAAAATCATGCTCGGGGTAGTGATTGTATTCATCCCCATCGTGATCTGCTACCAGATTTTTGCCTACAATATGTTCAGGCATAAAATAACAAGCCGCGACCTTGACCTTGAAGAGGCTTATTAGCGGTTTCGATGTTGAAACAATGAGACAATTGATGTAGAAACCATAAGGAGGAAATTATGAACATAGACAGAATCATATTTGCATTCGCAGGTTCATTGATATTGATCAGCCTTGCCCTGGGCGTTTTTCATTCGCTTTACTGGCTATGGATTACCGCCTTTGTGGGAGCTAATCTCCTGCAGTCCGCTTTCACGGGAGTCTGCCCGCTTGCGGTCATATTAAAGGCGTTCAACGTCAAATCCGGCAATGCATTTTAGAGTGCTGAAAACACCCCGCCCTCAGGCGGGGAAACGATCCAACCGGAATAAACCGAAAGGAGTTTGATTATGGACAAGTATGTATGCGATCTTTGCGGCTATGTGTACGACCCTGCAAAAGGTGACCCGGATAACGGAATTGAGCCGGGCACAAGTTTCGAAGACCTGCCGGCGGACTGGGAATGCCCGGTGTGCGGGGCTTCAAAAGATGATTTTTCAAAAGAGTAGACCTGTTAGCGCCGGGCCCTGCCTTGCTGCACGGCCCGGCATTTCTCAATTGAACGTATTCAGGAAGTTGTCCGCCATTTTCAGTGAATCCAGATAGATATCCAGCATCTTCTCCTCTTTAACCTTGAGTTTGCGGCAGAAGAGATGCGCCTTTTTCAGAAACCCCCTTTCAAACAGCTTGATGATGTAGAGAAGATTGGAAAAGGCTATGTTCTTGCTCAAAAGCGCATTGTTGATTTTGTCGGAAAACGGGAGCTGCTTGACCAGATCCTCCATCCTGACCCCCAGCATGGCGTCGACACTGGAAAAAAGACCCAGGGTAAACAGTTCGTCCCTGGAGAACTTCATGTTAAGGAGAGTGCCGGCCTCCTCAGCCATACGGGCCCTGGAGATGGATATCTTGATAAGCTCATCAGCTTTGCCTTTTGCGATATCCGCAGCAAACAGCATCAGGATGAATCGCTTGATCCGCTCCTGTCCCAGCATTACAACCGCATCCCTTACAGAATCGATCTGCGACATCCTCCTGTAATACGCGGAATTGACCAGCCGCAAAAGCCTCAGTGATACTGCTATATCATTCTGAATGGTATTGGTAACCCTGGAAAAATCAGCATCCGGTTTGGACACTTCGGATATCATCCGAAACAGATTGTTTTCGGAAATGGGGATGGTACGGCTTTTGAGCATTCTCGGCCTTGCAAAGAAAAATCCCTGGAAATAGGAGAAACCAAGGTCCCTGGCCTGCTCGAACTGATCATAGGTTTCAATCTTTTCCGCAAGAAACTTCAAATGGGGATACTTCTCAAGGCGTTTTAACGTTGCGGCAATCTCGGTATGGGACAGCAGCTTGAAATCCACCTTGATCATGTTGGCGGCTGCCACAAGAGGTTCGAGTTCATCCATGAAAACAAAGTCATCCAGAACGATCATGTAGCCGTCTTTTTTTAACCTGCGGACAGAATCGAGCACCTCTGGTTCGGGCATCACGTTTTCAAGGATTTCCACCACTATCTGTTCTTTGGGGAGAAACCTGGGAGCCATGTTCACGATAAGGTTCCTGGGGAAATTTATAAAGGCCTTTTTCCCGTTGGTGATCTCCTTGAATCCGCTTGCCAGAAAAGTATCCGCGATAATCCTGAATGTGGCCTTATCCCCTTCCACATCAGGAAATTCATTTTCGATACCGTTCCTGAAAAGAATCTCGTACGCCACGGTCTTTTCTTTTACGTCCAGAATCGGCTGGCGTGCAACAAATGAATTCATCCGCTATCGCATCTTCAGGTTGAATATACTTTGAAACACCCTAGACAATTTTTCAAAGCTTGTAAATACTTTTCTTGCCGATTTTACAGGCATTTATTCAATCCGTCTTTTTCCCGGCCTTTTTTTCAACCCGCTGCACGATCCATGAGGCCACCGCATCCCTGGAACGGGCACCTGCATGCTTTTCCACAACAGGCATTGGAATCTCGGCCCTGGCCATGGTCTTGTGGCCGCCTGCGGAACCGTACTTTGCAAATGCCTCTGCTGCTGCTTTGCCTGCGCTTTTTCTCAACCCGTCATTTCTCAGAACAACAACAAGTTTATTGTGAAAAATACCTGACACGATACTCCAGTTAACTCCCGCCACTCCCAGAAAAAAGTCGGCGGCAATCACGATCTCGTCGGAGTTTTCCACCCTGCCGGCATGGGAAAAGAGTCTGCTCTTTTTCACCATTCGGTTTTTTATGGCCCTGGCGATATAGTCAAGGTCGGATTCGGTGACCACAGCCCGCTCCACCTTGGTAACCAGGTTGATGCTGGCGTACTTGTAAAGATACTGGAATGCTTTGACATCCTGCAGACCAGCCTGGCGTGTGAAATCGGCCGTATCGGTTTTGATGCCCAGAAGAAGAGCTGCTGCCAGTCGCCTTGACGGGTTGATTCTTGCAGCTTTCAGGTAATCGACCATAATTGTGGAACAGGCACCGTAATCCGGGCGGATATCACTGTAATCCGCATTATCGGAAGTGACCGGGTGATGATCAATTATCACGTCATAGCTGAACCTGGAAAACGCTTCGTTGTGATCAGGCTGGGAATCGACAACGACAAAGCGGTTGAAACGGTCAGGATCGATATCTTTAAGAGGCACCATTTTCGGTTCCACCAGATGGATCATCGCCAGGTTGTCCGGCCGGGTAATTTCGTTGAAATACGTTATCTCGAGCCGGTTTACTTTCCGCCACAAAAGCCGTTTGACTGCAAGGGCGCTTGCTATTGCGTCCGGGTCCGCGTTTATTACAACCAGAACGTTCGAATTTTGCGCGAACCGCTTGTTGAAACGTCTGAGACGCTCGGTATTACTTATCATTCAGATTTTCCTTATGGTTACTGCTGAAAAAAAGTGTTATCGTGATAAAAGCATATCCTGTTACAGCCAGAAATGCAAAAGGCATATGGAACGTACCAAGCGGCGCCAGAACCAGAGCCGTAACCCAGTGGGCGGCAATTACGCTTTTGGAATGCAGCCTTATGGGAAAATCGTTGAACCGGCATATAACTGCAAGCCCGCACAGGTTCCAGCCGTAAAGTGAGGCAAAGACATGAATCCGCAAAAGCCATTTTATTTCTTCAGGATCATACCCCGGTGACAGCTGGAAAAAGATATAGACAATCCCGGTGACTGCCGTGGTAATCAGAAAACCGATTCCCGAGGATAAAAAATGTTTCTGCTGCAGCTTCTCACCGTACCTTCCATACAGGTAAAAAACAGTCAGCACCCCGAGAAAAAGTGCGGTGGTCACGAAAATCTGGGGAATGAACATCTCCAGCAGGATAAAAAGAAAAAAAACAATAACACCCGCAGTGATGGTCCAGAAACAGATTTCCGAAAGCTTTTCAGCATGAGGGGCAGCCTTGCCGTCCAGCATCAGAAACACCACGGACAGGGTTATAAGGGAAAGGGGAAAGGAAAACCCCAGAAAAAACGTATCCAGCTTTAGTTTATCAAGGTGAATGATTCGAAAATACTCATTGTTCAGGATCACCAGGGTCGATATGACAAGCCCCATGGAAAGGCAAAGCAGGGAAGCCTGATGAAACTTTTCCGAAACAGGGACGCTTCTTTTGAAAAAATCAAAGGGTAAAAACGAAAATCTCCTGATCCTTGCCTTTTCCACCATGGCCGCCATGATAAACGAAAGCAGGATCGTGACCGGATAAAGAAAAAGGAAAGCTGATAAGGCATATGCCAGCGAAGTTATGAAAAACAGGGCAGGCTCGAATGTCAACCCGGCCTGCCCCCGGGTGTAAAAAAGCAGGATAGTGCCGCCGGTGCAGAGGTTGAAAAGGAAAACATGGAGCCTTTCAAAGCTGTATTCCTCAAGCGGGAAGTATATATCTGCGAACCCGAACACCAGGGCCGTAATCATCAAAAAGCTGAAAAGCGCTTTCAGTTTCGGGTTCATATGTAAAAATACCGTTTCATTATCAGTTAAAAATATGTACAATACCGGCAAATCATCCACACCAAACTATGGTATATGGCTTGCAACGTCAATACCTGTGACACACCTTGTGTGAAAAACAACCGGAGGAAGAATGAAACATGTTTATCCATCCCTCTATCTGATTTTTCCCTTTCTTTTGTTATCAGCGTTCCTGCAGCCGGTATCACCCGCCTGTGCCGGGAATGAACTTTCCATGGAAGAGGCGGTTCAAACCGCTCTTGAAAACAATCCTGATATCCGGATGGGGGCCTTGAACACAAAAAGCGCCAAAGCGGCCCTTCAAAAAGCCGAGTCCCTCTTTATGCCGTCAATATCCCTGTCAGGCGGGTATACCCGGGCGGATGCCCCATCCACGTATCTTTTCAAAACAATCGACCAGAGACAGCTCCCGGAGAACGTGAACTTCAACGACCCTGGAACACTGTCCAACTATGAAGCCGGGCTGAACCTCAGATGGAACCTGTACAACGGCGGTAAAAAATTTTATTCCCGTAAAATGGCTGCGGCGGATATTGCAAAAGAGCGGGCGGACTTCTCCAAAGCCAGGGATATGGTAACCGCATCCGTAATCGAGATCTACTTTTCCATACTCAAGGCGGAAAAATTTGTACGGATCGCTCAAAAATCGGTTGAAACGGTCAGGAACCAGCTCAGGATCATGCAGGCAAAATACAGGGCCGGCGGAATACTGAAATCCGACATTCTCTCTCTCGAGGTAAGGGTTGCGGAAACCGAAAAGAGCCTGGTTCAGAGCAAAAATCTGTATGAAACTGCCGTAACCTCCTTTGAAACCGTACTTGCAAAAGAGTTTACAGGCAGACCGAACCTGAACGAGGATTGTAAATGCCCTGTGACATTTCCGGACAAAACCGAACAGGCCGTGGAATCAGCACTTGAAGCACGCCCTGAAATCACTGCGGCTGAAAAACGCATAAAAAAGGCGCAAACCGCCCTGAAAGCGGCGCGGGCCGAATATCTTCCCCGCGTGGACCTGACTGCCAGGTATTACATGGATGATGACGATATCTCCTTTAACGCAGATGATGACAATTACATGGCTGCGTTGACCATGGAGTGGAAACTCTTCAGCGGATTTTCCACCAGGGCTGATGTCAAAAAGGCGCAATATGCCCTTAAAAAGGCTGTACAGGCGGAAAAGAAAGCAGCCCTTGCGATCAGAAGTGACGTAAAGAACGCCTACTCGGATTATAAAAATGCCCGGGCAAGGTTTGATGTCGCGGAAAAAAGCGTTGTATCTGCCGATGAATCGTTCAGGATTATCAAAAAAAGGTATGAAGGAGGCTCTGAACCGGTGACCCGGTATCTCGAGGCGGAACTTGCAGAAAGAAGGGCCCGGATCAACAGGGCTGCAGCCTACTACGACATGAAACTTGCCGGGATCCGTATAGGAAAAGCCATGGGAAAGCTTTCTCAACTCTGGGATAAGAAAGGTGCCGACCATGAAATCTAAAATCATATGGCTAATCGTATTGACAGTCGCTGTTGCCGCAGGATACTATTTCTACTTCGGCAAAAGTGAAAACGGCATTGAACAGGGCAAGACCCCGGCAGCATCCGGCGGATCGCAAAACTTTGCCTACAGGGAGGATCAGGCAGTCTCCCGGTCGATCACCGAATACCATCAAGCCGTGGGCACGGTCAGGCCCCAACGTGAAAGTCGGATAGAATCGCGGATCCAGGCCCGTGTGGAATCAATTCATGTTGAGCCGGGGGACAGCGTGGAGCCGGGCACGGTAATGATCACCCTTGATGACAGGCAGCCGGCTGCAAGACTTGAAAAGGCCAAGCATGCTCTTCAAGGAGCAAAAGCAGCAGGCTCACAGGCTGCCCGACAGGTGGAATCAGCAAGGGCCGTGTTCAGAGAAGCCGAACTCAACTATCAAAGAGTACTGGAGTATTTGAAAGCTGATGCAGCCACTGAAGAGGATATGGAAAAGGCTGAATCGGTTTATCGCCAGGCAGAAGCCGGACTTGCAAGATCAAGGCAGGCGCTTACCCAGGCTGAAGCAAAAATACGGCAGGGCGGGAAAACCGTTGAAGTAGCTTCTGTAGGGCTTGATTTCACAAAAATAAGCGCCCCGGCCAAAGGCGTAGTAATACAGCGGATGGTGGACCCGGGTGACCTTGCCATGCCGGGCAGACCCCTGGTGCTCATGCGGACCAGGAGCGGATTCCGCCTGGAAGCCCATGTTCCCGAAGGACTGATATCCCGAATCATCCCGGGACAGAGTCTGAAAGCTCGAATCCCGGCAATAGATAAAACCGTTGACGCAGTGGTCCGGCAAATAGTTCCCCGGGCAGACCCGAAAACCCGCTCATTTCTGGTGAAGGCGATGCTTCCTGAAATAGAGGGCATTTATCCGGGAATGTACGGCAAGCTCCTTGTTCCGGGGGCTGAAACGCGGGTGGTACTTATCCCTGAAAACGCCCTGATTACAACCGGGCAGCTCGACATTGTCATGGTCAAGGAAAAGGACAGGTGGGAGAAACGATACATCAAAACCGGCATGAAAAGGGACGGCATGATCGAGGTTCTATCGGGTCTCAACGGCAATGAAACCATCAGCACAGGGAGACGGTAGTTTTATGGCTGACGGAACGCACGGCAACACCATCATTTCCTCCATAGTGGCAAAATTTCTTGAATCAAAGCTTTCCGTTATTCTGATCATTATCTCCCTGTGCCTTGGTGTCGCAGCCCTGATGGTAACACCAAGGGAGGAAGAGCCCCAGATCGTTGTCCCCATGGCGGATATTTTTGTCAAAGCGCCCGGCTCAACCCCGGAGGAGATCGAAAAACTGGTTTCCACGCCGCTTGAAAAACTCTTGTGGCAGATCGACGGAGTCGAGTACGTCTATTCCATCTCCGGAACAGGCGCTGCTGTGGTTACCGTCCGCTTTTTTGTGGGGGAGGACCGGGAGAATTCACTGGTCAAACTTCACAACCAGATCCGGATGAATATCGACAAGGTGGCCTCCATCATTGAAGGCTGGGTGATCAAACCGGTGCAGATAGATGACGTGTCCATTGTCAACTTCACCCTGTACTCGGACCGCTACAGTGACTATGAAATAAGGAGGGTGGGTGAAGAGGTGCTGGCAAGGCTGAGCACCCTGAAAGGCCTTTCAGGGACCAGTATTTACGGAGGGAGGCAAAGGGAAGTCAGGGTCGGGCTTTCCATGGAAAAAATGAAAAACGCGGGAGTTTCCCTGGTTCAGGTGCAGCAAACCCTGGACAATGCGGATTCATCCTTTAACGGCGACGGTTTTTCCCGAAATGACAGACACTTTAAGGTTTCCCTGAACTCTTTTCTGACAAGCGTCAATGAGGTGGGCTCCCTTGTGGTGGGTATCAAAAACAGCCGCCCGGTCTATCTGAAAGACATTGCCGATATCAGGGACACTCCCCGCAGGGCGGACACCTATACCCGGCTTCTGCATTCAGACACCAGTGCCACGGAAAAATACCCCGCAGTTACCCTTGCCGCTGCCAAAAAGAAAGGAACCAATGCAGTTGACGTAGCCAGAAACGTGATCCGGGAATTTAAACTCCTTGACAAAGAGATCATTCCTGACGGCATTTCGTACGAGATCACCAGAAACTATGGAAAAACAGCCCAGGAAAAAGTGAACGGCCTGCTTTTTTCCCTTCTGTTTGCAGTGGCATCCGTGGTGATACTCCTCGCCTTCACCCTCGGTATCAGAGAAGCGGGAGTTGTTGCACTTGCGGTTCCTATCAGCTTTGCCCTGGCCCTTTTCGTGAACTATCTTCTCGGGTATACCATCAACCGAGTCACACTGTTCGCACTCATACTCTCCCTGGGGCTTGTGGTGGACGACCCCATAACCAATGTTGAAAATATCCAGCGGCACATCCGGGAAAGAACCGGGGACACCGGAATGTTCAGGGCCACACTCAATGCGGTGGAAGAAGTCCTTCCCCCGGTGATGATGTCCACACTCGCCATTATTGTTTGCTTTATTCCCCTGTTTTTCATAACCGGCATGATGGGCCCCTACATGGCGCCCATGGCTGCAAACGTGCCCATGACCGTAACCTTTTCAACACTTTGCGCCCTCACCATAGTACCTTGGGTTACATACACGCTTCTGAAAAAAAGCCGGAAACCCCGAGGATCAGAATCGGAAAACAGCCGGAGGCCCCTGGAAGAAAAGCGGATTTACAAAATATACTCCAGTGTAGTATCCCCTTTTCTCCAATCAGGAATCAAACGGTTTCTGCTTTTCACGACTATTGTGATCCTGCTTTTGGCTTCCTGCTCTCTTGCCTTTTTCAGGCTTGTTCCCCTGAAACTTCTGCCGTTTGACAACAAAAACGAATTCCAGGTTGTCATCGACATGCCGGAGGGCACCACCCTTGAACGTACCGATTCGGTTGTCCAGGCCTTTGAAAACTATCTTCGTACCGTGCCGGAAGTCACAAGCATGGTTTCCTACACCGGTTTTGCCTCTCCCATGGATTTTAACGGAATGGTGCGTCACTACTACCTGAGAAAAGGACCGAATCTGGCTGACATCCGCGTTAATCTCGCGGAAAAATCCAAAAGGGATGAGCAGAGCCACGGCATAGTCCTGAGAATCCGGAAGGATCTGATGAAAATCGCATCTGAAAAAAACGCAAGAATAAAACTTGTGGAGGTGCCTCCAGGCCCGCCCGTTCTTTCCACAATTGTCGGAGAGATATACGGAGAAGACCATCTTCCGTACAAGGACCTTGTAAAAGCATCCCGGCACCTGCAGTCTGTAATGGAAGGCGAACCCATGGTGGTGGATATCGATGATATGGCTGAGACCGACCATGAAAGATACAGCTTTGTGATTGACAAGGAAAAAGCCGCCCTGCACGGGATAAATGCACGTACCGCCACCAGAACCCTGAAAGGGGTTCTGGAGGGGAACAAAGCTGCAACCCTCCATCTGCCGAATGAAAGGCAGCCCCTTGAAATCCGCCTTACTGTTCCGAGAAAAGACAAATCCTCGATCATTGATTTGAAATCGATCCCCCTCAGGAGTGCGGATGGAAAGATGATCTCCCTTGGCGAACTTGCAAAAGTGGAAAAGATCCAAAACCGGCAGCCCATCTTTCATAAAAATCTTGAGAGGGTTGTATACACTCTTGCGGAAACCGCGGGCCGGGCCCCGGGAGCCGCGGTCATTGACCTGATGGGAGCGCTCGGGGAAAACCCCCTGCCGGAAGACACAAGGGTGGAATGGGCCGGAGAAGGGGAATGGAAGATCACCCTAAGGGTATTCAGGGACATGGGCATTGCCTTTGCAGCCGCCATGATCGGCATATACATCCTTCTGGTGATCCAGTCGGAATCATTTCTGATGCCGGTTCTGATAATGATGGCGATCCCGCTGACCCTGCTCGGTATCATGCCCGGCTTCATGATCCTCAATATTGTGGCGGCACCCCCGTCAGGGGGATTTCCGAACCCGATTTTTTTCACTGCAACCAGTATGATCGGCATGATTGCACTGGGCGGGATCGTGATCCGGAACTCCCTGGTGCTCATCGAGTTCATACAGGGTTCCCTTGATAAGGGAATGGAACTGAAAGACGCAATCCTCAGAAGCGGAGCCATCCGGATGCGGCCCATTATCCTGACCGCCCTGACCACCGGGATCGGGGCCTTTCCCATAACCCTGGACCCGGTTTTCTCGGGGCTTGCATGGGCACTGATTTTCGGACTTCTCGCATCAACCTTTTTCACTCTGATCGTAATTCCGGTAACCTATTTCGCGGTGTACGGAAAAAAGAACAAAACCTGACAGAGCCGCCACTTTGTGGCATATTAATTGCTCCATTCTTTTTACAGGATAATTCATATGGCAATCCCATTGGATTAGGGTAACAGGGAACATCAAAAAGGAGTTACAAATGAGTCATGACAAACGGTCTCTGCCGGTTACCGGCATGACCTGCGCCAACTGTGCAATGAATATTGAAAAGGGGCTGAACAGGCTTGACGGGGTTCATGAAGCCAGTGTCAATTTTGCTTCCGAAACAGCCGAGGTCTCATTTGACCCGGACACAATCGGTCTAAAGACATTGACGGATGAAATAGAAAAGATCGGGTATTCCGTACCCACCCGGTCTGCTGAACTTGCCGTAACAGGAATGAGCTGCACCAACTGTGCCGCAGCAATAGAAAAAACACTTCCCGCCAAACTGCCCGGCGTTGTCACCGCCACTGCCAACTTTGCATCAGAAACAGCCTTTGTTGAATATATCCCGTCGATTTCCTCCGTGGAGGAGATTATTTCAGCGGTTGAAGCCGCCGGGTTCAAGGCGACTCCCCCTGCTGACAGCCGGGAAGACCGGGATGCCGAGCTTTCGGCAAGAAACGCTGAAATCAGGGACCAGACCAGAAAGTTTATTGTGGGAGTGGTACTGGCCCTTCCGCTCTTTTTACTGAGCATGTCCAGGGATTTCGGTATAACCGGCGAATGGAGCCATGCCTCATGGGTTAACTGGATTTTTTTCCTCCTTGCCACACCCGTGCAGTTCTATACAGGCCTTGACTACTACATCAACGGCTGGAAAAGCCTGAAAAACAAAAGCGCCAATATGGACGTGCTGGTGGCCATGGGTTCGTCAGTTGCCTATTTTTACTCTGTTGCCGTTCTTCTTGCTCCTTTTCTGGGAGACCATGTTTACTTTGAAACATCCGCCGTGATCATTACCCTCATCAAACTCGGCAAAATGCTGGAAGCCAGGACCAAAGGCAAAACCGGGGGAGCCATCAGAAAACTGATGGGGCTGACCCCGAAAAACGCCACCATTCTGATCGACGACCGGGAAAAAGAGATCCCGGTGACAGGGGTAAAAAAAGGGGATGTGGTGGTGGTTAAGCCTGGAGAACGCATCCCTGTTGACGGAGTGGTGGTTCACGGCAGGTCCGCGGTGGACGAGTCCATGATCAGCGGCGAACCCATTCCTGCGGACAAATCCGGTGGAGACACCGTAATCGGAGGGACCATCAACGGAGAAGGTCTTTTACGGTTTGAGGCAACCAGGGTGGGCAGGGATACAGCCCTTTCACAGATAATAAAACTTGTCCAGGAAGCCCAGGGCAGCAAGGCTCCGATCCAGGCCATAGCGGACCGGGTTTCTGCGGTCTTTGTACCTTCAGTGATAGCAGCAGCGCTGATAACATTCTTTGTCTGGCTCAGCATTACAGGAGAATTCGTTCCCTCTTTAATCCGGCTGGTTGCGGTTCTGGTAATTGCCTGCCCCTGTGCGCTGGGCCTTGCAACCCCCACGGCCATCATGGCCGGAACAGGCAAAGGGGCTGAAAACGGCATCCTGTTCAAGCGGGGAGAGGCCCTTGAAAAAACCGTTAAACTGGACACCGTGGTCCTTGACAAAACAGGCACTCTTACCGTTGGCAAACCCTCTGTCACGGATGTGTTTATTCCCGGCGAATCCCTTGAAACGGAAAACGGAATTTTAAAGCTCGCAGCGTCCGTGGAAAAAGGATCCGAACATCCGCTTGGCAAAGCGATTGTCAATGAGGCGGTCAACAGAGGACTCGAACTTGAATCGCCTGAAAATTTCCGCTCTTCAGGCGGCTCCGGAGTCACTGCCGAAATCAGCGGCAGAGAGGTTTCCGTGGGCAAACCTGCATGGTTCAAGGAAAAGGGTCTTGATTTTTCAGCATTTGAAGATACCGTGGTTCGATACCAGTCCCTGGGAAAAACAGTTATGTGTGTGGGTTATGACGATACAATTGCAGGCCTGGTATCGGTTTCCGACACCCTGAAGCCGGATTCCGAGAAAGCTGTGAGCGAGCTTCACAGGCTGGGCCTGAAGGTGGTAATGATTACCGGTGACAATGCCCGTACAGCAGACGCCATAGCCTCAAGCGTGAATATCGATGATGTATATGCAGAGGTGATACCCGAAGAAAAGTCTTCCATTGTTTCCGAACTTCAGTCAAAGGGAAGCCTTGTAGCAATGGTCGGCGACGGGATCAATGACGCCCCCGCCCTTGCACAGGCTGATATCGGTATTGCCATCGGCACGGGAACGGATGTAGCCATAGAAACAGGGGATATTATCCTGTCCGCAGGCAGCCTTACCGGAGTGCCCACCGCGATCAAACTCAGCAGGCAAACCATGAACACCATCAAACAAAATCTTTTTTTCGCATTCGGGTACAACTCGATCCTGATACCAGTGGCAGCAGGCATCCTGGCCCCCTTTGCCGGGCTTCCGCTTTTTCTGCGCCAGCTTCATCCCATCCTGGCGGCCCTGGCCATGGCCTTGAGCAGCATATCCGTGGTCACAAACAGCCTGAGGCTTTCAAAGAGGGATATTCACTGATAAACAACCTGTATACTTTTTACCCGCAAAGCTGCCTTGAACCGGCATCCCGGGTAAAAAGTATACACCCGCCCCTGTGCCATTCCCTGTACCACAGAGTATCACAACCCGGCACGATATTTGCTTTTAATTCTCCCGAAAAAAAACGAAATAACAAAAAAGTACACACTGAAAGGAAAAACGGAATGAGACACTTAATGATGAACGGATTCGGATGGCACGGCGGATATATGGGCTTGGGATGGATTTTCTGGATTCTTATAATCTGCCTGGTTGTCTGGGTTGCTGTCAGGCTTATTAAACCTGGAGACTCCGAAAACGCCCAGGCCGGAAATAATGCCCTGGCAATTCTGAAAGAGCGTTACGCAAAAGGGGAAATCGACCGGGAGGAGTTTATGGAGCGGAAAACAGATCTTGAAAAAGGATGATATCCGGAAACCTGCCTTGCATTTTCAAGCAAGCCGTTTTCCTTCCATGATCACACTGCGGATCACCGGTCCGGAATACTTGCCTTTGGTGATACGCTTTGAAATCAGAGTCAGCACAAAAAATCCCCCTGCAAGCCCGAGAAAGCCGAAGAGGATGGTGGCGGCATCAGGAGACAGGGGCAGGCCCGCACCCAGTCCAAACCCGGCCAGCGCACCGGCCATCAGGCCGACCACCGGGATAAAGTAGACAAGGGCTGCGTATTTGAATACAACGCCCTGATCCATGGACAGCAGAACGATGTCTCCGGCTTTGGCACCTGCAGTATTCAGCGCCCGTGCGGTCCTCCTTGTGGTGGTGAGGCAGGAGTGGCATGTACTCTTTGCCTCACCGCATCCGTCACATCCCTTTTTCCTGTCGGCCGCCACTTCCGCCCAGCCGTCATGCGTCACGCTCAATACAAGCCCTCTTGTTGTGGATTCTTTTGAATTTGTGTTCATGATTCCTCCCTGTTATTGCAGATAAGCTCTTAATGCCTCTTGCCTTAAAAGAACCTGCAAAATCAGTACCACAAAGTCACATCTTCCGGGTGTCAATGCAGGGGCGGCCCAGAACATCACAGAGTGCGGTCCTGATGTCTTGATGTATAAAACAATACCCTGTGTTCAAAAGTTTTTCCGGCATCACCGCAGCTCCGGACAAAAGAACTTCTTCTCCCATTTCCCCCCACAAAAGCTTGACAAGATTTTCAGGAACCATTACCCATGAGGGCCTTGACAGCACGGTGGAAAGGGAACTGGCAAAAACCCGGTTTTGGACAGGAGCAGGGGCGGTCAGATTCAAGGGGCCGGAAAGCCTGTCGTCGAACAGGGCATGGTGAATCGCCCCCAGGGTATCATCCATACTGATCCAGCTCATGAACTGCTTTCCGCTGCCGACCCGTACGCCCAGCCCTGCGTTGAAAAAAGGAATCATTCTGGAAAGCACACCGCCTTCCGGGGTGAGGACAATGCCGATCCGCAGAAAACAGGTTCGAACTCCGGCATCCGCTGCAGGCTGCGCCGCCGTTTCCCAGTCATCGCACACCTTTGATACAAAACCGCTTCCTTTTGAAGCGCCCTCCGCAACGTTCTCCTCCTTCCGGTCGCCGTAGAAGCCCACAGCCGAAGAAGTCAAAAAGACCGAGGGTTTACAGGCAAGTTTGGAAATCTTCTCCGATAGTAACGCAGTCGGCTGTATCCTGCTTGATACAATCCGCTTCCTGCGGTTTTCAGTCCATCGTTTTGCAATATTGGAGCCGTTAAGGTTGATCACCGCATCAACAGGCCCGGCCGCGTCAAGTTCGAGTTCGCCCCTGTCCGGGTTCCAGAAAATCTCGTCATTGTCCGGATCAGGCCGTCTTCTCACCAGCTGGATCACCCTGTGTCCGCCGGCCCTGAGAAAAGGAATCAGCCGGGACCCGATCACCCCGCTGCCACCGGAAACCAGAACCGTGATTTTCCCGGGCCGCTTTTGAAGGGCGGCAAGATCATTTTTTAAAACCCTGTGCCTGTAGGCAAAAATCCGTGCCAGCTCTTTTTCAACAAACGACCGAAAGGGTCCGCCCGGAAGATCCAAAGGAAGTTCGAACTCAACCCGGTCCTTCATTACAGATGCACTTTTCCCATAAGGAAGGAACATATGGGTATGGGTCCATTGGGAAAAGGGACCCTTGACCTGCCTGTCCTTGAAAAGCCGGTTTTCTTCGTAACTGATATGTTCAGCTTCCCAGGCAAACGGGACTTTCAGGAAACGTAGAATGAATTTTACCTTTGCGCCCTGTTCGATACCGCCGGAATGGTATACCAGCTTCACCGGAGCCCACGGAGGAGTCAGCCTTTCAATGGCCCCCGGCCGTGTGTGCCAGCTGAACAATGTTTCAACAGGCACGTCGATCCGGGAGTGTTTTTCAAAAACAGAAACCGGCATGTTTGTCTTTCAGCACCCTGCTTTACCCGCTGCGATCGCCAAAAGCGGCATTCTCTTCTCCACCATTCTTCTGTTGATTTTACAGGCTTTATCATATAATAATATTGATCGGTTTGAAACCTGCAATTTTGTTTTTTTTTAAATCCCTGTTCTTCCCGTGAAAGGTATATTACTTGCATTCTTATTATTAGATTTTTAAAATTTCATATAAAACAACCTAATTACAACGGAGGAAAAAAACATGGATAAATATGAATGCCCCTGCGGATATGAATATGATCCGCGAAGCGGGGACTACAACAACGGAATCGAAGCGGGCACCGTTTTTAAGAAACTCCCTGACAACTGGGCCTGCCCTTTGTGCGAAGCAGAGAAGGAATTTTTTGAAATCAGTGATGAGTAAATCTTAAAAAGGAGAATGCAGATGCACAATCCACTTGAGATCGCAGAGAATATTTTTTCCGTGGGATGCCGCGACTGGGACATACGGGATTTTCACGGATACTCCACATATGAAGGAACAACGTATAACGCATACTTGGTAAAGGATGAAAAAAACGTACTTATTGATACTGTCAAAGAGGAATTTGCAGATGAACTCATGGACAATATCAGCAGAATAATGGACCCGTCCGAAATTGATATCCTGATCAGCAACCACACGGAAATGGACCATTCCGGCTCTATCCCGAGGGTTCTGCACCGTATCGGGGAAGACACCCCGGTATACTGCTCCAAGATGGGGCAAAAAAACCTGAAAAGCCATTTCAACAGGGACTACAACTACAAGGTGGTGCAAAGCGGAGATGAACTGAACATAGGAAAAAGGACCTTTTCTTTTCTTGAAACGAAAATGCTGCACTGGCCGGACAGCATGTTTTCCTTTCTCAAGGATGAAGGAATCCTGTTTTCAAGCGATGCCTTTGGCCAGCATATAGCAAGCGGCGCCACATATGATGATGAAATCGGGAACGAAGTAATAACCCATGCCAGAAAATACTATGCCAATATCCTTCTGGCCTATTCCGGCCGTGTTCAAAAGCTGCTTCAGACCGTAACCGACGCAGGCCTGGAGTTTAAAATGATATGCCCGGATCACGGGATTATCTGGAGGGACAACCCCTCGGCGATCATCAGCGCCTATGACCGGTGGAGCAGACAGATGCCGTCCGAAAAGGTGGTGATTCTTTTCGATACCATGTGGAAAAGCACCTCTAAAATGGCCAGGGCCGTTGCCAGGGGCGTTGAAGACGAGAATGTGGATGTCAGACTTATGAACACCAGAAAGTGGCACAGAAGTGATATCATGACCGAAATCCTGGATGCGGGCGGGATCGCAGTGGGATCTCCCACACTCAACAACGGAATTTTTCCTGTTGTGGCGGATGTACTGACGTATATCAGGGGGCTGCGCCCCGAGAACAAGGTTGCAGCCGCCTTCGGCTCCTACGGCTGGAGCGGAGAGGCGGTAAGGATTCTAAACAAAGAGCTTGAGGGGATGAAGCTGGACATCATTGATCAGGGATTGAGTGTGCAGTATGTCCCTGATGAAAACGATATTGAAAAATGTATCACCCTTGGAAGAAAAATTGGGAAAAAGGTAGCTGAAATCTGTAAATAATTAGATTGCGGAGGAAAAATGGGTTACGACTTTAATGCAAACGAAATTTTCGAAATGGCCAAACAGCTGGAAATAAACGGAGCGGCATTTTACCGCGAGGCAGCCGATTCCGTGGACAAGGAGGAGAATAAAAATTTTCTGACCGAACTTGCACAAATGGAAGACGAGCATGAAAAAACCTTTCAAGAGATGCAAAAGGAACTTACAGCAGGAGAGCAAACACTTCTGGTGTTTGACCCGGAAGATGAAAACGCCCTGTATCTAAAAGCTCTTGTGGACACCCGGGTCTTTCTGGAAAAAGACAAACCCGGAAAAGAAATGATCGAAATACTCAAATTCGCAATCCAGGCGGAAAAAGACTCTATTGTATTCTATCTCGGCATGAAGGAAATGGTTCCGGAAAAATACGGCAAGTCAAGGATAGATAACATTATCAAGGAAGAAATGGGCCACCTCAAGCTTCTCTCGGGAAAATTGAAAGCCCACAGCAGAGGTGATCTGACATGATTCGGCAAAAAGCTGAATAATTCACAACAGCGTAAAAAAACATAAAACGCCCTTCACACGGACGGTCTCCATATGAAGGGCGTTTTTTTTATCCTGTTTTCGTCAATCAGGACTTCCAGAAACCGTGAAGGTTGCAGTATTCCTTGGCCTCAACCTTGTCCGCATCAGTTTTGAACTCCGCCTCAGGGCTGTCCGAGGGGGTAAGGAATTTTCTCTGGATCAGGGTCCCGTCTTCGGAATGCAGCTCAATCCACTCAATCCAGTGTTCGGTCTGCATGGGATGGGGAACGCTGCCCACCTTCACCCTGTATCCGCCGTCGATCTTTTCCAGCACAGGTACGTGCTTTTCCTTGGCAGCATCAACCGTATTCTCCACAACACGCTCCATGTTCTGTCCGCAGCACATGACCGGCGGTTTTTCCGCATGAAGGACTTCCACGATATTACCGCATTTGCCGCATTTGTAAATTCCGAGATTTTCAGCCATAATTTTTCTCCTTTACTGGTTTCCTGTATTATTAATAGTTTTCCTTGAGAAGTTCAAAATGGGCCCGGGGATGATCACAGGCCGGGCATCTTTCAGGGGCCTCCTCTCCTTCATGGTTGTACCCGCAGTTCCTGCATCTCCATTTGACCCGGGTATCCTTTTTAAATACACTGTTGTTTTCAATATTTTTCTTGAGTGCAAGATACCGGTCTTCATGGTACTTTTCCGCAACAGCAATCGATTCAAAGGTATCGGCAATATCATTGAACCCTTCTTCTCTTGCTGTGGCTGCAAATTCGGGATACATGGACGTATTCTCGTAGTTTTCTCCTGCAGCCGCTCCGGCGAGATTTGTTTTGGTATCGGAAATGGTCCCTGCCGGAAAAGCAGCTGTGACCTCAAGGTCCTCGCCGCTTTCAAGGTACTTGAACAGCCTTTTGGCATGCTCTTTTTCATGGTTGGCAGTCTCTTCAAATATATGGGAAATCTGAACAAATCCCTCTTTTTTAGCCTGGGCTGCGAAATAGGTGTACCGGTTCCTTGCCTGGGACTCCCCTGCGAATGCTTTTAAAAGGTTCTTTTCAGTCTTTGTTCCTTTAAGTTTGCTCATTAAATCCTCCTGTGTACTTTTTTATGGTTCGGTTTTTCTGATTCAGGTACCGGATCATCCACGTCAAGTTTTCATGGTCTTGACGATATCGGAAAATCCGTCCGTATTGCCGAGCATGATGCATCCGACAACGGCCCCGTCTTTTTTGACTATCTTTTTGTAAACCGTTTCGGTTTTCTCCACTTCATGCTCCAGTTTGTCATCCTCATCTATTTCCCCTGCTGATGCAAGGTTTATGCCGGCCACTTTCAAACGGTTCGAAGGAACGATATGCTTGAAAACCTCTTTTCCGCCGGCCATGTTGATGCCGGCCACCCTCCCCTGTTCCTGGGCTTCGGGCCAGATGCAATAGTTCATTCCATCCACCTGGGCTGCATCACCGGCTGCATATATTCCTTTCCCGGAAGTTTCCATTGCAGTGTTCACCACAATGGATTTATCCGTCTCGAGCTTGAGTTTTTCAGCAAGTTCGAGCCTGGACCTGACACCGGTGGAAAACAGAACCAGATCCGAATCTATAACCATGCCCGAATCCAGCTGCACACCTTCCACCCTTTCCTGTCCGGAAATTTTTTCGGTTTTCGCCCCCAGATGGAAAACAAGCCCCATATTTTCCATCATTTTCTGCAAGAGGGACGCGCCTTCCGTATCAAGCTGCCTTGGCAGAAGGCGGTCAAAAAATTCCACCACAGATACTTTCACCCCCCTTTTCAAAAGTGCGTTTCCAGCTTCCAGGCCCAGAAGCCCGCCGCCTATAACAGTGGCGTTTCTGACG
>JAWLES010000025.1:0-21449 GCA_041685935.1 Desulfobacteraceae bacterium | reverse complement strand
CGGAAATGCCGTGGAAAATATTATTGAAGACCTTGCAGGGGTAATCTGCGATGGCGCAAAAAACAGCTGCGCTTTGAAACTGGCAACCGCTTCGGGAAATTCTCTTCAGGCTGCCCTGTTTGCCGTGTATGACCTGAATGTGAAAATGACGGACGGGATCGTCGGGGAGACACCTGAAAAAACAATCCGGAACATAGGTGTTCTCAGCAGTGAAGGAATGATTGAAACCGACCGGACGATTTTAAAAATCATGCTTGAGAAGATTCTTTCCGGCGATGGGCGATCTTGTCCAGATGCCGCTCAATAAGAGCCCGGAGCCTCCGCTCCGGATCAAACTGTTCCGAATGATAGTTCAGCGCCCACCAAAGCCTGTTAAGTTTTTCCGGGTTATCCTGCCACCATGATACTGATTCCTGGATGGCTCCGGGGGTTTCAAACTCGGTGTTTATTTTCAGGTATAAATCATGGCATTCTTTCAGGGTAACCGGCTCTAGCGAGAGAATCTTTGCCGTATCCGGATTAATCATTATCCCTCCTTCCTGATTATTTGCAGGTCTGCTTCATTGTTGTACAATCATTATAATATATGCGGGCCTTTGTAAAGAGAAGAGGTTTTTTTCTTTTTGTGTTGCATCCACGACACAGGATGTAATAAAAGGATGTATTAATTTTTTTTAATTACTATCAGGAAACAATGGAAAAACGGAATCTGTTTATAACAGGCGGATGCAGAAGCGGAAAAAGCAGCTACGCCCTCAGGGAGGCCTGCCGGGTCGGGGGAGAAAACCGGATTTTTCTGGCCACCTCGGTTCCCGCGGACCCGGAAATGGAACACAGGGTCGCAGCCCACAGGCGGGAAAGGGGAAATGCCTGGCGCACCATTGAAGAGCCCGAAGCTGTCGGCGAGTGCATAGCCCGGCTCAAAAAACAGGTTGATGTTATACTTGTGGACTGCCTGACCCTCTGGATATCGAATCTGTTATGCAGCCATAATGATGAAAAATATATAAAAGACAGAATAGAAATTCTCGTGACTGCGCTTGGCAGCCCCGGGTGCCCCGTATTCATGGTTTCAAACGAGGTGGGGTGCGGCATTGTTCCTGAAAACAGCCTGTCCAGAGCTTTCAGGGATATGGCCGGATACGCGAACCAGAAGGCTGCGCAAACAGCGGACAGAGTCATCTGGATGGTCTCGGGCATACCGGTGAAAATCAAATAGGACACATACATGGAACATATGAAACAAATAAAAAATATGAACCGGAAAAAGGATGCGTGTCATGTATAAACACCTTTTCGGCCCGGTCCCGTCAAGAAGGCTGGGAATATCCCTGGGCGTGGACCTTGTGTATCACAAAGTATGCTCTCTTGACTGTGTTTACTGTGAATGCGGGAGAACCACCGTTCTTACTGACAAACGGAAAGAGTACGTCCCTGTCCATGAAGTGACCCGTGAGCTTGAACAATACTTTTCCTCAAACGTTGATCCTGATTATATAACCTTTTCCGGATCAGGCGAACCCACGCTCCATTCCGGTATCGGCAGGGTAATAGAGTTTATAAAGCAGCAAAAAAAAGAAGTGTCCGTGGCTGTTCTCACCAACGGCACCCTGCTGAACCAGAAAGATGTACGGCGGGACCTGATGAACGCGGACCTGATCATCCCCTCCCTGGACGCGGCAAGTGCGCGTTCCTTCAGGAGAATCAACAGGCCCTGCGGGTCCATTGATATACAAGAGTACATCGAAGGCATCAGGGCGATGAAAGAGGAGTTTACCGGAAAAATCTGGCTGGAGATTCTGATTCTGCCCGGATACAATGACGGACCACAGGACCTTGACCTTCTCAAAGAGGCTGCGGAGCGTATCCGGCCGGATAAAATTCAGCTGAACACCCTTGACAGGCCAGGAACCGACCCCTCTCTTGCTGCGGCTGTCCCTGAAAGACTTAAAGAGATCGCAGCTTTTTTCGGTTTCGAAAATATCGAAATCATCGCAGCCTATAAAGGGGAGGGAAAAACAGGAATCGATGACTCCGGCAGGAACCTGACAGACTCCATAATGCAAACGCTTCTTCGAAGACCCTGTACCCTTGAGGACCTGTCCGCCACAATAGGGGCCCGCCCTGCTGAAATCACCAAATGCCTGGCAAGCCTTGAAAGGCAGGGAAAGGTAAAAATCATTCACCAGGAAAGGGGGGTGTTTTATAAAACCATTGACCAGCAGGACCTTTAAACCCGAATGAACAGCTCTTTAACCCCATTGAACGATTTTCGGTCCGCGGTCCGGTTCATTACCATTCTCCCGGCCGGCGGAGCCGGGTTCTCCGCTTCTGGGATGATCCGTTTTTTTCCGGTTGCAGGACTTTTAATCGGCATGCTCCTGGTTCTTGTGGATCAGGGGGCATCCCTGCTCTGGGGCCCGGCAACCGCAGCCATTATAGACACCGTATTTCTGGCGGCGGTGACCGGAGCGTTCCACCTGGACGGACTGGGAGACACAGCCGACGGCATATTCAGCCACCGGTCAAAGGATGCGGCCCTTGAAATCATGAAGGACAGCAGAATCGGAATGATGGGGCTGATTGCGGTTCTCTGCGTACTCGCACTGAAAGCCGCGGGCATCTATTCTGTCAAGACATCCCAGCCCGGATCTGAAACCGTGCTCTTTTTTTTGATTGTCCCTGCATACGCAAGGGCAGGAATGATCTTCGGTATCCGCTTTTTACCGTACGGAAGGCCGGAAGGCACCGGACGCGACTTTTTCGAGCGCAGGGTCGCCCTGAAAGATTTTTCCTGGCTTGCCGTTCCCGTAATTATTTCAATTTTTACAAAAGCGGACTTTTTCATTATCAACCTTGTATTCTGTATTACGGTCTTTGCCATCCTTGCGTTTTACAAAAAGAAAATGGAATGCATAACCGGAGATATGCTCGGTGCCATGACAGAATTGACCGAGTCTTTTTTATTCCTCATGCTGGGGGCGGGATTTTTATCATGATCATCGGACACGGAGGCAATGTTGAGCTCCTGGCACGGAAACTCGGGTGCCCTTCCTGCCAGATCGCGGATATGAGCAGCAACCTCAATCCGCTGGGTCCCCCTGATGGATTTGAGCGGTTCGTAAAGGATCATATCCGGTCTCTGGAAAGACTTCCCGAAGCTGATGCCTCCACCCTGACCGGAACTTTCTGCAAAAAGCGGGATATCGACCCTGAAACAACGCTTGCAGCCAATGGAACCACCTGGTTCATCTATACCCTGCCCCAGGCGTTTAACTCGGAAAAGGTACTTATTTCAGGGCCCACCTACTCGGATTACCATGACGGATGCCTTGTCCGGGGAGTCAGCCCCTGCTTTCTGACCGCAAAGGAGGAGGATGAATTCAGTCCTGATCTGCCGCATCTTTCAAAAACCGCTGGAAAATTTGATACGGTGTTTATCTGCAACCCCAACAATCCAACCGGATCTTTACTGTCAAGGGACGCTGTTATCGAGCTTTTACAGCGCCATAAAAATACCATGTTCGTGGTAGATGAATCCTACCTTCCCTTTGTTCCGGGTGCGGAGAAAAAATCGCTTGTTCCGCTGACAAACTTCAGAAACCTTGCTGTTCTGTCCTCCATGTCCAAGGTTTTCACCGTACCAGGCATGAGAATCGGTTTTCTCACTGCTCATCCTGACACCGTAAAAAAGATCATCCCCTTTTACCAGCCCTGGTCGGTAAACTCTCTTGCACAAAAGGCCGGAACATACCTTCTGGAAACCCATTCTGACGATTCTCCGTTTTTGCTTCGCACAAGAGAGTTTATCAAAAACCAGCGGGAAATTTTCCACAACAAACTGAAAACCTCTCCCCGAATCCGGCTTTTCCCTTCAGTGACCTCTTTTGTGCTTGCCGGGCTCAAAGGCGGACTGACAGCGAATCATCTCTGCGAGAGGGTCGGGCGGCACAAAATTTTAATCAGGAACTGCTCAAATTTTGCCGGGCTCGGTCATGACCGGTTTGTCCGTTTTTCCCTCAAAGACAGCAACCTGAACATGAAACTGGCTGATATCATCCAATCCGAACTTAACCATGCCTGCTGACCCGGACACATATATCCTGTTTTTCGCATTCGCTCTTGATTTTTTTCTCAAGGACCCGCCGAACTTTTTCCATCCGGTGGTTTACATGGGCAAGGCAGTAAGCTTTTTTGAGTTCCGGTTCAGAAGACTTCCCATTCGCAAAACTTTTCAGGGAGGACTTCTTGCGGTTCTGCTGATTTCCCTGACATGGGGTATCTTTTATGGAATCATAGGCCTTTTTTACACTCTCGGAACAGCCTGGGGAAACACGGCATCCGTCATAACCCTTTATTTTTCTTTTTCAGCAGCCGGTCTTGAACAGGCTGCCTGCAATGTGAAAACAGCCCTGGACAAAGGAGACATTGAAACCGGACGGAAAAAAGTCCAAATGATTGTGGGTCGCCGCACCGACCGGCTGGATGAAACCGGAGTTTCCAGGGCCGCAGTTGAAAGTGCGGCCGAAAATTTTGTGGACGGATTCCTCTCCCCCCTTTTTTATGCCGTCATCGGAGGGCCGCCACTGGCCATGGCATACAAAATGATCAACACCCTTGATTCCATGATCGGGTACAGAAACGAAACCTATATGGAGTTCGGAAAACCTGCAGCAAGGATCGATGATGCAGCCAACTATATTCCTGCGAGAATTTCCGTTGTAATTATCGCATTTGCATCAGCACTGCTTTCCGGTCTGAACAGCGGTGTTAAGGCCGCCGGAACCGCCTTTTCACAGGGAAGACGTCACAAAAGCCCCAATGCAGGTTATCCTGAAGCAGCCTTTGCCGGTGCGCTTGAAGTAAGGCTGTCAGGGCCTGCTGAGTATCACGGCGAACTGGTGGAAAAACCATATATAGGAGAAGCCTTTGCACTGCCCGGACCCGGAGACATTAAACGGGCATGTGATCTTTTGATGCTCTCTTCTTTTCTATCCATTGTATTTTCTCTTTTATTTGTATAAAATCCGATCATATGAAAAAAATCGTACCAAAACCAAGGACCTGAGAAAAAGATGAACACGCCTGAATATACGGAATCTGAAAAGCGGATTCAAAAGCTTGAACAGGAGCTTGCAAGACTCCAGGAAGTTGAAAAAAATTTGGAGCTTAGCAGAAGGGCGTTTTGGGAGCTTACCAGCCTTCTTACGGAAGGTGTTTTCGAGTGCGACAACGAGCTTTCAATCACCTTTGCAAACCAGGCTGCTTTAAAGATGTTTGGAAAAGAAAGCCTTATTTCCTGTGAAAGCCTGTACTGCCTCGACTTTATCGCACCGGCAGACAGGGACAGGGCAAACAGGGATATCAGGTTGATAAGGTCTGGCAGATCCTGCACTCCGAAGGAATACAAGGCTCTGAGAGCTGACGGGTCGGCGTTTCCAGCCCTGTTTCACTCCGTTCCGGTTTATGCCGATGACCACGTGATCGGCATCAGAGGTATTATTGTGGATCTCACCGAGCAGAGACTCATGGAAGAACAGCTCCTTAAAAGGCAGAAGCTTGATTCTCTTGGCCTTCTTGCCGGGGGAGTGGCACACGATTTCAACAACCTCCTTTCCGGCATAATGGGTTATCTCAACGTATTGAGCCTGAACAACGACAATATGACCGAAAAGCAGAAAATGTATATCACCAAAATCCTGGATTCCGTGAAGAGGGGAGGCTCCATCATCAGCCAGTTCCAGAACATCTCCATTGACAAAACAGCCTGTCCTGAACACCTTGATATTTACCCGGTTGCAAAGGATGTTTTCAGTATACTGGAAAGGACAACCAACCGGATTATTCAAAAACACCTGGACATTGAGCCTGACACCTTTTTTATCCGGGGCAGGGCTGACGAACTCCACCAGGTGCTGATGAACCTGGCGGCAAACGCCGTCCACGCAATCGAGGAAAAGGGAACCTCAGGCCATGATTACATCAGGCTCAGTGCTTCTTCATACCCCGGGACAGTTGAAGCCGATTCGAACGGAAATCACAACGGAACAATCCTCCTGGCATTTGAGGATACAGGCAAAGGAATGACAGAAGAGGTCAAAAAGCAGGCATTCAACCCGCTGTTTACCACAAAATCGAACAACCCCGGTGCATCAGGAAGCGGGCTAGGGCTTGCCATGGTGCACAAGATTGTAACCGAAAAATTTGACGCGTCCATAAGCGTGTCATCCTCTCCGGGCAGAGGGACCACGTTCAAAATACTGTTCCCGAAATCCCTAAAATCCAGGGAAAAAGCCGACCCTGCACTGCTTTATTCTTTCGGCGGGAATGAAACGATTCTGCTTGTGGATGATGACGATCTTGTACTGGAATCCGCTGCAACCGGTCTTCAGGACTACGGATACAATGTAATAACCGCAGCCGACGGAAGGGAGGGGCTGGAGGTGTTTCGATCGGAACAAAGCCGGATCGGCATTGTGCTTCTCGACTTGAACTTGCCGGAAATCAGCGGCTGCGACCTTTTTGAAAGAATGCTTGAGATTGATCCCGACATCCGGGTAATCATAACCTCCGGGTACAGGGAAAGCTATAACGACAGGGAAGTTCTCCTGAAAGCAGTAAAATATCTGCAGAAGCCCTATGAACTCCATGAACTTGAAAGAGCCGTACGAGAAGCAGCCGATGCAGGGAAAAGGCATTAAAATGCCCGACTTCCCTGCCCCGCCGGGATTCCGGCTTGCCACCACATCCTTTATCTACCCGGACCATATCATTCCGAATGTTGAGAAACTCGGACCTTTTTTCGACGAAATCGAACTTCTGATTTTCGAGAGCTCGCCTGCTGAAGTTCTGCCGTCCAAAAACGATATTCGTACACTTGAGAGGTATAAAACGGAATCCAGACTGACCTACAACGTTCACCTGCCTCTTGATGTATCAATTACCGATCCGTCCGCATCCAGACGAAAACAGGCGCTGGACAGGCTGATAAAAGTTATTGACCTGTTCTCTCCTTTGACCCCGTCCACATTCACACTTCATCTCGATTTTTTCGGACCCGGCCATGAAGAAAAAGATATCGAATCTTTCCGGCAGACAGCATCTGAAAGCCTTGACCGACTGACCCGTTCCGTTGAAAAACCCGGCCTTATAAGTGTGGAAACCCTTGATTACCCCTTTTTCTACGCCTCCCCGGTTGTAAAAGCATACGAACTTTCCGTTTGTGCTGATATCGGTCACCTGGTCAAATACGGATACAGCGTAAGTGAATTTTTTCAAACCTGGGGACCCGCCATTTCCATTGTACACCTTCACGGGGTGGATTTCTCTCTACACCCTCCCGGGGACCATACCCGCCTTGACCGGCTCCCGGATAAAACCTTCCGCGAAATAATTGATCTTCTTGACTGTTTTACAGGCGTGGTTTCCCTTGAGGTGTTCAGCAAAGAGACACTTGACTCCTGCCTTGACTCACTCAAGCCCTGTTTCAGTATTTAACAGCCCGACAGAAAAATCAGCCCGGAAGTCCTGGGGCGTTCAATGAAATTTCACCGGCCTGCATGATGTCTTTGCTTGAATATTGCCCTTCCCTCTGGTATTAGACATATTGGATTATACACTACCCAGGAAGGAAAGATGAATTTTCTGCAGCCAAGAAAACCCACCCGCGGGATATCAGTGGGCGGAGTCAAAATCGGGAACGGTGCCGACGTTGCAGTACAGTCCATGACCAATACCCCCACAAGGCATGTGGACTCGACTGTTGAACAGATCAGCAGACTTGCCTCGGCAGGGTGCGAAATCATAAGAGTAGCCGTACCTGACCCGGAATCCGCCGCGGCAGTAAGGCAAATTAAGGACCGGTCGCAGATTCCGGTGATCGCAGACATCCATTTTGACCATCGTCTGGCTGTTAAAGCTGCTGAATCCGGAGCGGACGGGCTTCGGATCAACCCCGGGAATATCGGAGATTCTTCAAAAGTGGGCAAAGTGGTTGCATGTGCAAAGCATCATGGAATTTCCATACGGGTCGGGGTCAACTCCGGGTCCCTGGAAAAGGATATCGTCCGCAGCCTGGGGAATGGCCCGGATGCACTGGCTGAAAGCGCCCTCCGCAATATCGGCATGCTTGAAAATCTCGATTTCCGTGATATCAAGGTCTCGGTGAAGGCATCGGATGTGGCAAGAACTGTCCTGGCTTACAGGCGGATTTCAAATGAAACCGATATCCCGCTTCATCTCGGGATCACGGAAGCAGGAGGCCTGTACGCGGGTATTGCCAAATCCTCCGTGGGAATCGGAATGCTCCTTGCGGAAGGTATCGGAGACACCATACGGGTATCATTAACCCGGGACCCTGCAGAAGAGGTAAGAACTGCATGGGAAATCCTGCGTGCAGTGGGTTTGAGAAAAAGAGGGGTTGAAATCATATCCTGCCCCACCTGCGGAAGATGCGGGATCGACCTGTTTGATATCGCTGAAAAAGCTGAAAAAGCTTTACTTTGCTACAAGACTCCGGTTAAAGTTGCAATCATGGGGTGTGTGGTCAACGGCCCCGGAGAAGCAAAGGAGGCTGATCTTGGAATCGCCGGCGGCCGGGGAACCGGTGTGCTGTTTAAAAAAGGAGAAGTGATCAGAAAAATTCCTGAAAAAGATCTTCTGGAGGTTCTGTTGAAAGAAGTTGAACAATTTGTAAATGAGTCTGGAGGCGAATAGATGGCAAAAAAGGAAGAAACCGCTGTAACACCGACACGGGAAGACAACTATCCATTATGGTACCAGGAGGTTATAAAGGCCTCTGACATGGCGGAAACCTCCGCTGTCAGAGGGTGCATGGTAATCAAGCCCTGGGGATACGCCCTTTGGGAAAACATGGTCAGCGGCCTGGATGAAAAGTTTAAGCGGACCGGTGTGAAAAATGCCTACTTCCCGCTTTTCATTCCGCTCTCCTACCTTGAAAAGGAGGCTGAGCATGTGGAAGGGTTTGCCAAGGAGTGTGCCGTGGTAACACACCACAGGCTGGAAAAATCGGAAAAAGGCCTGAAACCCGCGGGAAAGCTTGACGAGCCCCTCATTGTCAGGCCCACATCTGAAACCATCATCGGCGAGTCCATGGCCAACTGGACCTCCAGCTACCGTGATCTGCCGATCCTTTTAAACCAGTGGTCCAACGTTGTACGCTGGGAAATGAGGACAAGGCTGTTTTTGAGAACCAGCGAGTTTCTCTGGCAGGAGGGACACACAGCCCATGCCACCAGAGAAGAGGCTGAAGAACGTACCATGCAGATGCTGAACGTATATACGGATTTTGTGGAAAACCACCTGGCAATGCCTGTTATCAAAGGGAGAAAAACCGAGTCCGAACGATTCCCCGGAGCGGTTGACACCACCTGTATCGAGGCGATGATGCAGGACAGAAAAGCTCTTCAGGCAGGAACTTCCCATTTTCTCGGCCAGAACTTCGCCAAAAGCGCCGGAATCAAATTCCAGACCCGTGAGAGGCGGGAAGAATACGCCTGGACAACGTCCTGGGGAGTTTCCACCAGGATGGTTGGCGGCCTAATCATGATGCACGGGGACGACAACGGGGTCATCATGCCCCCGCGGGTCGCACCGGCTCACGTGGTACTGCTTCCTATTCTGAAAAAATCAGCTGACAACTCCGGAATACTGGAATACACGCACAAGATTGCAGACGCACTTGCAGACACGACCTATCACGGCAGAAAAGTCGTTGTGGAAATCGACGACCGGGACACCGGCGGTGCCAGGGGCTGGGAATGGATCAAAAAAGGCGTGCCGGTCCGGGCGGAAATCGGACCCAGAGATATGGAAAAAGATTCGGTTTTCATGGCCACAAGGGACTGCGCCCCCAGAGACAAAAAAGGTGTTAAAAGAGAAGAGTTCATAGCCTCCATCGGCGATATCCTGGACGGGATACAGAACAATCTTTTTAACAGAGCCCTTGCATTCAGAAAAGAACACACGCATAATATAGACAACAGGGAAGACTTTTATCGGTTTTACACAAACGAAGACGGCAACAGAATCGCGGGCGGCTTTACAAATGCCCACTGGTGCGGCAGTGCCGCCTGTGAAGAAAAGATCAAAAACGACCTTTCCGTAACCATAAGATGTATACCGTTTGACAGTCCCCGCGAACAAGGGGAGTGCATATGCTGCGGGGAACCCAGCAGTAAAAGAGTGTTATTTTCAAAAGCATACTGATGAATGATTCGAATAAGCGATATACTTGACAAAATAGCGGAAAACAATCCTGAGGCGGATCTGGACATTATTGACCGGGCATATATTTATTCCGCCCGGGTACACCAGGGCCAGACGCGTCTTTCAGGGGAGCCGTATCTGTCACACCCCCTTGAAGTAGCCGCAATTGTCGCTGATTTGAAACTGGATGTGGAAAGTGTTACCGCCGCCCTTCTTCATGACGTGATCGAGGACACCCGCGCAACCAGAGAAGATATAGAGAACATGTTCGGGCCCAGGGTGGCCCATATTGTATCCGGCGTCACCAAGCTGTCAAAGCTGACCTTTTCCACAAAAGCAGCCCATCAGGCGGAAAGTTTGAGAAAAATGATCCTTGCCATGGCAGACGATCTGAGGGTTATTTTAATCAAGCTCACTGACAGGCTGCACAACATGCGGACGCTGAAATACCATACCAACCCGGAAAAGCAAAGACTCATCGCCCAGGAGACCCTGGATATTTACGTTCCGATAGCCGGACGCCTGGGTATTTACTGGATCAAGCAGGAGCTTGAGGACATAGCTTTCAGCTACACACTGCCTGAACAAAAGGCGGAAATCGACAGGCTGGTAAACCGGGCAAAAAAAGACAAAGAGAACTATATCGCACTTGTCAAGGAGAGGCTTTCAAAAAAACTGGAGGAGGCCGGGATCGAGTGTGAAATCAAGGGCCGGTACAAACAGCCCTACAGCATCTATCACAAAATGATCTCACAGGATCTGGAATTCCACGAGATTTATGATATCATCGCATTCCGGCTGATCCTGGATACCGTACCCAAGTGCTACGAAGCACTCGGGATAATTCACTCCATGTGGAGACCCATCTACAACAAGATCAAGGACTATATCGGGAACCCCAAACCCAACATGTACCAGTCCCTTCACACCACGGTAATCGGCCCCTACGGTGAAAGAGTTGAAATCCAGATACGTACATGGGATATGGACCGCACCGCGGAAGCGGGTATTGCAGCCCACTGGAGTTACAAAGAGAACACATCCGTGGATAACAAAACAGGCAAGCTATTTGAATGGATCAAAAACCTGGTGGAAAACCAGGAAAATTTCAAAGACCCTGACGAATTCCTGGAAAACGTGAGAATCGACCTGTATCCTGATGAGATCTATGTGTTCACCCCCCACGGAGAAATCAGAACCCTGCCCAAGGATGCCACACCCATTGATTTCGCCTACCTGATACATACGGAAATCGGACATACGTGTAAAGGGGCCAAGGTAAACGGGGCGCTGGTTCCGCTGACTTACAAGCTTCAAACCGGGGACACCGTGGAAATCATCACGGCCAAACAAGAGGCACCGTCAGCTGACTGGCTTCACATCATCAAAACGGTCAAGGCCAAAACAAAAATCCGGCAGTGGCTCAATGCCCGGGAAAAGGAAAGAAGCCTCTCCCTTGGAAGGGAAATGTGTGAAAAAGAGTTTCGAAAAAAGAATTACAACTTTCACACTCTCTCTAAATCCGGAGACATCAAGAAAGTCGCCCAGGGCTACGGCTTTACAAGGGAGGACGACCTGATCGCCCAGGTGGGGTTCGGGAAAATCACCCCGCGGCAGATACTTCACAGGGCTGTGCCTGAGCTGGAGCAGGAGCCCCCCCATGAAAAACCCTTTTTCAAGAAAATTATCGAGGGGAAGCGCAGGAAAAAAGATACGGACGGTGTTGTCGTCAAAGGGCTGGACGATATTCTGGTAAAATTCTCCAAGTGCTGCAACCCCTTGCCCGGAGACCCCATCATCGGGTTTATAACCCAGGGTGAAGGGGTCAAGGTTCACAGGAAAAACTGTATCAATACGCACAAGATGAACCCGGAACGGCAGATCGAGGTGGAGTGGAGCCGGGAGACAACCGAAACCTATCCGGCAAGCATAAAGGTTACGTGTGACGACCGTTCCGGGCTGCTTGCGGATCTTGCATACGTTATCAGCAAAAACAACTCAAACATCAGAAACGTACATTCAGATACAACCGATACAGGTACCAGCAGGTTCTACTTTACCATATCGGTGGAAAGCTCGGACCAGCTCCACAGGATCATGTCACACCTGAAAAAGGTCAAAAAAGTCAAGAATGTAAAACGGATTGTCGGAAACAGGGACGGAGAACCCGAAGATTAAGCCGACTTCAAAACCTTTCCCGACTTGATGCAGGCGGTGCAGGCGTCGATTTTCTTTACGGTGCCGTCAATATTCGCCCGGACCCTCTGCAGGTTGGGGTTGAACCTTCTTTTGGATACGTTGTGAGCATGGCTCACGTTACAGCCGGTCATGGGTTTTTTGCCGCAGATTGCACATTCTTTTGACATATCTAAACTCCTTTGAGGATAAAATTCATTCACTCTGCAAAACAACCGTGGGACTATACATCAAACCTGAAAAAAAGTAAACCCGATTTTTACTGATTTTCCATGGCCTCTTTTACCGCTTTTATCTTCTTTTCAGCGGTTTGTGCAGCCTCTGAATCAGGATAGTTTTCCATGAGGTACTGGTACCGGTTCATAGCGGCTTCGTACTTCTTCGCCTTGTAATAATAATTTCCAACGTACAGTTCATGGCCGGCCATATTCTTTACGCATTTTTCCATATTCTCCCGGGCCTTTGCTGCATATTCGTCATCAGGAAATCTTTCCGCAAGCCTGCGGAACTGGTCAAGAGCCTTTTTTGCGGAATTGCTTGTCCTGTCAACCGTATCGATCCTGTTAAACCAGCACATTCCCCGCCTGTAAATTACATGGGGGATGGCCTCATTCCTGGGATGAAGTTTCTCAAATTCCTTGTAGGCAAATATGGCCTCTTCATACTCCTTGCGCTGGTAGTGGGAATCAGCTATTTTCAGCTCCGCAAGGGTGACGTATTTGCTGAAGGGATACCAGTTTTTAAGATCCTTAAACGCCTTGATGGCTTTCAGATAATCTTCATCCATGAAAGCGGAGGAACCCTCCTGCACAAGCTGTTCAGCGGTTTTCTCCACCTCGTAGGGCTCTTCGAACCAGGAACAGCCCGCCACAAGGGAAAATATCAGGAGTACCGCTATCTTCCATATATTTTTCATTTGTTTATACTCTCAGTGTAGTGTTCCGCAGCTACGGCGGCCACCGCTCCGTCTCCCACGGCTGTGGCGACCTGCCTCAAAGGGGTTGTCCGAACGTCTCCTGCGGCAAAAACACCGGGCACGCTTGTTTTCATATCCGAGTCGGCAACAATGAAACCGGATTCATCAAGCTCCACCCCGGAGTTTTCAAGGAAATCTGTGTTGGGAATGACCCCGATCCAGATAAAACAGCCGGCAGCTTCGAGAGCTTTCTTCTCACCGGTTTTCACGTTTTCGATGCTCACCCTTTCAATACCGAAAAAACCTTCCACTCCCGTGACCACGGAATCCCAAACAAACTCGATTTTATCGTTTGCAAAGGCCCTCTCCTGGATAATCTTTTCAGCTCTCAGCTCATCCCGCCTGTGAACAACATAAACCTTGTCCGCAAACCGGGTCAGAAAGACGGCCTCCTTTATGGCGGTATCCCCCCCGCCGACTGCGACAACGGTCTTGTCCCTGAAAAAAGGTGCATCACAGGTGGCGCAGAAAGAAACCCCTTTGCCGATAAACTTTTCCTCACCAATATTAAGCCGTTTCGGGGATGCCCCGGATGCAACAATCACACTCCAGGCGCTGATGGTCCTGTCCTGGAGGGCTATACGCTTTTGATCTCCTGATAACTCAAGGGAGGAGACTTGAGCGCTTTCAATCTCTATGCCCAGGTTCTCCGCCTGTGTCTTCATCTTTTCCCCGAGATCGAAACCGGATATTCCGTCAGGGAATCCGGGATAATTTTCAATCCAGTCAGTGATGATAACCTGTCCGCCCGGGGCGGTCTTTTCGATCAAAAGCACCTTCATCCTTGCCCGGGCCGCATAAATGGCGGAGGTGAGGCCTGCCGGACCGGCCCCGACAATCACGAGATCATAATCAGCCTGCATAAACCGTCCTCTCTATATAAGCCCTTTTACCGACTCTTCGATTTTTTCCTTTGACACCATACCTGTTATCTGGTCGCTCACCTCTCCGGCCTTGAAAAAAATCAGTGTGGGAATTGCCTGTATCCCGAACTTGCTGGGAGTTATGGGGTTCTCATCCACGTTGACCTTTACGAATTTCACTTTTTCGCCGAAACTCTTTTCAAGCTCTACAACCGTGGGAGCTATGGCCTTGCAAGGACCGCACCAGGGCGCCCAGAAATCCACCATAACCGGTTTGTCCGACCGCATCACTTCTTCTTCAAAGTTGTCGTCATTTACTTCAATAATTTTTTCAGCCATATTTCACAAAACCTTTGTTGCTGTTCAAATCCAATCCGCACAAAACCTGTGCGCACTCCGACGGGCTCTGGTAAACCCGGTTCAGATAAATATATTCTCTAATAAGGGGTTTGTCAAACTATGATTGATTCCCAAGCTGAAATATCATATTATTCCGAATATTTGTTTCAAATGTAAATCAGGGAGGGGCTGAATGGAATACAGTATAGTCATAACAACAACCGACAGCAAAAGCGAAGCGGAATCCCTTTCGGCAAAGCTGCTGGAAAACAGGCTTGCGGCATGTATCCAGGTGAGCAGTGTCACCAGCTTTTACACCTGGAAAGGCGAGGTTCACAACGATCCCGAGTACAAGCTTTTAATCAAGACCCGTAAAGAGTTGTATCCGGACCTGGCCTCCTTTATCCGGGAACACCATTCTTACGAGGTTCCTGAAATCATTGAAGTGCCCATCCGGTCAGGCCTTGATGAGTATCTGGGCTGGATTGCGGAGGTAACAGGGGAGAGCCATGGCTGATAAAATCAGGATCGGCGCATTGATCTCCGGCGGCGGAACCAATTTGCAGGCGATTATTGATGCGTGCGCAAACCGAACCATTGATGCTCAAATACTCTTCACAGGCTCTGACAAACCGGATGCCGGAGGGCTGGCAAGGGCTGAAAAAGCAGGGATAGAAACATTCTGCGTGGATTACCGGCCGATCATTCAAAAAGCGAAAAAATCACCGGATCTGGTTGACATCCCTGAAGATTTCGACCTGGAAGAGATAAGGCAAAAACAGAAGCTCCTGGGGCCGGACACACCCGGAGACAGAGTCAAAGCCTTTCTCTTCTCACGTGCTGCGGCTGAAAGAGAGCTTTTGGACCGAATCCGGCCTTACGGAATCGACCTTCTCGTCCTGGCCGGCTTCATGAGGACCCTTACCCCCTATTTTATCGACAGGTTCAATGAAGGCTCGAGTGCCGGCAGGATCATGAACATTCATCCTGCACTTCTTCCCTCCTTTCCCGGAACCGACGGATACGGGGACACGTTCCGGTACGGCTGCAAAATCGGCGGATGCACGGTCCACTACATAGACTACGGAGAAGACACGGGTCCGATCATCGGCCAGAAGGCATTTGAAATCAGGGAAGAAGATACGCTCCAGGATGTCAAAAAAAAGGGGCTTGCCCTTGAATGGCAGCTCTATCCGGAATGCATCCAGAAGTTCGCCGAGACGGTCGGCAGGAGAAAAAGCTGACCGGCGGGCGGTTCAAGCAGATCCCTGTCAGTTAATGACCCGCAGCATCAGGGGAACCGCGGTCATGGTGCCAAGAGTGCTCCCCAGGTTGGTGAAAATGACCACCAGGAGAATCCGGATCACGTTGTTTTTCCAGAATCCTCTTACAGTCATTATATCCTCGGGTATTGATTCCAGATCCCTGACCTTGGGTTTTCTGGAAAAAGCCTCCACAAGGCCTGACACCCACCCCGCCGCGATCATGGGGTTGAGAGACGTGAGCGGAGCCGCTGCAATGGAAGCCAGGATGGTCAGGGGATGAGCCAGGGCAGCCAGCGCGCCCAGCCCGGCAAAAATCCCGTTCGCCATGATCCAGGCCCAGATCATATCGGTTCCGGCCCCTTTTCCTTCCATCAGGAAACCTGAGGCAATAATCGCCATCACAGCCAAGGGGATAATCCATTTAAGGGTTTTCACCATATTGCCGCCGGGCGGAATCCGGTCAAGCTCTTCCCTGCCGGTCCGGCCGCCCCCATTGATGTACCGCCTTATGCCAGGCACATGCCCGGCTCCCACCACTGCAACGATTTTCTCTCCGGGTGCGTTTGCAATCTCGCCTGCAAGGTACATGTCACGTTCATCTATCAGAACCCGCTCCATGACGGGATGAGATTTTTTAACATCCGACAGCAGGGTTTTCAGAATATCCTCCTGCTTCATTTTTTCAATATCCTCTTCAGTGATATCGTCCGATCCCCCGAGGGAAAAGAGGAGCTGAAAGATGAATTTCACCTTTTCGAAAAAGCCCATACTCCTCCATACGCGGGACAGGGTAGTCTGGATGTCGCGGTCCGCAGGCACCACCAGAGCATTGATTTTTTCTGCAGCTTCCACGGCATTGAGCATCTCCTGGCCGGGCCTGATTTTAAACTTTTCCGCCATTTTTTTCTGAAACGAAGCAAGAATAAGGTTCATTAAAAGCAGCAGTGATTTTTTTTCTTTGATCACCCTGACAATATCCATATTCCGCCACTTGTCATTGTCTCTCAGCGAGTTGAGCCTTGTGGGGCAGAGTTCCACGCATACCGTGTCAGGGACCTCCCCGGCAATCAGGGTTTTGACGAATTCAGCGCTTTCCCTTGAAACATGGGCGGTGCCCACAAGCAGTATATCCTTTCCGGGAAGACTGATCCGGCTGACCTTGTCCGCATTTTGACTTTCGGTGCTGTACATTGAAATTATCGTCCGCTGTTACAGTTAAAATTAAAATATAGACGCAGAGCATACCATTTTTTTTTAAAAGGTGACATAAAATAATTCAAATTGTTGACCTTACAGGTTTTCTCTGGTAACAAGATGGGTATGAAATCCGTTGATGAACAGATATTGAGAACCACCAAGGAGATAGTGGTAAAATTCATCGAAATGGGACGACTTTCTCCATCCAATATCCACCAGTCCTTCAGGGATATCCACACCACGGTTCAGGAGAGTGTAAAACAAAACCGATCAGAGACCGCTCCTTCAGATGACGACAAAAAATAACACGGTGCTGCCCAGGCTGAAAAACGGGGCGTACAGCGGAATCCTCAAGGGGTGGAGCGGGCTTTTGTGGCTCTTGAAGATCCTGGTCCCGATCTCCTTTGCAACCGCACTTCTTGTCCATTTCGGAATTATCTACAAGCTCGATTTCATACTGGCTCCGGTGATGAATTTTCTAATGCTCCCGTCAGAGGCGGCTCTGCCGATAATCATCGGGCTTTTCACCGGAATTTACGGAGCGGTAGCAGCCATGGCGGTCATTCCCCTGCCGGTGGAACAGATGACCCTTATCGCCATCTTCCTTCTGATCAGCCACAACATTATCCAGGAGAGCATCGTTCAGGGCAAATCCGGCCTGAATGCATTTGTCGCCGCCTTTTTCCGTATTTTTATCTCGGTTGTCACCACTTTTGTTTCCGGCAAAATCATGGGTGCCACTGTACCTGAAGTGGCTGCAAACGCCACTGCCGCACTGGACACGGCACAGCAGCCTTTTTCCGCCATGCTTCTCGAGTGGGGCGTGGACATATCCATGCTTGCAGTGCAGATCTTCTGCATTATCATGCCGCTTATGATAGTCCTTGAAACTGCAAAGGAATTCAACCTTATCAGGTATATAACCAGACTTGCCGCCCCTGTTCTGGCAGTTATGGGGCTTTCCAGGAATACCGGAATGCTCTGGCTCACCGCCTCCCTGTTCGGACTTGCATACGGAGCAGCAGTGATTGTTGAAGAGACCAAGAGCAACGATTTCTCAAAAGAGGAGCTGACAAAGCTTCATCTGTCTATCGGCCCCAACCACGCAATGATAGAAGACCCCGCCCTTTTTCTGCCGCTGGGAATACCTGCTTTATGGCTGTGGATTCCAAGGCTTGTCGCCGCCATCTGCATTACCTACACATTCAATGCCTGCTGCATGCTAAGGAGGCTTCATGTTAAGCGAACTTGCCATAAAGAATTTTGCAATAATTGACGACATCAGGATCTCCTTCAAGGAAGACCTTGCCGTTCTGACCGGAGAAACCGGCGCGGGCAAGTCCATCATCATTGAAGCGGTGAACCTGCTTCTGGGTTCAAGGGCTTCCGCCGACCTGATCCGGGCGGGGTATGAAACCGCCGAACTTGAAGCCTGCTTCGAGATAAACCCTGAATCCGAACAGTCAGAAGTCATGAGAGAGCAGGATATAGACCCGGCTGAAGGATTGATGGTCAGGCGGGTGATTTCCACCTCGGGCAAACACAAAATATTCATCAACAGCAGACAGTCCTCGATCCAGCTGTTGAAACGTATCACGAACGGTCTTGCCGGTATTTCCAGCCAGCACGCCCACCAGGGGCTTCTCAGGGAAGAAAACCATCTTGATATCCTTGACCGGTTCTGCGGCATCCTTGATGAAAAAGAAAAAACCGCACGGATTTACAATGAGCTCACCCCGCTTGTTAAAGAGCTGGAACAGGTAAAGGAAAACCGTGAGAATGCAAAAGAGGAAGCCGAACTTTTACGGCACCAGATTGAAGAAATCCGGGCAGCCGGCATAAAAAAAAACGAAGACCTCGAGTTGGAACAGGAAAAAGACCGGCTCAAAAATGCATCCGGCATTTATGAAACCGTTCAAAAGGCAATCGGAGATTTATACACAACAGACGGCTCTGTTGTGGAACAGCTCGACACATTCCATAAAGGGCTGGAAAAGTTCGGCCGATACGATCCCGCACTCTCCGGAAAAGCGGAAAAAGTGGCCGGTGTGATGTACGAAATAGAAGATCTTGTCGGGGATTTGAGAACCTACATCGGCAATCTGACCCTTGATCCGGCAGCGCTCGAAGAAACCGAAGCCAGGCTCGATCTGATACAGAAACTCAAGAGAAAATACGGAGGCAGCCTTGAATCGCTGTTTTCAGAGTATGAAAGCATGCAGCAGCGTTATGCAGCCACATCCGGCCTGGACGAAAAAATAGATGCACTGACCGAAAGAATAAAAGAGCTGAAAAACCAGTACACAGAAACGGCACTGGCAATGTCCGAAAAGAGGAAAAAAGGGGCGGAAGAGCTGTCCATGCTTGTGAAAACCGAGCTTCAATCCCTGGAGATGGAACAGGCCGATTTCAGGGTTCAGGTTAAACAGGCAGATGCAGATCCGGAAAAAGAACTCTTCACCGTGGACGGCCTGAAAGCTTCTTCCACGGGAATCGACAAGGCCGCTTTTCTGATCAGCCCGAATCCCGGGGAACCGGCAAAGGCATTGAAAAAAATCGCATCCGGCGGAGAGCTTTCCAGGATCGTGCTTGCCCTGAAGGTGATCCTGTCAAGATCTCAAGCCATTGAAACACTGATATTTGACGAAGTAGACGCAGGGATCGGAGGCGCAACCTCCGAAAAAGTCGGGGCCAAACTGAAAAATCTGGCATCGGACAACCAGGTGATCTGCATCACCCACCTTGCACAGATCGCCAAATACGGAAAAGAACACTATAAAATTGAAAAGCGCGTATCCGGCCAAAGCACATCCACCGTTATCCGCCGGCTTGAAACAGACGAGGACCGGGTGGAAGAGCTTGCCAGAATGATCGGGGGAAGCGAAATCACAAAAGCCACTCTGCATCATGCCGAGGAAATGCTCCAGACCGCATCCGGGTGAACCGTGCTTCCTTGAACAATCTGCAGCTCCTTTGTTTTCATCAGCGAACTGTTACACTATTCAACGATATGTTGAAAATCAAAACCTTTTGTTAAATCCCTGAATAGATTAAAAAAACAATTCATCTCACAAACCGTCGTTTCAGATAGCAACAAAACTTTCTCTTCTGCAGGGAGCCCGGCGATAAAACATGCCGACACAACCGCTTTACAGCCTTGCTTTTACAACGGCACACTAATTGCTATTACACTACTGCAAGCACCCTTGGTATTATTCAACTGCATTAAACAACAGGAGAACTTCACATGAAACAAAAAACACTCAGCCGGCTTGACAGAACAATGATGGCAATCACTTTTGCAGAAGCCGGAGAGGACCGGCAAGCCGTAAAGTACCTGACATCCGGGATAGAGACAAACCGAAAGCAGAAATCGGAAAGACCCGGCACAAAAGCCCGGAAAGAAGACATGGCGCGGACACAGATGAGATTGTAAACGGGATACAAAACAGAAAAGGACTGAAATGGGAAAAGTGCTTCTGGCTGTCAACGGCCCGCGCCCGTCCGCAAAAATATTCAGGTACGCGCTGGATCTTTGCGGAAAGCTCAAAACAGAGCTTTCAGTATTTCAGGTTGTCTGGCCTTCCAGGTACGGAGGCTCCATCGGAAGGGCGGGCAAACAGGCTGGAAAATGCATGGAAACTTCTTTCAAGGCTGCGGCGTTCGCAGAGTCAGGCGAACATGAATATGCACAAACCCTCATGGAGAAGGCGAAAAAAAATGCAGAGCACCTGAAACCTGAGTCGCGTAAAGCAGGTGTGAACTGCAGCATTACCATGGGAACCGGAGAGCCGGAAAAAGAAATCGTAAGTTTTGTGGACAACCACCCGGAAATCGTATTGACAATCCTGGACTCGGGAGAAGAAGTCGATGGAAATCCGAGGGAAAATTTGATCCGCGGCATCAAAAAGCGCCTGGAAGTCCCCCTGGTCCTGCTTGACCGCTGACAGTGCCTGTTTTAAAGTAAATCAACGACCTCCGGAAAATCGGGGAACTTGACATGACGGACATAGGCCGGGTTGGCGAAAACAAGGCAGTGTTTCCATCCCTGGCGGTTTATTTTAACACCGCATCGATTATTTCGGTAATTTCATTGGCTGTTTTCACTTCAACCTTCTCAAGGACCTCTCGGGAAATCGCTTTGAGGTCCCCCTGATTTTTTCTGGGGAAAATCACCGTTCCGATTCCCCCTTCGGCAGCCGCCAGAATTTTCTCTTTTATACCGCCGACAGGAAGAATTCTGCCGCTCAGGGTAAGCTCCCCGCTCATTGCCACATCCCTCCTGCATGGTCTTCGGGTGAAAAGGGACACAAGGGCGACCGCTACGGTCAGTCCGGCGGATGGGCCGTCTTTGGGAATTGCACCGGCCGGAACATGGATATGAAT
>JAWLES010000024.1:0-22080 GCA_041685935.1 Desulfobacteraceae bacterium | reverse complement strand
CTGACCCCTTTCTTCTCAAGGAGTTCGATCCCTTTGCCGGTGTATTCGCCGATATCTGATACACCGTGGGAGTCATCTCCGGGCACGATTTTGATTCCCATCCGGATCGCCCTGTCCAGAATGTCTTCCGTGATATAGGGTTCGGCCGCATCCTTTGCAAGGGCCCGGGTGTTGAAGTCCAGGATAAGGTCGTATGTTTTGCATGCTTCCAGGTTTCTTTCAATTTTTTCCCATATTCCCGGCTTTTTGATACGGCTGCGATAGTCCGGGTCAAAAAGCCGGACAAGATCAAAATGACCCACAACAGCAGGGTTGAGTCCGCTGATCATCCGGTACTGTATGTCGAAATATTTTTCATACATCAAATCCAGGCCGCCAAGGGCAAAGGCTGCTTTCCAGTACATGGTTTCCGAGAAATCAAAACACAGATCATCCACATGATGAACCGAGCCCACGATATAGTCGGGCTGAAAGGTGCGGATCAGCATCTTTACGTACTCTTTGTATCCGGTGTAAGCCTCTGCCTCGAATCCTGTAAAAATGAGTATCCTGGATGAATACTCTTTTTTAAGGCGGTTGAGTTCATCCATGTAAGCTCTGAAGCTTTTGTTCAGGTCAGCTGCGGTAATCCCGGCTTCCACTTCGTCAGGGTACCGGAAACAGTCCAGGGGAGGCGGCATGTGTTCGGTGATGCCCACCCACTTGAAACCTTCCTGTATATAAGTTTGTATCATCTCTTCCAGAGTGTCACGGGCGTGCCTGCAATAACGGCCGCTGTGGCCGCCGTGAACTGATACAAGGTTTGGCCGGTCCTTCATTTTCATCCCTGTTATTTCCATTGTCTGACCCGTCAGGTATACCAATTCGTGCAAAGATACGCAAGATGTGCCCGCCGGAAAACCTGACAGGTACTTGCCTTGAGCGGATGAATTTTTTTTACAGCCGCTGGATGATATACAGGAATGCCGGAGAAGGCAGGGCAGACTTCAGACGGTTGAATTTGTAAAGATCCTCCTTTGAAGGGCTGTTGAAAGAGAGTGGTGAAAAATAGAGGGTTCCCTTGCTTCTGTTGGGCCCTCCGTGGTTTTTTACAAGACTGAACACGGAAGGGTAATGGGTTTCGGGAAGCTGGTCATCCATGACAAAGTTGAAAGTGATTTCAATGTTGAAAAACAGGGCGTTGATGTGTTCCGCGAATCTGTAGGCCCTGACAACTTTCTCTCCGGACAGGGGTTTGCCGATTCTGTCCAGGGTGTCCGGGTCTGCGGATTCAAGGCCAAGGTTGATATAGGTGTTGAATCCTAGCCAGGAAAGCTTTTGAAAATCATATTCCGTTTTTCTGAGAAGGGCGTCAGGGCTTCCGAACAAAAAAAGATTGCTTCCTTTCATGTAGGATTTGTCCAGTCCAAGAATCTGACGAGCTGTTTGCGCGGAATATATGATGTGGTCCAGAGGCGCGTTGAGTGCGTCATGTTCACCCAGGAAAACAGAGTTGTAGTTCAGCAGATCTTTTCCGTAAAGGGTTTTCAATCCGGTTATCCTGTTGTGCACCTCCTTTTCCGGAACAATGGAGAAATTGCTGCCGGATTTGACACGGCAGAACCGGCAGTTGTACAGACACCCTTTTGAGATGTTAACCGGAATCACGTCGTAGTCCACATGGCGTGCATCCGGCGGAAGTACAGACACCCGTCCGCCGGATATCTCAAAGAGTATGCGAGCTTTTGATTCAAGCTTTTCAGGCGTACTGGAAAGGGCGGAAGAGAGGAATTCCCGGATTTGCCGGGGCGGGCTTACAAGATTCTCCGAGGCTTCAAGCAGCTTGTCGTGCCAGTGATGCCGGATTTCGTCCACCGGTTTTTCAAGAAAGGGGGCGCCGCCGAGAAGTGAGTTTGTGCTGTATGTGAAGTTGGGAAGATAGTATTCCCCGATGGCTTCAAAAACACCTGTGTACCCGCCTGTGGAATAATACACCCAGTCGTTGCCGGCAGTTCTTTTCATCCATTCGGACGGGTTGAGCCACTCTTGCGTCCTGCCTTTGGCTTTAACTATCTCGTGGTTGAGATTGAACCGGAAGATATGATCCCGGGTTTCAATTTCCGAGTAAACGCCATGCATCACGGGAAAACTGATTTTGGTGTACCGGTCTTCCCCCTTTTTGTTAAGAGTGATCCGGGTGTTGTTCTGGGCAAAGGATTCCGTCATTTGAGAAATTGCCGGACGGGAAAGCAGGGCCTTCTAAGGAGTGGAAAGACCCTGCCGGTTTCCGGTTTTAATCGCTGTATTCCTTTCGAAGGACTTTTTTGTCTAGTTTGCCCACTCCGGTTTTGGCAATGCTGTCCGTGAATACGATTTTGTCCGGAATGCCGTATTTGGCAAGGTTGCCGTTCTCATATTCGTTTTTGTAAACCGCCATGAGATCATCTTCTGAAATCGATTCCTTGAACTCCTCTTTCAGAACCGCGATGACAACGGGCCTCTCCCCCCATTTTTCATCCGGAACCCCGATTGCGGCAGCTTCGCTTACCGCTTCATGGCTGCTGATGATATCTTCGAGGGCAAGGGAAGAGATCCATTCTCCACCGGTTTTGATAACATCCTTGAGCCGGTCTGTGATCTTGAGGTATCCTTCCTGGTCGATGTTCCCGATATCACCTGTATGAAGCCATCCGGTTGCCCAGAGTTCCTCGCTCTTTTCCGGATTTTTCAGATATCCCTGGGTGAGCCACGGGGCCCTTGCCACGACCTCGCCGGTCTGTAACCCGTCGTGGGGCACGGGAGCGCCTGTCGGGTCAACTATTTCAAGGTCCACCATGGGGATGGGGAGTCCTGTTTTGCACCGGATGTCGATCTGCGCCTCTTCACTTGAATTTCGCAAATGAGGTTTGATGTGGGCCACAGTGAGCAAAGGGCAGGTTTCGGACATGCCGTAGGCGGAATAGATGTTAATGCCGGCCTTGAGGGCGGCGGTGCAGAGTCCTTTGGGCAGAGCGGACCCGCCGATGACCACCTTCCAGCCGGACAGATCGATTTGGTTTATCACAGGAGAGTTGACCAGCATATGGATGATGGTGGGAACGCAATGGGAATATGTCACCTTGTGCCCGGTGATCAGCTTCAGGATCATCTCGGGTTCGTACCGGCCCGGATAGACCTGCTTGTTGCCCAGCATGGTGAAAAGATACGGCATGCCCCATGCATGGACATGGAACATCGGAGTCAGCGGCATGTACACATCCCCGGACGTCATGACCGCCTGGGAATCGAAGGCGCAAAGGCCCGTCATAAGGCCGTACGTATGGAGAACAAGCTGCCGGTGGCTGAAAAACACCCCCTTGGGGTTGCCGGTGGTGCCTGATGTGTAAAAGGTTGTGGCAACTGCATTTTCATCAAAGTCAGGAAAATCATAATGATCCGGTTGTCCGGACAGCAGGTTTTCATATTCATCGTCAAACTTGATCGAAGTTCCGTGCTCCCCGTCCTCCTCCGCAAGGAGAATGATTTTTTTAACACTTTTGATGCCGTCCTTCACGGCCTCAAGCATCGGGGCAAGCTCGCTGTTTACAAGGATCACGTCATCCTCCGCATGATTGATGGTATACAGGAGCTGATCCGGTGAAAGCCGGATATGAACCGTATGCAGAACCGCCCCCATCATGGGCACGGCAAAATAGCATTCCAGGTACCTGTGGCTGTCAAAATCCATTACCGCAACAGTGTCCCCCTGTTTCACGCCCAGGGATTCAAGTGCGTTTGCAAGCCGGGCTGTCCGTTTGTGAAGATCTTTGTATGTGTAGACCATTTTGTCTCTGTAAACGATTTCCTGCTCCGGGGAGCGCAGCAGGGAATTGGTGAAAAGGTTTTTGATCAAAAGCGGGTAAGTGTATGCGGATTTTGTTTTTTCAATAATCTTGACAGCCATTTGACCTCCGTTGATTGGATGGATTATTTTTTTGCAAGCGCGAAGTCGGTCTGCACTTCTCCCTTGAGTACATGGCGCCTGAATACCTGCCTGGTCCGGTTTGCATCCATGTGCTGGTAAACAATCGGTTCCTCGTCAGCCGCCTCTACTGTAATGTTGGGTTCGCTGCTGCACATGCCCAGGCAGGAGCCGGCCACGATTTTAATATCGGTTCTCCCGCACTCGGCCTTTTCCTCCAGAAGGGTGGCCATTACATCCCTGGCGCCTGCGGCAATTCCGCAGGTGCTCATGTGGACGGTGATCTTGACATTGGTTTCGCCTCCCCTCAGGGAGGCTTCCCTTGCCGCTCTCTCTTTTATCTCCTTTAGATCGTCAACTGATAATTTTGCCATATGTTACCTCTTTGCTTCAATATTGTCATTGATTAGCCCTCTGATTTTTTCAAGAACCGCAGGGTGAGTGATATCGATTCCGTCAAGGTCCTGCCGGATCTCTCTTGTGTCCAGATGGAAAAGACCGTCCGAAACCGTGTGCTCATACCTTATATCCACTCCGGGGTTCCCCGCAATAAGGGTGGTGATTGTGGCGGCCATGTCACCGACCGGTGCCGTATCAATATGATTTTTTTCAAAGGCGGCTTTCAATACGGTGCCTGTTTTTCCGTCAGATTCAATTTCAAAGCTTCCGCCGCTCTGTTCCGCGGCTGCCTTGAAAAGGGATATCCCCAGCCCTGTGCGCCTTGTTTTCCTGGTCGTCACAAAAGGGTCGGTAACGGAACCGATCATCTCCTGTCTGATCCCTGACCCGTTGTCCTGAATTTCAATTGAAATATACCTGTCTTTAAAGGTTTCATCAACCGCAATCCGTATAAAATCAGCTCCGGCTCCGGTGCTGTTTTCTGCTATATCCAGAATGTGAAGCGACAGCTCCTTCAATATCCGGGCCTTTTTACAAAACAGCGGAACTTTCTTTCCGAAAGGGCGTTCCGCATTGATTCAAATGATGTGTCCCGCATGTCGAATACCGTGTACCCGGCTGCAATATCCCTTGAAAAATGGGCGTCTGACGATAATATGCAGGGCGGATCGGTGTTGTCAAGTAAATTGTGAACCCCGGTTGTGCCGAAGGCATGCCTGGACATTTCGATCCCGTCAAGGCCGATATGATCGGGGATGAACCCGAGCTGGCTGACGATGCTGAAAACGGGCCGGTCCACATGGGCTGCAACCGCGATTCCGCCCAGGGAATGGATCTTTTGAACTGCCTGTTCCAGGCTCAAAAGAGAGGCGCTGATCAGGAGCCGGTCCTCCTGGCCGGTGACCATATCGTTTTCGTCCGATATGACCTGGTATCCGAATATGTCAGGGTGGTTTTTTTCCGAAAGTCCCCTTTGGATGATATCTCCCATTTCCAGGGCATCACAGAGGCATTTGAAAAGGGCGACCAGGTGTACCTCCTCCCGGGTGCATATTTCCATCCCTGCAATAACGGTGATTCCTGATTGCCGGGCCGCCTTGGCCACGGCACCGGCATTTTTCGCACTGTTGTGGTCACATACCGCGATAATATTTAGGTTTTCCGATTCAGCCGCTTTGATGATTTTCACCGGCGTCATTCCCCAGTCTCCGCAAGGGGAAAGACATGTATGGATGTGAAGATCAGCTTTTTTGCCTGGTACATGGTCCATGATTTTTAAAAGATGCCGAGCTCTGCTATCTTTACACAAAGATCAAATGAATTTTCTTTGGCAAGCAAAACCGGCATGTCCTCCTTTTCCGCCCGTTCCAGGGTCTCTTTGTCCGGGACGTGTCCTCCGGTTATGATGATGCAGGCGGCTTCCCGCAGGACCGCCACAGCCACAATGTTCTGATGGGTCTGGATGGTCAGCCAGGCTGCACCGGGCCGGATGCGGGCCATGACATCGCTCAGGAGGTCTCCGGTATACCCGCAGAGGATTTCCCTGTCGATTGACTCCTTTCCGGCATGGATTTCAAGTTCGAGCCTGTCCGCAAGTTCTTTCACTATCACCTTTGTCTCCTCCTTTAAAAAAAATACAATCCTTCAGTTTGCTTCTGTGCCGTATCACATCCTCGGCAAATGCATAGCAGTCAGGGGCGCCGCATGCACTGCAATTGTAACCGGGCAGCCTTCTGTACAGGGCATCGATTTCGGTTAGCGACCGGATTGACAGCGGCTTTTTTTTTCTGCCGAAAATCTTTTCCATTTGCTCGGTCGTTGTTTTGTCCGGAACCCATTTCTGCTCATAGAACCGGTCTTTGATTTCCCGGCTGAAATTCCTGCTTTTGCTGATCCGGCCCGATATTTTCCGTACCGCGCTTTTGGCAACATATTTGTCCACAGCGCACAGGGAGCCGCCCACGCATCCTTCTTTGCATGCCCTGAACTCGATAAATGAAAAGTCTTTGAATATATCCAGTTCCGTTTTTTCCAGATAAAGCATGGTTTCGTCAAGACCGGATATGGAAAGGGTTTTGTCGAGTTTGAGGCCCGCGCTTTCCCCGCCGCAGACGCTCCACAGAATCCCTTCCCCGCAGGGAGGCTGCTCGAATTCAAAGCCGGTTTCCACAAAATCGAGTGTATCAGATGCCATGATATCGGTGATGTGCTCTTTTAATTCTGGATAGATCTGGTTGATGCCTATGGCCCGGCTGATGTAAGGGGACTGCTTGAGCCGGGCGGATTCTTCAAGGCCCATTTTGGTGGGGCAGGGATTCAGGTAGAAGATGGAAAGATCTGACAGGCGGGCCCGGTGTCTCCGGGCAATCAAGGCTGCAGCCTCTTTCACGATGATGGACACCGGCCTGAGTACCTGGTTGAGATGACCGAAAAGGCCGGGGTATTTAAATGCCACCAGCCTCAATACAACCGGGCACATGGTGGACAGGACCGGAAGTTCCGGAGTTTTTTCCCGGATAAACCGATGTGTGGCCCACTGGAACATCTCAAAAAAATAGGTCATGTCCACGATATGCTTGAATCCCATTCGCCGCAGCCCGATCAGCACATCCCGTGGCCGGGCGTCTGGAAACTGGCTGTAGAGAACCGGCGCCACAAACAGGACCGGGAGCTTTTCTTTTTTAAAAGCCCCGGGATCAAAAGGCGCAGGGGTGATACAGCCCTGGGGGCATACACGGATGCATTCACCGCAGCCGATGCAGCTGTCTGTCAGGAGTATGGATTTACCGTTTTTAATCCTGATGGCCCTTGTGGGGCATGATTTTACGCATGCGCCGCATCCGGTGCAGTTTCCGGAATTAAAATAGACATAGCGGGGGATGTCGGTTTCTTTCGGCATGTCATACCCCTGTGGAAAATTCCATTCGTATTACCGTGCCTGTTCCCGGCTTTGAATCTATGTGCAGGATATCAGTGTTTTCAAGTATATTTGAAAGCCCCATCCCTGCACCGAAGCCCATTTCCCTGAATTCTTCCGGAGCTGTTGAAAACCCTTTCTGCATGGCGGTTTCAATGTCCTCGATTCCGGGGCCTTTGTCAGATACTGTGAGGATGATCCGGTGCTCGGAGAGTTCCAGGTCAAGGTGTCCGTCGGTTGTGGCGTGCATGACCACATTCATTTCTCCTTCATACCCGCATATGGAAGCTCTTCTGATAATGGAGCCGCAGGTGTTCAGAGACTTGAGAAGTTTTTTCACACAGATCGACGCGTTTCCCGCATTGGTGAAATCCCTCTTTTGTATCCGGAATGTTCTGAACAGTGACGCCATGGGCATATGCTCTTATCTTGCATGTTTCAAACCCTGTATACCCTGCTGGTAAAGCCTTCCGCTTGCAATGAACAAGGAAAGCTTCGTGCTGAGAAGCGGCAGTTCCTCTTGGGATGCAAGTTCAATGGTATCGATATCCGGGATTTTACCCCTGACCAGGATGACAGCTCCGATTCCGGCGATCGTGCAGGTTTTTACCATCTGGATGGTTTTTATGCCGGTCAGCAGGAGGGCATTTTCGGCTTTGGCGGCCAGGACATCACTCAAAAGGTCGCTTGCCCCGGCTTTGGTGATTTCGCCGGAGTCGAGGTGTCCGCAGGCCAGGAACTCTGCTTCCACTATATATGCGATTTGAGACAGTTTCATAATTCAGCTTACTGGATACGGGCGGGCAAGTCAATCATAATCCGGCTGCGGATATACGCCGCCGGCTTTTCCTGCAGCATTCACTGAAAAAAAATCATTGATTTTTCATATGAACCGTCGCATAACAGGCCAGGATCGGATATTATCAGGGTCGCCGGGATGATGATGATCGTCCCGGCGGGCCGGGTGTGCAGGAAAGATTTGTAAAGATGAGCTTTAGTTGAAGGAATACATCAATGGATAAAGACTGGAATTTTGACGAGATAATCGACCGCAGCGGCACCGCTTCCATGAAATGGGAACCCGGGGTGCTCTCTAAAGTGTTTGGCAAAGGCAAAGAGGAACTGTTGCCGCTTTGGGTTGCGGATATGGATTTCAAGTGTCCGGACGTGATCAAAAAGGCCATGGAAAAGCGCCTGGAACACCGGTTATACGGGTATACACTGACTGACCCTTCCTATTTTCCGGCTTTGATTTCCTGGTATAAGAGACGGCATCAGTTTGAGATCCATGAAGACTGGATCAGAACCACTCCAGGTGTGGTGCCTGCTGTCAACTATATCATTCAGCGTTTTTCGCAGTCCGGGGACAAGGTTTTGATCCAGCCTCCTGTTTACTATCCCTTTGCCAGGGCTATTCTGAACAACGGCCGCAGGATCGCCGGGAATCCTTTGCGGATTGAACACGGTCAGTACCGCATGGATTTTGAAGATCTCAAGGAGAAGGTGCGGGACCCCCGTGTGAAGCTTGCGATTCTCTGCAGCCCCCATAACCCGGTGGGCCGCGTATGGACTAAAGATGAGCTGGAGAGTTTCGGTAACATCTGCCTTGAGAACAATGTGCTCACCGTTTCGGATGAAATTCACTGCGATCTTGTCATGCCGGGATTCAAGCATCTCTGTTTTGCATCACTTTCACAGGAATTCGCCCGGAATTCCATTACCTGTCTGGCAGCCAGCAAAACCTTTAACCTGGCAGGTCTTCAGCAGTCAGGCATAATAATGCCCGACCCGGCCATCCGAGAGGAGATGACCTGCCAGATAGAGAATTTAGGTTTCACCAACGGCATCGGGGGAACGCTTTTCGGGGCCGTGGCTGCCGCTGCAGCATACAATGAAGCAGAACCATGGCTGGATGACCTTATTGAATACCTGTACGATAATTTCATTTATCTTAAAACCTTTCTTGAAAAAGAACTGCCCGGCGTGGTTGTGTATGAACTTCAGGGCACTTATCTGGCGTGGGTGGATTTTGGGGCTGTCATGCCTGACGGAATGGACCGGGTTCGGCTTCTGGAGGAAAAAGCGGGCGTGGGCCTTGATCACGGGGAATGGTTCGGTGATAACGGCGCAGGATTCGAGCGGATCAACATTGCCTGTCCAAGACCGATTCTGGAAAAAGCCGCCGAATCCATTGTATCGGCATTCAAAGGGCTGTTGTAAACAGGGCGTCACTTAAAAAAATTTTTGCATATACCCCCGGTTTCAGGTAATCTGGAATAAAGATCTTTACGGACAGTGTTCTTTTTCCATTAATACATCAGGGGGGCTTATGAAACAAATAACTTTCATGCTCGGATCTGCGCCTTATGGCGGCCAGGACGTTGATACCGTCACGGGCATTGCTGATGCGGCGCTGAAGAAGGGGCATAACGTTGCCATAGTCGGATCAGGTGACGGAACTTATGCTTTTCTTAAAGATCAGCGGGCATCAGGTGTTCCCAATGCTGAAAAGGGGTTTGCCGAACTTATCGAACAGGGGGCTCATGTTGATCTTTGAGGCACCTGTTTTAATTTCCGCGGTCTGCGGAAAGAGCAATTTATCAAAGGAGCCAACACCGGCACCCTTAAAAGCCTTTTCAAGCTCCTTGATAAAACTGACATTTTAATCAATGCCGGCCCGTAAACAGGAGGATGTCATGAGCAAAGATATTCTGATTGTAGTCCGGCACGGACCTTACGGCGGTTTCCAGGCAGCTGAAGCCATGCGCCATGCGAACGGCTCTATTTCATTAGGGTTTCGGCCCGTGGTCGTACTTGTGGATGATGGTGTATATCTGGCAAAGGAGGGGCAGGAGCCCAGCCAGAGCCAATGGCTGTCGTTGAGCGAGACCCTGGAGGAGATTATCGTGCGTGGTCTTTACGAAAAAAAAGACAACCCCGCCGAATTTTACGTAGAACAGGAGTCGCTCCTGAAGCGTGGTTTGGAGGCTGAAGACCTGGTCGAAGATCTGCAGGCCGTTGATCATAATACTGTTTCGGAGTTGATGGCGAACAACCCTCTGCAACTGATTTTTTAGGAGCTTGAAAATGAAGATTACTGTTTTGCTTAAAAGCGGTCCATTTACCGCCGAAGCTGACAGAGCTCTGCGGTCGGCTTCAGATATGCTGGCCATGGGTCACTCGGTACACCTGTATCTGTTACAGGACGCGGTTAACTTCTGCAGGGCGGATATAAAAGATTCTTCTTCACAGGATATGGGCGGATTGATTGATGAAAAACTCAAGGTGTATGTTTTAATTCAGGATGCCGGGCTTCGGGGGATAGATGTGGATTCAGTCAGTCTGCCTGTATCCGGGGGAGACTACGAATCTATTGTAGAGCTTGTTGAGTCGAGTGACCGGGTTATCGGTTTGCTGTAGCCGAATACCCGGATCTGAAATCAGCCGTTTCCGTCAAGGGACGGCTTTTTCCCGGCCAAAGACCGGCCGCAGGGAAGTTTTTGATTCTGTCACCTTGAATGAAAATGCTTTCAATATTTTTCTTGACAAGTTGTTCCCTGCAACTATATAGTCTTGTCTTTACAGGATCATAGGTATTGCCGGCGCTTGTATATCTTTTATCAAAAAAAGATCGTTTAACAATGCGCCGTCTGGTTGCGCGCTGTTTGATTTACGTAATGGAAATTACAATTTGTTGACGGGCAGGCTCTCACCTGAACAGCCGGTTTGGGCTCAGCCGCTGAATGATGCCACTCGGTTTTTTTAAAGTGGCCTGTCAAAAAGGTAAAGATGGAACTTGTTTAAACAACTCTGATTTAAACGTAAAGGAGATTCAGTATGAAACACTTCAGGTTAGGGATGACCCGGCAGTTTTTAACGGCAATGGCGATTATGTTTACCTGCCTTCTTTTTTTCGGAACCGCTCATGCGGAAAAGCTTTATGTGGGCGTGGACACCTCCTTTGTCCCTTTTGAATACAAGGGAGACGACGGGGAGTATACCGGGTTTGACATTGATTTGTGGGAAGAGATTGCAGACCGTATTGATGTGGAATATGAGCTGAAACCAATGGATTTTAACGGTCTTATTCCGGCACTGACCAGCGGCAATATTGATGCCGCCCTTGCAGCAATTTTTATCACTTCCGAGCGGGAGAAATCCATTGATTTTTCTCATCCCTATTTCAGGGCGGGGCTGAAAACCATGGTGAGGACTGAAAACGAGGATATTAAGGGGCCGGAAGACCTTGAGGGGAAAGTGGTTGCCGTAAAAACAGGAACTGCCACCGTGGAGTATGTTGAGTCAATGAACCCTGAAAAAGTTGTCAAATTTCCCAACATAGACCAGGCTTACCTGGAGGTGGCCACAGGCGGTGCGGATGCCGCCATGCACGACACCCCGAACGTGCTTTACTTCATTAAGGAAGCCGGAGGCGGGAAAGTAAAGGCAGTCGGGCCGGATGTAAAGGCGGCCCAGTACGGCATCGCTTTTCCCAGCGGCAGCGAGCTCCGGGAAAAAGTCAATATCGCCCTCCTCAAAATGATTGAGGATGGTTCCTATGCGGAATTGTACAAGAAATGGTTCGGCACCGCGCCTGAATAACTGTTTTACCGCAACCCGACTTTCGGGCCAGATTAATAATCACCGGCAGTTTACGCAATACAGATGAACTGCCGGTATTTTAACGACCAAAGAAGCCATTATGGATTTTGAATTTGATATTGTTGTAAAATCGATTCCGCCCCTGCTCGAAGGGGCGAAGCTGACATGGTACATCACGATTGTAGGAATTGTGGGGGGGATGACCATCGGCGTTCTTGCAGGACTCGGACGAATTGCCGGCACCACCTCCATCGGCGAAAAATCCGGAGGTATTTACATACTTATCAGTTCGCTCATCCGGTACATATCCGGCACATTTGTGGAGCTGGTACGGGGTACACCGATCATGGTACAGGCCATGTTCATCTATTTCGCACTGCCCATGATTATAAAGGGCCTCCTTGACCTGGACCAGTTTCGATTTGATGCCCTCACCGCCGCTGTGGTCACCATTATGATCAATGCGGGGGCGTATATTGCCGAGATTGTCAGGGGAGCAGTTCTCTCCATTAACAAAGGCCAGATAGAAGCAGGCATGTCCCTGGGAATAAATCGGTTTCAGCTGATTGCTTATGTGATCGGCCCCATTGCGTTCAGACGTATGATTCCCCCCCTGTGCAATCAGTTTATCATAAGCCTTAAAGACACCTCCCTTTTTATTGTGATCGGCGTGGGTGAATTGACCAGGCAGGGACAGGAGATTATGGCGAGCAACTTCAGGGCTGTAGAGGTATGGTCGGCGGTTGCGGTGATGTACCTGATCATGACCGGAACCCTTGCAATTGTATTGAAATCCCTTGAAAAGAGAATGAGAATATTTTGAAACCCATCATAGAGCTTAAGAATGTCACTAAAAGTTTTGACGGGACGGAAGTGCTGCACGACATCAACCTGTCCATCGGCAAGGGAGAGGTGGTTGTTGTTGTCGGCCCTTCCGGGTCGGGCAAGTCAACACTGATCCGATGTATCAACTGCCTTGAAATGATCACCTCGGGCCGGTTGATTGTGGACAACATCCGGATACCTGAAGAGACGGCAAAAATCCGGCAGATTCGGCTTGAAGTGGGAATGGTTTTTCAGCAGTTCAATCTTTTTCCCCACATGACCGCATTGGAAAATATTGCCTTCGGCCCCAGAAAAGCCAGGGGCCGCTCAAAAATCGAAGCAAACAAAACCGCCAGGGAGCTGCTTGGGAAGGTGGGATTGAGTGAATTCGAGGACAAGCTCCCTTCACAGCTGTCCGGCGGACAGCAGCAGCGCGTGGCCATTGCCAGGGCCCTGGCAGTAAGCCCCAAGGTCATGCTGTTTGATGAACCCACTTCCGCCCTGGACCCGGAAATGATCGGCGAGGTACTGGATGTCATGAAAAATATCGCAAAAGACAGCGGTATGACCATGATGGTCGTCACCCATGAAATGACGTTTGCTTCCCAGGTGGGAGACAGACTGATATTCATGGATGAAGGGTTTATTGCCGAAGAGGGGGATCCGGCACGGATGATACGGAATCCGGAGACGGTCAGGTTTAAAAATTTTCTCGGCCACGTGGGCGCCCACTGACATATTCCTTTCGGCACGGGAGCGAACGTATTTTCATAAGCGTGCCCTTAACCCGCAGTTAACTTGACGGTACCGGCGGACGGCCCCGCCTTGACGGAATACCCGGGAAAAAATGCCGAAAGACCTGCCGGCTTTTGTTACAGGGGCCGGCAGGTCCATGCGGAATGTCAGCCAAAAAAGAATTGCAATTTAACTGATCTGCTGATAGGGAACAGCTGTCAATTTTTACATACGTCAGCAGGAAAGAGAGGAAGTGAAAATGGAAGAATGGATTAAACAAATGCAGGCATTTGTTGATACGCCTGAAAAACTCGCGAAATTCATCAACCTGAGCGAGGCTGAAGAGAAAGCTTTAACACAGATGAAGACCAAATGGGGCACCACACCCTATTTTGCATCGCTTATGGATAAGGATAACCCCGATTGCCCGATACGAAAACAGGTCATTCCTTCCCTGAAGGAACTTGAAAATACATATGGAATGAACGACTATCTGGTCTGGAAAGAGAACAGGGCGGATGACGAGCACAGGCCGGACTGCATTGCCCGCCAGTATTATGACAAGATCGCGTTCACCGTTGTTGAAAATTGCTCCAACTACTGCCGGCACTGCTTCAGAAAAGAGCTGGTTGTTGACCAGGACCTGAAACTGAAATTTGACGTTGAAGAGGGCCTCGAGTGGATCAGAAACCATCCTGAGATCAGGGATGTGCTCATTACAGGCGGTGATCCGTTTCTGCTAAGTGATGACAAAATCGACTATCTTGTATCATCACTCAGGGAGATTGACCATCTCGACATGATACGGTTTGGGACCAGGGCGCCCATAACCCTGCCCCATAGGATTACACAAGGCCTTAAAAACGTCCTCGGACGCTACCACAAAATTCCTGTCTGGGTGAATACCCAGTGCAACCATCCCGATGAAATTACCGACCTGACTGCGAAGGCCGTATTCGATCTGCTTACATGCGGGGTCAATGTGGGCAACCAGGCAGTGCTGTTAAAAGGCATCAACGATGATGTGGATACCTTTAAAAAACTGCATCAGAAACTGCTGACGGTGAGAATCAGGCCCTACTATGTATTTTACTGTGAACCTGCCCCGGGAATTGATCATTTCAGAACACCTGTTGAAAAAGGGGCCGAGCTCATTAGGGATGCAATAAGAGGGCATACCACAGGGCTTGCGCAACCCATGTATGTGATAGCCACCAACATAGGAAAAATTCCCCTGATGCCGGACTACTATATTGTTGAAAAAAACGAGAAAGAGTTCACCCTGAAAAATTATAAAGGGGAATTCACAACCCTGCCGAACATCCCGGAGTAGCCCGGCTGAAAGATAAGATTTATGGCCCTCCTTACACCAGGGGGGCCTTGTCCGTCTCTGTCCGGTGACTGAACACAGGCATCCTCGCGCGTACCTCGGCCATGGTCCCGGCATCAATATCCGCGGTGATAAGGGTCTCCTTCTCTTCTGAAGCAGCTGCGGCCGCTACCCCGTAAGGATCGACAATACAGCTTGAACCGCAGAAGGTTATCCCGTTCTCAGTGCCCACTCGGTTGGCGGCGGCAAAATAGACCTGGTTTTCAATGGCCCGTGCCTGTATCAGGGTGCTTAAATGCCTGAGCCTGGGGAAAGGCCATGCCGAACACAGAATAAGCACATCAGCTCCGCCTAGTACGAGAGATCGGCTCATTTCCGGAAATCTCAGGTCATAACAGATTAAAAGGCCCATTCGGATATCATTGATCCGAACCGTTGCCGGGCCGTCTCCCGGTGTAATACAGCGCTCTTCATTCAGCGGGGGGTATGCGGCAAGATGCATTTTCCGGTACTTTCCAACAAATCTCCCTGACGGATCGACCACGGCGGTGGTATTGTATATGTTCCCCCCGTCTCTCTCCGATATGTTGCATATAATATGAATCTTATTTTCCAAGGCCGCCGAGCATACTGCCTGAAAAGGTTTTCCATCCCAGTCGGAGGCAGTGGCAGAAATGGCCGCCATATTGTACCCGGTGTCCACCATTTCCGGGAAAACGACCGCATCGCACCCTTCCCCTGCCGCCTGCCGCGCATATCGCGCAACCTTTGACATGTTGGATTCCACCTGCCCGGACGGGGCATCCATTTGTACAACGCCGAGTTTCATACACTTCCCCTGTTTTTATAACCGGTCACTGTCTGTCATGTGAAAATCGCTCCCTGATCACCGCTGCCTTCCTGTGCCAAATCCCTGCAGACAACCGTTTCAAGGCATACAGCCGGTTCCATACTAAAAGAAATCACCGGTGAGTTCAAGAAAAAAAGATTTCCGTATTGACTTTTGCGAAGGTTGTTTTTACAAAGCATATTATGGTAAGAAATTTTTTAATCTCACTGCCGGCATGGGATCTTTGAATTGCTCTTTCCGATTTTTCAAAGACCCCCGGTCAGGTGCAGCCCGGCCGGAACACCCCGCCTGAAAATCAGCCTGAAAAAACCTGAGAGGTCCTGAATGGAATGCGAATTTATAAGCTGTGAAAAAAACAGCGACAAGAGATTCCTGCAATGGCCGGGAAAACAGCTGCAAAAAAGAGAGGCGGGCAACACTGGAAAATTCTGAATATAAAAAATCATAACAAAAAGGTTAACTCCCATGCTTGACAGAGTGCTGAATGCAAAATCGGTTGCGGTTATCGGGGCATCCAGGAATGAAACCAAAAGAGGATACCAGGCGATTAAAACACTGCTGAAAGAGGGCTACGAAGGTGACATATTTCCTGTAAACCCGAAAGAAGACACGCTCCTTGGCCTTCAATGCTACAAGAGTGTCAATGATATCGAAAAGGAGGTGGATCTGGCGCTTATCACCACACCTGCCAAAACCATTCCCTCGATTTTGAAGGACTGCGGCAGGAAGAACGTGGCAGGTGCGGTCATTGTCGCAGGCGGATTCAGGGAGCTCGGCGCCGAAGGAAAAAAACTTGAGGAGGAGATGTTAAAGGTGGCAGAGGAGACCGGGGTAAGGCTGGTTGGTCCCAACACCTCCGGCGTGATTAACATGAAAAGCAACATGAACCTTGCCGGTATTGAAAATGCCCCCAAGGGGGATATTGCTCTGCTCTGCCAGAGCGGCAACATGGCGCTCACCCTGATCACGGAAGCCATGATCCGTCAGCATGAAGGGTTTACCTATTATGTGGGGGTGGGGAATGAATCAGATATAAAATTTCATGAATATCTGGAGTTTTTGACTGATGATCCTGATACAAACGCGATTCTCATCTATGTGGAAGGAATGAGTCAAGGTAGAAAATTTCTCCAGCAGGCGCATAAGACCTGCAGAAAAAAACCGGTCATTCTTTTAAAGAGCGGGCGGTCGGCAACCGGTAAAAAGTCCGCCGGTTCCCACACAGGTTCTCTGGCAGGCAGCAGCGACGTGGCCAGGTCCGCGTATGAACGAGCCGGCATTATTGTGATTGAGAACTCGGACGAGCTCTTCCCGGTTGCTGAGAGCCTGGCCAGCCAGCCGCCGATTAAGAACAACAAGGTGGCCGTCCTGACAGACGGCGGAGGCCACGGCACCATTGCCGCAGACCTGCTTTCGGACTACGGCATCGATCTTCCGGAACTTTCAGAGAAAACCCGGGGAAACCTTAAAAAAATACTCCCGGAGGCCGCCTCTGTTGTGAATCCGGTGGATGTGGCCGGAGGAGCCGATGCTGATCCGTCCGTTTTTGCGGACTGCGCAAAAATCATACTGAACGATCCTGAAGTGGGAGGACTTTTAATCGTGGGGCTGTTTGGCGGATACGGCATCCGTTTTTCCGAAAGCCTCTCCATGCCGGAAGAGGAGGCTGCCCACCGTCTCGGTAAAATGGCGGGAAAGAAAAACAAACCCGTTCTTCTGCACAGTCTTTACAGCACGTATGACTCCCATACGTTTAAAGTGCTTAGGTACTTTGATATTCCGTTCACCGACTCCCTTGATATCTCATGCAAGTGCATCGCCTCCCTCTGCAAGTACGGTCTCTATCTTGACTCGTATCATGCCAAGACCAATTTTGAATTTAACTGGGGGGCGAAAGCCAGAAAAAGCGGCAGGGCGATTATTGAAAAAGCAAGATCGGAAAACAGAAACGCCCTTCTTGAAAACGAGGCCAAACAGCTTTTAAGCATGCACGGCAACGGGACGTTTGTTTCAAAAGACCGTGTGGCGGTGACTGAAGATGAGGCCGTGGCCATATCGCAAGAATTTGAGGGGAATGTTGTTTTAAAAATCGTCTCCCCGGACATCCTTCATAAAAGTGACGCAGGCGGCGTAAAAGTCGAGTTGGCATCAGAGGCGCAGATACGGCAGGCCTTCAGGGAAATCCTTGAAAATGCGCAGAAATTCAACCCCGCCGCTGACATCAAAGGAGTGCTGGTCTCCCCGATGGCGGCAAAAGGCCTTGAAATAATCATCGGCACCAAAACGGATGACCAGTTCGGCCCCGTGATCATGTACGGGCTCGGCGGCATAATGGTAGAGATTCTCAAAGACGTTACTTTCAGGGTTCTGCCCATTTCCAATACATTTGCAAAGCACATGATCAACGATACGAGATCTTCCGTTATCCTGGACGGTGTCAGGGGACAGGCGAAATATGACAAAAAGGCGTTGAAAAAACTTCTTTTGACCTGTTCTGAGCTTGTGGAATCCTACCCGGACATCCTGGAGATGGATTTGAATCCGGTCATCCTCCACGAGCAAGGGCTTGATGTGGTTGATGCGAGAATTATTTTAAAGGATGCGCCGGATCAGACCGGGGAAGGGGTGTAATCCAACGGTACATGGCATCCGTGCATGACCGTTCTTATCAGATATTCCCCGCCCTTCTTCTTCTTAAGGTCATATTTGAACACTGGTTAAATATGAACACTTTGCTTACCTGTCTTCAAACGGATTCAGCATATTATAACCCTGACATATCAGTGCGGCGGACTCATTTCGCCGTGAGCCGTAAACCTGGCACATAACTTGAATTAAAATAATGTGGCGGCTGTAACCGCTGTTATGGCAGTCCCGCTTAAAACATGTTCTGGGCTGCGGGATAAAATTTTCAGGAATAAAAAAATGACATATTCTGAAACATACGATGATGAAATACTTGAATATGCAGATAGTTTCATCAACGCCGTTCGTGAGCCTTTAATCGTTCTGGATCATGATTTAAGGGTGATTTCAGCCAGTCGTTCCTTTTATGACGTTTTTAAGGTAAAACCTGAAGAGACTTTGGGCAGCCTTATATACGATCTGGGCAGCAGACAGTGGGACATTCCGGAACTGCGGCAACTGCTCGAGACCCTCCTTCCTCAAAAAATGATCCTTGATGACTATGAGCTTAACCATGAATTTGCCGGCCTCGGCCGGCGCACAATGCTTTTCAATGCCAGGGAGATTCCAAGAAAGTACGGAAAAGAACGGCTTATCCTCCTTGCCATAGAAGACATAACCGAGCGCAGAAAACGGGATAAATTGTTATCAGAGTCTGAAGAACGCTACAGGCGGCTTTTTGAGACAGCCAATGACGGGATGGTGCTTCTGGAAAAAGCTGAAGGCAGGATAACCCATGCAAATCCCGCAGTCATTGAGATGCTCGGCTACAGCCATGATGAGCTTATTGGAAAAGAGGTCATGGATATCGGTTTTCCCGGAGATATCGGGATCATACAGGAAATCATACAGATACTGGAAAAGGACGGCATTCTCACTTACAAAGATGCTCCGGTGCGGGCGAAGACCGGGCAAGTAATTTATACGGATATTTATATGGTTGATAAGGCAAGGTTGGTGCAATGCAATATCCGCGATATAACCGAGCGTAAACAGGCCGAAGAAGCTCTGCGCCGGTCTGAAAGCTACTACCGCGCCATATTCGAGACATCAGGCTCTGCTATGTTCATTGTTGAGGAGGACACCACAATTTCTCTTGTCAACTCAATTTTCGAAGAGCTCTCCGGATATCCAAAGCAGGAGGTTGAAGGGAAAAAATCCTGGATTGAATTTGTTCACCCTGATGACGTGGACTGGATGAAGAAAAACCATTATTTGCGGCGCCGGAATCCCGGTGCAGCGCCACGCCAGTACGAGTCCGGTTTTATTACTCGAAACGGTGAAAAACGGAATATTCTGCTGACCGTGACCATGATTCCAGGGACGAATCGCAGCGTAGCCTCCTGCATTGACATCACCGAGCCCAAGCGGGCCGAACAGGAGCGCGAAAAGCTTCAATCCCAGCTGTCCCAGTCCCGGAAACTGGAATCCGTGGGCCGCCTTGCCGGTGGTGTGGCACATGATTTCAATAACATGCTTACCATCATCAACGGTTACGCGGAAATGATGACTGATACGCTTTCTCCGTCCGAGCCGTGGTATGATAATGCTTTGCAGATCCATGAAGCCGGGAAAAGATCCGCTGTAATCGTTCGCAAGCTGCTGGCTTTCGCAAGAAAGCAGACCATCTCCCCGGAAGTGATGAATTTAAACGACAGTTTGGCAAGCATGCTCAATATGCTTCAGCAGCTCATCGGAGAAAACATCGAGCTTTTCTGGAAGCCCGGCCAAAATTCCTGGCTGGTAAAGATGGACCCTTCCCAGCTTGACCAGATACTTGTAAATCTTGTGGTCAATGCCAGGGATGCCATTGCAGACATCGGCAAGATAACAATAGAAACGGAAAACATCGAATTTGACGAGCAATACTGCGAAAGCCATACCGGCTTTGTGCCGGGACCATTCGTAATGCTGACAGTAAGCGATACCGGATGCGGCATGGATAATGAGGTCATTGATAATCTGTTCGAACCGTTTTTTACAACCAAGGAGGTCGGCAAGGGCACCGGTCTGGGTCTTCCAACGGTCTACGGCATTGTCAAGCAGAACAGCGGGTTTATTAATGTATACAGCGAGCCCGGACATGGCACTGCCTTTAAAATATACCTGCCGCGCCATGCCGGGAAGGCGGCTGTCTCGGGCAAAGAAAACCTGGAGGAATATCCGTTGGGCGAAGGTGAAACGATACTTATCCTGGAAGACGAGATTTCTGTTTTGAATTTAGCCGAAACCATGCTTGAAAAACTGGGATACAAGGTGCTTGCTTCAGAATCAGCCCGTGAAGCTTTGGAAACTGTCAAATCCAGCGGCGGAATGATCGATCTGCTTATAACCGATGTGATAATGCCGGAAATGAACGGTCTTGATTTTACAACCCGGGTCAACACTTTTTACCCGGATATTAAAACGCTATTCATGTCCGGGTATACATCCGATGTCATCGTGCGGCACGGGATATTGGCAGAAGGCTTGCACTATATCCAAAAACCGTTTTCCATGAAAGATCTTGCTGTGAAAGTGCGCAAGATGATCGAGAATGAACAGTAATCCTGCAAACCGAAAAAGAGGAGGACACTATGAAATTTACACACCCGGATTCGGAATTTAATTCGGCGATTGAAAAAGCCATCCATACGAACGTCATCACCAGGGATGAGTACCATAAAATACTGACCTTATTCGGCCGGGACCTTGAGTTCGACGCTCATGAAAAACGACTGCTTGATCATATCCAGGGTATCATGGGAACCGGCCAGTTAAATAACCCGCAAGGATAAACCCCTCTTCGGCAATCTGAACCTTTTGCACATGTTGTTTTTGAGGTCATGGACTTCGGGTGTTGCCCTCTTCAGGCAAACTTTCGAACCAGCCGGTTTATCAATGCGCCGACCCTGGTATCCATCTTATGAAGAAATCCGGTGTCTGCACTTCCGGCAAGCTCGGGCCTTTGATGCAGAATCAGCCGCGCTGCCATTTCAGCGGCGCTCCCTGTCAAACGGGCGCACTGTTCGAAGTGTGCCTGTCGGTCATGGCGGACTTTGCGTGTGAGGACCCGGCAGCAGGTTGCCCCATTGGCGGCTTTAAACTCATCATGCAGCTGCCTTGCACTTTCCCGCATGCATCTGCGGTGAAACCGGGACTGTTCGTTTCCTGTAAAAAGACCGCACGCCAAAACAGCTCCACTCAAAGCACCGCATATACAGCCGCTGTCTCCCAGCGCTATGCTGAACGGCGCTGAAACGGAGACGGCCTGAGTGTCGCTCAGGCCGCCGTTGAAAGCATTGTTCAATGTCAGCACAACCGCTTCGGTGCAAAGCACCTGCCTGGTCTGATACAGATTTTCCGCACGTTCTTTAACCTGTGTGATCAACCCCTCGGCCTGCGGATCATGTCGGTTGTAACGGTTCGGCATCACTGTCATCATCCCGCTGGTCTACTCCGCCTTTTCAAGGGGAAGATCCGCCCCTTTCCAGGCAAAGACCCCTCCGGGGTAGCGGTAGACGTTATTGTAGCCGAGTTTGACAGCCCAGGCTGCGCCGTTGTGGCTGCGGGTGCACTTGACGAAACCGCAGTAGATCACGATCCGCCTGTCCTTGTTATCCCCCAGCAGTTTTTTAAAGTCCTCCAAGGTTTTGCCGCCGGTTTCTTCGGTATCCCACTCGTTCATGTCCGGTATGGGAAACAGAAACTGGACCGCTCCGGGCACATGCTGTTTTTTGTAGCTGGCTTCGTACGGCATGGTATCCACGATAAGCATGTCCTTTCCCGAGTCGATCCATTTTTTAAGTTCTTCTGTG
>JAWLES010000023.1:0-22236 GCA_041685935.1 Desulfobacteraceae bacterium | reverse complement strand
CTCATGGATTTCACGGCAACACAGATCGCCTCTTACAAGAAGCCGCGGTATGTTCAATTCATGGATGAACTGCCAAAAACACAGACCGGAGCGGTTGACAGGGAGAAACTGAAACAGGATATCTGAGGCCGGCGGGAGGATCACTTACACGGGGTACTGCAGTACTACCCTGCTCTTAATTCTGTAGAACAGAACCATCATGGTCCCCGTTTCCGCAATAGAGTTCCATGTACTCCCTGAAAGCATCTTTGTACCTGTTCCTGAAACCCTTGAGGAAATCGGCGCCTTTTGTCTCCTGGAGCCGATCTCTGTGTTCCCGGTAAAGCCTCATACCCTTTGTGGTTGCAGGGTAATGGAAACACCCTTCATCGATTGCATCCTGTTTTGCCAGCCTCTCAGCCGTGTTTACGCCGTCATAGTATGCCTGTTTGTCCTGAACCGGTGTATATGCCCCGCAGGCTGCAAATAAAAACACTGCGAACAGAATTATCCCGGCTGCTGAATATCCCTTCATTTCTCCATCCTTTCCGAATCCTGTTAAATTCGTTTTTCAATCCTTAAGTTTCTTTAAAAGCTGATTGGCACAGGTGAGCATCGGATCCCACGTGGGGCCGAACGGCGGGGCATACGCAAGATCCGTCTGGGAAAAGGCATCCACGGTCATATGAGTGTGAAGTGCCACTGCAGGGGCATTGATCCGGTGAGCCACACCCTCTTTCCCCACCATCTGAACGCCGAGAAGCCGGCGGGTTTTCCGGTCTCCCACCATGGCCACATGAACCGGATGAGCGCCCGGGTAACTGTGCGCCCTGGAAGAGGACCGGATGGTCTCTTCCACCGGGTCAAACCCGGCGTCCGCAGCCTCTTTCGTGGTAAGTCCGGTTCTTGCCACTTCAAGGTCGAACACCTTGAATACGGCAGTACCAGCTACTCCCTGAAGAGCGGTGCGGCCGCCGCACACGTTGTCAGCCACAGCCCATCCGGCCCGGTTGGCGCGCAGGGCCAGCGGAATGTAACATTTTTCTCCGGTGACCACATGAAAAGCATCAGCGCAGTCCCCTGCCGAATAAATGTTTTCATCCGATGTCCGGCAGAATTGATCCACTGCCACCGCCCCGCCGATTCCGGTTTCAAGCCCTGCTTCAAAAGCAATCCTGCTGTTGGGAGCCACACCGACGGCCAGAATGACCATATCCGCGTCAAGATCGAGGCCTTCACATACCACGGTCAGATTCCCGCCGGTCTTTTCGATCCGTTTGACAGCATGACCCGGATACAGGGTTACGCCTTCCGCTTCAAGCTCCTGGTTCACCACGTCCGCCAAATCCCTTGACATCCAGGGGAGCAGTTTTTTTCCAGGTTTCACCATCTGAACATGGACGGATCTTTCATGCAGGGCTTCAGCCATTTCAAGACTGATGTATCCCATCCCCGCGATCACCGCTTTTTTAACTTGTTTCCGCTCGATACAGGATTTGATCTTTCTGCCGTCTTCCAGGCTTTTCAGCACCAGGACCCCGTCAAGATCAGTCCCGGGGATATCAAGAACCCGGGCGGAGGCGCCGGTGGCGATCAGCAGCCTGTCATATCCGTATGCGAATGTTTCCCCGTCGGATGCAAACCCTTCCACCGTCCGGTTTTCCCGGTCGATCTTTCGGGCTTCATGTCCGGTCAGAAGATTGATCCTGTTTTTCTCGATAAATGTCTTAGCGTCCCTGACCACAAGATCATCAATGGATCGGTCGGGATCGGCGATGTTGTAAGGCATCCCGCAGGCACTGTAAGACACATCAAAGGTTTTCTCCAGAACCGTGACCTCGATATCCGGGTCAAGCCTTTTCGCCTTGCTTGCAGCGCTCATGCCTGCCGCATCTCCTCCGATCACCAGAAACTTCATATTTCACCTTTTATGGTTTCCGGCCCTGCCCTGTATTCCGGGCATCTTTTGAGCCTTGAAAACCCCTTTAAACAGCGCTTGTCATAAAACGCAGACAGAGTCGCCAAATGAGCAGAACCTCTCCAGGCCGGTTTCAGTCACAAGAAACGTGTTCTCGATTCCAACCACACCTTTTCCGGGTATAATGACCTTGGGCTCCAGTGCGATTACCATGTTCTTTTCAAGCGGCATGGCCTGGCCTTTTGCAATAATCGGATACTCATCCAGCTCCAGGCCTACCCCGTGGCCCGTGAACCGGATCTTTTTTCCGGGCGCACCCATGAACCATTCCTCCATTCCGTTTTTCCCTGCTTCCTCCACCATTGTATCATACAGATCCCCGGCTGCAATACCGGGTTCTGCAACTTCCAGCGCCTTGTTCTGAACAGCGAGCATAGCGTCATGGGCTCTCATCAACTCATCCTGCAGAGCACCCAGGGCAAAAATCCGTGTGTTGTCGGAAATATATCCGTTCATGGCAAAGGTATAGTCAAGAAGAACCGGCTCGTTTCTCTGTATCAGTTTAAGTCCGGCACCCTGCGCAAATGCCGGATATGCACCGAATCCGCCGGTCGGTGATGCAAGGTAGCTCGGTGCGGCAGCTGAAGCTCCGCTCATAAGATGTCCGTAAAACAGCTCCCCTTCCCACATCCGCATGCGGATCAGACCCTGGTGTCCGAGTTTTCTTGCATACCCCTCGAACCTGCCTGCCGCCTCGATTTCGGAAATTCCCTCTTCAATAAATTCAGGGGCTTTGGCCATCCACTCTTCCCAGGCCTTTGAAGACTGCGCCACAAGATGGATTTCATACTCTGACTTGACAGATCTGATCCGCCGGATATCCTCGGACACGTCCGCAATTTCGGATTTTTTGAAAAGATTCCGGAAAAAACGATAAAGGTTCACCGGCAGAACATCCAGTTCCATGCCTATCATGGCAGGTGTGCCGAATCCACGTTCGTTTAGGGTCCCGGGAATCATTTTCGGGGTTTTCAAAAAAAGAATATCATCAAGGGCGCTCTCTTGGCAGGCCCTTTCATAATCCTTCTGCACCATCATCACCGGGCTGCCTTCAACCGGGATATAAAGCCATCCTTGCTGGACAGTTCCCGTGAAGTAATAAAAATCCGTTTTCTGGAGAATCAGGGCGCCTGAAATCCCTTTTTCGGAAAGCCGGGCCTGAAATCTTTCGACCCTGCGCTCAAGCTCGTCTCCCGGGACCGACATGGTATACTCGTTCATATCAGTACTCGTAAAAGCCTTTTCCGGTTTTCCTGCCCAGTCTTCCCGCCTCCACATACTGTCTCAAAAGCGGGCACGGCCTGTACTTTGAATCGTTGAATCCGTTGTACAGCGTCTCCATTATGGCAAGGCAGGTATCAAGCCCGATAAGATCGGCAAGAGCCAGCGGCCCCATGGGGTGATTCATACCGAGTTTCATCACCGTATCGATATCCTCGGGACTCCCCACACCCTGGAAAAGGCAGAATACCGCTTCATTAATCATGGGCATCAGAATCCGGTTGGCAAGAAAACCAGGATAGTCATCCGACCGGGCCGGGGTCTTTCCGAATTTCTCACAAAGCTCCCATGTGGTGTCGAATGTCTCCACGGATGTGGTAATTCCCCTTATCAGTTCCACAAGCTTCATCACCGGAACCGGGTTCATGAAATGCATGCCGATGACCTTGTCCGGCCTGTGCGTCTTTGATGCAATCCTGCCTATGGGGATCGAGGAGGTATTGGTCGCCAGAATCGCCTCCTGGGCGCAGATCTTGTCAAGATCCTGAAAGATATTGAACTTGATCTGTTCCTGCTCGCTTGCAGCCTCTACCACAAAATCCACTGACCGCATTTCCGAAAGCTCAGTGGTGGTATTGATCCTCCCCAGAATGGCGGTCCTTTCTTCAGAGTCAATCTTCTCCTTTTTGACCATTCTGTCGAGATTTTTTGTGATGGAGGCAACCCCTTTTTCACAGAACTCTTCCCTGATATCACTCATGATCACATCAAGCCCGCTTGCCGCTGCTACCTGGGCGATGCCGTTGCCCATCTGGCCTGCGCCGATCACGCCGAAAGTTTTTATATCCATGTATTCCTCCTTTTTTAACGATTCACCACCATCGCGACCGCTTCCCCGCCCCCGAGACAGAGAGAGGCAAGCCCTTTTTTGACATCCCGTTTTTCCATTTCATAAAGCAGCGTGGTCAGCACCCGTGCCCCGCTTGCGCCGATTGGATGCCCCAGGGCCACACTGCCGCCGTTCACGTTTACCTTTTCAGGATCAAGCTCGAGAACTTTGTTGATGGCGGCGGACGTACCGCTGAACGCCTCGTTGATTTCAAAAAGATCAATATCTGATATGGATGCGCCCTCCTTTGCAAGTACCTTGGGGATTGCGTAAATGGGCGCCATCAGAACGTACTTCATGTCGATGCCGTGGGATGCCTGGGCCCCGATTTCGGCCATGATGGTGCATCCCAGCTCCCTGGCCTTTTTCTCGCTCATGACCACCAAAGCTGAAGCCCCGTCACTTATGATGGAGGCATTTCCTGCAGTACCCACCCCTTCTTTTTTAAATGCGGGTTTCATTTTCGACATGGCCTCGTACCCTGTTTCCCTGGGGCATTCGTCAGTGTCAAACACGAGCGGGTCCTTTTTTCTCTGCGGAATTTCAACAGGCGCGATCTGTTCTTTGAACCGGCCGTCCCGGACCGCCTTTACCGCTCTTCGGTAGGATTCAGCCGCGTACCGGTCCTGCTCCTCCCTGGATACGCCCCATTTTTCCGAGCAAAGCTCGTTGGACATGCCCATGTGAAAGTCGTTGACCACGTCCCACAATCCGTCGTGCACCATGTGGTCCTCGATCGTGCCCGGCCCCATCCGGTGTCCCCATCTTGCCTTGTCCAGGTAATAAGGAGCCATGCTCATGTTCTCCATGCCGCCTGCCACAACCACATCCGCATCATTGCACTGGATGGCCTGGGCGGCAAGCATCACCGACTTGAGGGACGACCCGCACACCTTGTTTACGGTTATGGATTCGGCCTCCCACGGCAGCCCGGCCTTGACTGCAGCCAGCCTGGCCGGGTTCTGGCCGTATCCGCAGGGAAGGACCATTCCCATTATACACTCGTTCACATCTTTTTCATTAATTCTCGCACGTTTAACCGCCTCTTTAACCACATGTGCCCCGAGGTCGGTGGCGCCGGTTCCGCTCAGGGTTCCCCCGAAACTTCCCAGGGGGGTTCTCACAGCGCTTACGATCACCGCTTTTTCCATACAGAACTCTCCTTTATATGCATATCATTGTCATTTTTATCGTATCCGGATAAGAAACCGGGTGCGGATCACTTCAGCATCAGTCCGATCCCGATCACATATTTCTTCTGTATTTGCCTCCCACTTCGTAAAGTGCCCTGGTGATTGTTCCCAGGGAACAGTGACGCACCGTATGCATCAACTCCTCAAATATATTGCCCCCGGAAAGGGCGACTTCCTTAAGCCGGCTCACAGCCCTGTCAGACTGATCCGCGTTTTTATCCTTAAATCTTTCCAGGCGTCTCAGCTGCTCATCCTTCTGCTCGGTGGTCGCCCTGGAAAGCTCGAGGCAGGAGGTCATGTCATCATAATCAGCATCTTCATCCTGGAATGTGTTAACTCCTACAATGGGGAGGTCTCCGCTGTGTTTGAGATGCTCGTAATAAATCGACTCCTCCTGAATCTTGCCCCGCTGGTAACCGGTCTCCATGGCACCGAGCACACCCCCTCTTTCAGTTATCCTGTCGAACTCCATGAGCACGGCTTCTTCCACAAGATCGGTGAGTTCCTCCACGATAAAACTTCCCTGAAGCGAATTTTCGTTCTTGGCAAGCCCCCATTCCCTGTTGATGATCAGCTGGATTGCCAGCGCCCTTCTCACGGACTCCGTGGACGGAGTCGTGATGGCCTCGTCAAAAGCGTTGGTATGAAGGCTGTTGCAGTTGTCGTAAACCGCACACAAGGCCTGAAGAGTGGTCCTTATATCATTGAACTGGATATCCTGGCTGTGAAGGGACCTGCCGGAAGTCTGAATGTGGTATTTGAGTTTCCGGGACTGTTCCGAGCCCCCGTACTTGTGCTTTAGGGCAACGGCCCAGATCCGCCTTGCCACCCTTCCGATAACAGTATACTCCGGATCCATGCCGTTTGAAAAGAAAAAAGACAGCCTCGGCGCAAAAGAGTCTATGTCCATGCCGCGTGCCAGGTATGACTCCACATAGGTAAACCCGTTGGCCAATGTCAGCGCAAGCTGAGTTATCGGGTTGGCACCGGCCTCGGCTATATGATACCCGGATATGGAAACCGAATAAAAATTCTTTACATCGTGCTCGTTGAAGTACGCCTGGATATCCCCCATCATCTTCAATGCGAACTCAATGGAGAAAATACAGGTGTTCTGGCCCTGGTCCTCCTTGAGAATATCAGCCTGCACTGTTCCTCTCACCGTGGAGACCGCCTCTGCCTTGAGTTTCTCCTGCTCCTCTCCGGAAGGCTCCCTCCCGTTCTCCCGGACAAAACCGTCGATTTTCTGGTCAATGGCAGTGTTCAAAAACATTGCCAGCATCATGGGCGCCGGACCGTTGATGGTCATGGACACAGAAGTGCTGGGAGCGCACAGATCAAAACCCTGGTAAAGGACCTTCACATCATCCAGAGTACAGATGGACACACCCGAAGTTCCGATTTTTCCGTAGATATCCGGTCTGACATCAGGGTCGCACCCGTACAGGGTCACAGAGTCAAATGCGGTGGACAGCCGCTTGGCAGGATAGTTTTCAGACAAAAGCTTGAACCGCCTGTTGGTGTCTTCCGGTCCCCCCTCTCCTGCAAACATCCGCGTGGGATCTTCATCCGAGCGTTTCAAGGGAAAAACCCCGGCTGTAAAGGGGAAATTCCCTGCAATGTTCTCCTTTCTCATCCACCTGTAATACTCACCCGGGTCCGTAAACTTGGGGACAGAGACCTTGGGGATTTTCGATCCCGCCAGGGATTCCCTGTAAAGCGGGACCCTGAACTCTTTTCCCCGGACTTCGTACACCAGCTCATCCCTTGAATAGGTTTCCCTTATTTCTTTAAAGGACTCTATAATCCGGTCTGTTTCTTCTTCAACTCCGTCTGCGGACTCTTCAAGGCTTTTTTTCAGGGTTGTTACCACTTCCGTGTAATCATCAGGGTTCCCGGACCGGTTCTCCATAAACCTGCAGGCTTCGTCAAGGTGCCATCTCTGCCTGACCGCCTCAGCCTGGTGCTCGGTTTTTTCATGGTATTTTCTCACGGTCTCTGCAATGTCGGAAAGATACCTGATCCGCTCACCGGGTATAATAATGGTCTTTGATGTGGACACCCGGATATTCTTTTTCGGGAGTGAAGATTCAAGTTTGAGCCCGGTTCTCTCTGCCACGGATTCCAGAAGCCCGTGATAGAATGCGGTGACTCCGTCATCATTGAACTTTGAAGCGATGGTCCCGTATACCGGCATCTCCTCGGGCGATGTGCCAAACGCCTTGCGGTTTCTCTGGACCTGCTTTCTCACATCCCGGAGCGCATCCTCACTTCCTTTTTTCTCGTACTTGTTAACCGCCACAATATCCGCGTAATCCAGCATATCGATCTTTTCAAGCTGTGAAGGAGCGCCGAACTCCCCGGTCATGACATACACGGGCACATCGACAAGATCAATGATCCTGGAATCCCCCTGACCGATTCCCGCGGTCTCGACGATCACTATATCATAACCTGCAGCCTTGACCACATCCACGGCATCAGGCAGCACTTCAGGCAATTCGGTCTGGGCTTCCCTGGTGGCGAGAGACCTCATGTATACCCGGCCGGTCTCAATGGAGTTCATGCGGATACGGTCGCCCAGCAGCGCACCTCCGGTCTTGCGCCTGGACGGGTCGCAACTGACCACGGCCACGTTCAGGTCGCTGAAATCCATGAGCATCCGCAGAATCACCTCGTCAGTGAGCGAGGACTTGCCCGCGCCCCCGGTTCCGGTCAGCCCGATCACCGGAATTACCCGGCTGCCGATTTTTTCACTGAGTGTGGAGCGGATTTCAGTGTACTTTTCCGGGCTCTGTTTTTTCAAATCCTGGAATGCGGTAATTAAATTGGCCGTGGATATTTTATCCGCAACCGAGAGACGGTCTAAATCCAGAGCGCCATACTTCACCGTGGAAAAATCCATTTTTTCCATCATGTCGTTGATGATGCCCTGGAGCCCGAGCTTTGCACCGTCCTCGGGAGAATAGATCCTGGCCACTCCATACGCCTGCAGCTCCTTGATTTCGGACGGGATAATCACGCCGCCGCCGCCGCCGAAAACGCGGATGTGAGAGGCCCCCATCTCCCTGAGCAGGTCAACCATATACTTGAAGAATTCCACATGGCCGCCCTGGTAGCTGGAGACCGCAATCCCCTGTGCATCCTCCTCCACAGCCGCCTCCACCACTTCCTTTGCAGACCGGTTGTGCCCCATGTGAATCACTTCGGCGCCCGTATCCTGGAGTATCCGCCTCATGATGTTGATTGCGGCATCATGGCCGTCAAACAGCGAAGTGGCAGTGACCACCTTGATGGAATGTTCAGACTTATACACTTGTTCAGAAAGCCCCATAACCTCTCCTTAAACGTATTGCGTATTTATATCAACTGCCTGGCAGACAATTATTTCTCACCGAAAGTAAACCCTATAATAAAATCGATCTGGGCATCTATATATTCCTCTATGGTGAAACTGTCTTTCAGATACCACCGCCTGAAGGCCCACATGTGTCCGAGGACCGATATGTTGTGCCCCACCAGGTTGATGGTTTTTTCGTCAAGCTCGGGAAAGTCCCCTTTGCCGGACAGTTCCCGCAGGATTTCAATGAAAATCGATGTGATGTTGAGTTCGTTTTCCAGGACCCGTTTTTCCCATTTTTTCGGAAGGAACTGGGTTACCTGGTACATCAGAAGCACATGATCAGACATCCTGTCACAGACCAGAAGATATTCCCGAATCACCTCGGCGATTCTGCCCCTTGCGTTGGATTTTCTGGAAAGGGCATGTTCAACAGCCTCCCGGACCTCTTCGTGGATGGTCTTGCAAACCAGATACAAAAGATCCTCTTTTGAACTGACATACTCGTACAAAGAGCCGATGGAAAAGTTGGCCGCCCTTGCAATCATGCGTGTGGTGGTCTTGTGGTAGCCGTGCTCCACGAAAAGCTTAACCGTGGAGTCGATAATCTGACGCCGCCTCTGCTGGACCAGTTCCGGGTTTTTGATCTGGGTGGGGACTTCGCTTGAATCCGAGTGGGTCTTTTTTTTCCGGTCAGAAGCCAAACCTTTTCTCCTACTTTTACGTTAACACCGACCGTTTGAACGAGCGCTCGGTCAATAATAATTTTTTGCATGTTTTCCCAGCCTTGTCAACTCATTTCTCCCCTCCCAAAATCCACCCCGTCAAGCGCTCACCCGGCATGTTATTTATCTTCAAGCCCAGCTGCCCGGCTCTTCAAGCGCCCCCCCCTCACCTGCACGCCGAACCTGCGGGGCAATTTGCCCTCATTCCCCCCTCCGGTTCTCAATGTACAGGTGAGGGGCCCGCTTTCCGGCCTTGTACTCAAGAGAATGATGTGCATTTCACACGACGTGACCGGTTCCGGCATTTTCCTCGAAGCAGCCCTGGATGGGCTGCGGGACTGAGCTGAAGGTTGCACCGGATCGGCTGATGCCGGTAACATGGCAGGGAGATTCTGCCACGGTGTGCAAAAAAAATTTGCACTGCCTGCCGGTATTCACCAACTCACCTGTTATAAAGGGGCCCGGGACCGAGTGCATTAAAACCCTTGCACCGCAATTATTTCTTGCACCTGCTGGCAACAGACGGAAAACTCCCCTGCACGGGCATTTTCGTTCATAAAGCGACTTTCGGCATACTGCCGGTTTATTTGATTCCGACAGAACCCTGTTTTGAACCCCGGCTTCAAGCTTTCCGGAATCAGAATATATTTCAAGGACTTACAGCCGGGCAACCGCCTCTAAATACATTGTGGCACACATATTGTAATAGAATACGGAGATAAAACGCTCCCCAGAGGAGCTCGACTCAAACGGAGGCGGAAGAATATGGAAGAGAATGTATACAGTTTATGCTTCATGTGCTCGGTCAGGTGCCCGATTACAGTAAAGGTCAAGGACGGACACGTGGACTTTATAGAAGGCAACCGGCATGTGGCCGGCATGGACGGCAGCCTGTGCCCGCGCGGATCAGCCGGAACATCGATGCTGTACGACGACCAGCGGCTTCAGAGCCCTCTGATCCGGGTGGGAGAAAGAGGTTCCGGAAACTGGAGAAAAGCTTCATGGGAGGAAGCGCTGGAATATGTCTCTTCAAGACTGAAAGAGACCATTGATACACACGGCGGACACAGCATCGCCCTGACCGAAAGGGCCCAGCTTTCCACCCATGTGTGCAAGACCTTTTTAAAAGCAATCGGGTCACCCAACCACTTTACCCATGACGCCCTTTGCAAAGGGTCCATCAACACGGCCTGCCGAAGCCTTTTCGGATATACCGACGGCCAGATGGGGCTTAACCTGAACAACACCAGACACATTGTTCTATACGGGCGGAACATCTTTGAAGCCATGGCTGTGAAAGATGTGAACAATCTTATGAAGGCGCTTGAAAACGGTGCGGAGATGACGTACATCGACCCCAGGGTAAACATCACCGCAACCAAGGCGCACCGCTACTGGATGATCCGGCCCGGAACCGATCTTGCCCTGAACTATGCCCTGATCCACACCATTCTCAAGGAAAACCTCCATGATTCTGATTTTGCAGAAAAATGGATTCACGGGCTGGACGAACTCAGGGAGTTTGTCGAACCCTTTACCCCGGAATGGGCCCAGAAGGAAACCGGTATTGATGCTGACAGGATCAGGGAGCTTGCCAGAAAGATCAGCCGTGACAAACCTTCCGTGATCTTCCACTACGGATACAGAGGGGCCAACCATACCAACGAGATTCATATGCGCCGCTCGATCCTGATGCTCAACGCACTCATGGGCAGCATCGAAGTCAAGGGCGGGCTCTTTTTCAAAAAAGGCCCCAAAGACGTGGGCGGGAAACCGGCCGGGAAACTGACGGATCAGGACCTTCCAAAGGTGGAGGCGATCCGGTGTGACAAGGCGGGAACCCCGGACTTCCCCCTCCCGGATGCCGGCCACGGGGTGGCACAGATCCTGCCCCGCGCCATCCTGTCCGAGGACCCGTATCCGGTCAAAGGCCTTATCGCTTACCGGATGGACCCCCTGATGTCCATCGCAGACACGGGCACGACCAGAAAAGCCCTTGACAAGCTTGACCTGATCGTAACCATCGACATCAACTATTCAGACATAGCCTGGTACTCTGATGTAATTCTGCCCGAATCCACATATCTTGAACGTACCGACTGCGTACAGCAGGCCAACGGCCTCAAGCCGCAGATATTTTTCAGAAAAAAGGCTGTGGAGCCCAGATACGACACCATGGAAGGTTCCATGATCCTCAAAAAGATCGCGGACCGGATCGGTATCGGCAAATACTTCCCTTACAACAGCATGGACGAACTTGTGGACTGGCAGCTCGAGGGAACCGGATTCACCAGGGAGGATTTTGAAAAGAAAGGGTTTGTGGCATACTGCAAGGACCAGATCTTCCGGGACAGGGAAAACGGGCTAGATTTCAAAACCCCGTCAGGCAAAATCGAATTTAAATCCTCTCTTCTGGAGGATGCAGGGTTTGAGTCTTTCCCTGCGTATGAGCCGCTCCCCCTTCCCGAGGAAGGAAAATTCCGCCTTGTGGTCGGGCGTTCCGCCATTCACACCCACATTTCCACCCAGAATGTGCCTTATCTCAACGAACTCATAAGCGAGAACGTACTCTGGATCAACACCAAAAAAGCCGAAGCTCTCGGCATCCGGAACAACGACACGGTGGAGGTATCATCATCGTGCGGTTCAGGCACCATCAAGGCGTATGTCACCGACTTTATCCACCCGGAGGCGGTCTTTATGCTCCACGGTTTCGGACATACCGCTGCAAAGGCGGAACGTTCCTTCAACAAAGGACTTTCCGACGCACTGCTGCAGGAAAACATATATGACAAGATCGGCGGCAGCCCTGCGTACCACGATACTTTTGTCAGTGTAAAACCCGCAATGGAGGCTTCAAATGAGTAAATACCACCTGTTCCAGGATGTTAAAAAATGTATCGGGTGCCACGCCTGTGAAATCCAGTGCAAGGCCAACAAGGAGCTGCCGGTTGGGCCGAAGCCCTGCCAGATAGTCCAGGTGGGTCCCAAGTTCATCGGAGACGTACCAAGAACCTCTTTTATCTTCATGCCCTGCTTTCACTGTGAAACCCCGTGGTGCGTGCCCGCCTGCCCCACCGGTGCAATGCAGATCCGGCAGAAGGACGGAATCGTATTTATTGAAAAAGAGCTGTGCGTGGGATGCAAGGCATGTATTTCAGCCTGCCCCTGGGGTGCTCCCCAGTGGAACCCGGAGACAAAGAAAGTGGAAAAGTGCGACTACTGCATGGACAGGATTGATGAAGGGCTTGATCCGGCCTGTGTAACCACCTGCACCACCGGCTGCCTCTCATTCGGCAGAATCGACAAAATGCCCCATATCAGAAGGGAACAGCATGCTGCAGCGGTTGCGTCCCTGGAAAACAGTTCCTTTTAGAAAAGGGGAAAGGAGCGTTAACAATGGCTGAAAACAACTGCCCGGTTCAGGCGACCATAATAGAGCTCTCCGGTCTCATTGACGGCAAAGCCATAGACGAGCCTAAAACCAGGCGTATCGTCGAGCAGATCCTAAGCCTCATGGACGATATCTCGGCCGGACAGGCCGGCAGCCTTCATCTTGATGCCGTGGAAAACCTGATTGCGGAATTTTTCGAAAACCCGGACAATGCGGGCGGTATCAAAATCGGTCAAGAACTCAGAAACACCCTGGAAAAACAAAGGGAGGTTTTTGAAAGCCATATCAACACCCACAACTGTCCCACCATGGACTGTTTCAGACTGGCGCCGTCACCCTGCCAGATGGCATGTCCCGCCGGAATCGACATACCTACCTACCTTCACCTGATAAGCCGGGGAAAAGATGCCGAAGCAATAGAAGTAATCCGGCGGGACAACCCCCTTCCATGGGTCTGCGGCCTTGTCTGCACCCGGCCCTGTGAGATGATGTGCGTGAGGGGCAGGATCGACACCCCTGTGTCCATTAAATTCCTGAAAGCCTTTGCAGCGGAACGCGCCCTGTCTGAAGGGGCGTACAAAAACCCTGAAAAGAAAAAGCCGAACGGCAAAAAGGTATGCGTTGTGGGTGCGGGACCGGCCGGGTTATCCGCAGCCTACTACCTCGCCCTGAACGGATACACGGTCAAGGTGATCGAATCTCTGCCCGTGCCCGGTGGCATGCTCATGGTTGGAATTCCAAGGTATCGGCTCCCAAGGGAGGCGATCGACAGGGAGACCGCCCTGATCGAAGAGCTCGGGGTGGAATTTCAGTACAACACCGGGTTCGGCAAGGACGTCACACTGGAGGAACTCAGAAAACAGGGCTTTGAGGCGTTCTTCCTGGCCATAGGGGCACACAGCGCCTGGGAAATCGGTATCAAGGGTGAAAAGGAGCTCTCAGGGGTCATAGACGCTGTAACCTTTCTTAAGAATGTAGCACTGGGGGACAGGCATGTACCAGGAAAGCACGTAGTGGTCATCGGCGGGGGTAATGTGGCAATTGACGCCGCCCGGACCAGCCTGAGACTCGGTGCTGAAAAAGTAACGGTTGCATACAGGCGCTCGAGGTCGGAGATGCCTGCTGATGTGGAGGAGGTGGAACAGGCTGAGGCTGAAGGCATAGAGTTCTCGTTTCTAACCATCCCCACGGAAATCGCCGGGGATGAAGGGAAAGCAACCGGCCTCTGGTGCACCAAGGCCCAGCTCGTTCAAAAGGAGAATTCCTCCAGGATGTCTCCCGTGCCCATGCTGGGAAGCGATTTCGTCATCCGGGCGGACGCGGTACTCAGTGCAATCGGCCAGTTTGTGAACAGAACCGGAATGCAGGCTTTTTCCGATGTCAACTGGACAAGAAGAGGCACCATTGAAGTCAGCCATACCAGCATGGAAACCTCCATGCCAGGTGTATTTGCGGCCGGAGACGCGGTTTCCGGCCCTGCCACGGTAATCGAAGCCATCGGCGGGGGCAAGCGGGCTGCAGAGTCCATTGACAGATACTTCAACAATATCCCCCAGCCCACCATCCCCAAGGTACCGGTACGGCACAGGAAAGAGCCGTTCATAGAAATGTCCGCCACCACCAAAATGACACTGAAGCGGCCGGAAATGTCCATGCTGAACATCGACCGCAGACGGACCACCTTCCAGCAGGCAGAGCTTGGCTATACCGAGGACGAGGTAAGGAAAGAAGCGGCCCGGTGCCTTCGGTGCGACATATGCAGAAGATGCGGAGACTGCGTTTCGGTATGCCGGGACAAGATGGGGATAGATGCGCTTCAGTTCGGATTCATGGACTTTGACAACCCTTCTGAAACCGATTTCAGAAGAACTTCCGAACGGTGTATAACCTGCGGCGCATGCGCACATAACTGCCCCAACGGCGCCATGACCATCAGGGAAGAGGACGGCAACAGGATTCTGTCCCTCTGCGGAACCGTGCTCAACAAGCAGGAAATCATTTACTGCGAATCCTGCGGTGCGGTCATGGGACCTGAAAGATATCTTGAATTCATTAAAAACAAAACCCGGGATGTGGGACAGGCTTTCAAGGGCAAACGCCTTTGTGAGACCTGCCTGCGGCAGAAAACCGCACGGGCCGGTGTGGATGTTCACCCTGTGGAATAGGAAAAGGAGAGGATATGCAGTTTCGAAGAGGCCAGAAAATCGAAGTTTTCAAAAAATCGGAAGATGATGCATGGGAACCGTACATGGATGAATTCGTCGGTGTCCACGGCATCATTACGGACCCGGACACGGCAATCAACGACCCGGATGCACTGATAGAAGTCAGCCTCACCGACAAAGGCACGCACAGGCTTCCACAGGACTGCCTGCGGACCATTGAGCCTCACTGAGGCCGACCGGCATATGCGTTTCAACCGAAAAATTCGGGGGACACGAAACATAATTCCTCGTAATTCAAGGGTATTAAACAGAATTTTACTAATTCGAACAGTTCGGAGGGCAATACACTGAACAGCAGGAATTATGTATCGTGTCCCCCGAATTTGTCCCAATACACTGAACAGCAGGAATTATGTATCGTGTCCCCCGAATTTGAAATTTCCGAATTTGAATCTGAAAGGAGGGATAGTATCAGAACCACAGCAGGAATAAGTTTCAGCATTGCCTCGGGACTTTTCGGATCGATCATCCTGGCGGTTTTCCTTGCAGGAGTGATTTCCGCAGGCAAGACAGCGGACATCATGCCCCTGGTGATCGGCTTTAACGGCGCACTTTCAGGGTACAAGACCGTAAACCTCCTGAAAGAGGATATAACGCGCCTGAAGCTCACAGGCACGCTTGCAGGAGCAGCTGCCGGATTCCTGGCCTGGCCCGTGCTGAACCTCGTGTCTTTTTACGCAGCAGGGTTCTTCATCCTGACAGTGCCGGACCTTGCAATTTATACGATAACATCCGGTTTTACAGGGTACCTGGGCGCATTCACAGCAACCCGGTACTTTCATTTATAAACATTTTAATTCATTATTTCAGGGAGAAAATTATGCAGAAAATTTATACACCCTGCCTCCTGATTGCGCTGGCGTTGATGTTCCTGGCACCGGCCGCCAACGCGGCCTCCGACATGTCTCTGTCCGGCTCTAACTACAAAGCGGGCGAGACGGTAACACTTTCAGGCAGCATCGAACCGGGGAAAGATCTCTATATAACCCTGGCCCAGAAGGACAAGTTCGCCACCAAAGATACCGACGGCGACCATGAGGTGAAAAGGCTTAAAAAAGATGCAGAGGAATTCGGTTTCAACAAAAACACTGAAATTCCACCGCTCTACTATTTGATCACCAACAAGCCGGACCGGTTCGGCAGCGTGAAAAAGAAAAAATTCGGAGGGCCGTCCGTACTCCTGGGGGATGACAACGGAATCTACAGCACCACCATGTTTTATTTAAAAGAAAATTTCAATGATCTTGATCCGGACACCAGGTCCATGCTCGGGCCGATCCGGACCGAAGACCAGTGGAATTTCCTGAAATACGCCAACGAAACCAAGTTCGGCATCAACACCATTGTCAAAGAGGGTAACAGAAGAGGAAAGGTGGTTATCTTTTCCAGGACGGTGGTCACGGACGAAGCTGACGGTAAATACTGGAACGAGGGAACCAAAGTGGATCTTGACAAATCCACAGGTGAATATAAAGTCTCGTTTGACACCTACAGGCACACTCCACCGGATACTGAATTCGACGTATTTGTAAACGGAGAGAAAAAAGGGGAGTACACCATTGAACAGAACGGTTTCTGGCTGGATCTGGGGTACAGGTATATGAATCCCCTCTGGATCGTGATCGGAGCCATTCTGGTCGGCACCTACTTTTCCATGATAGGTGCTGCAGGCGGTATGCTTATGGCGGCATTCCAGGTGCTTGTGATCAACACCATCGGGCCTGTGGGCATCAATGCGGCAAACGTGCTGAAACCGTCCAACATGGCGCTGACCCTGTTCTCCCCTCTGGGCTCTTTTTACAGGTACGCAAAGGTGGAAAAGCGGGTGGCATGGCCTGTAGGGCTCTCCTTCGGCCTGGGAATTTTCATCGGTTCCATCTGGCTTGGGAAGTATGTATCAGCCCTTCTGCCGCTTAAAGCGTACAAGGAATGGCTGGCTGTACTGGTGGTGCTGATGGGCATCAAAACCCTCAGGGAAATGACCCCCAAGGCCCTTGAAAAAAGGAAGAACATCAAAAAGATGACCCAGAAGTTCAACGAAGAGGTGGCCAAGGCCAAGGCTGAAGGGCGTGCCGCTGAAATGGGCAGTATCGAGCCCGTCAAGACCGGCCTGACTGATTACCGGTTCAAGTTCTGGGGAGAAGAATTCACAATCAATCCGCTCCTTTTTGCAATACTCGGTGTTGCCATAGGTGTGGTTTCAAGATCCTTCGGCATCGGAGGCGGTTTCCTTCTCGTACCTGCCATGACGTCCATAGGTGCGCTTCCCATGTACGTGGCTGTTCCCATATCCCTGATCGGCACCTGCTTTTCAAGTATCGGCTCCTTTCTCGGATACATCGTTACCGGATACATGCCTGATCCCACCATCGCCATCGCCATAATCATCGGAGGATTCGCAGGCGGAATGCTGGGAAGCCGGGCACAGAAGCTCTTCAGTGAAATGACGCTGAAGGTTATACTGGCGTTCACGCTGTTTTTCCTCTTTTTCAGGTTCTTCAAGATAGAGATCTGGATTTAAAAAGAAGCGGGCAAACAGGAAATCTGCTTTAAGTTCCAACAGTCGGGAAGGCGTCAGGCCTTCCCGACACACAAACCGTACAGAACTATTGAAATAAGGGGAGATTCACAATGACATTTCTTGATAAAGCCTGGAGGTTCATAGACAACTCCGCATCCGAAGCGGTCCTGGTCATCCAGAAGGTGCTCGGGCCGCTGGAGGCGATCAGTCCGGGACTTGTGATTTTCCTGCTTGCAGTCGCCGCGGTTGTGATATGCGCCTTTCTGAGAAAGGTATACCATACCCGGCGCCTGACCGAGCTGAAAGAAAAATTCGAATACTGGTACCGGATCAAAAACGAGGCCCTTAAGCAGCCGGACAAAGCAAAAGCAAAACGCATGGCCAGGAATATCGACCAGGCTCAGCTCAACCGGGTTTACTACGACTACTTCTTTGAAGGGCTTCTCAAAAGCGTTGTCACCATATGGCTGCCGTTTCTCCTGATTCTTGCCTATGTCGGCAACGTGTACAGCCCTGAAATGATGGCTGAAAAATTCGGACAGCAGTATCTTTTCACCCTCGGGCAGGATCTGAAAATCAGCGGGATTTTATGGTTTTTTATCTGCGTCGGGATTGCATTGGCGTCCATGCTGTGTATAAAATATATCCGCAGAATAAAATCAGCCCGAGGGCATCATGCAAAACCCCATGTTTACCGGAGTTAAGCCCAAGTGAACAAACTTTTAAAAACCGTCCAGGCAGCAGCGCTCTTTCTTGTATTTCTTCCGGTCCCCTCCTTTGCCACACAAATGCACAGCGGGGCGGAAGGAATCATTGTGCACCAGCTCGGCCATCTTTTTTTCCTTTTTTCCATGGTGGTGCTGATTCTGACCATCACCGGAAAAGAGCTGAACCGCAGCAAAGGCTGGCGCCTGATCCAGTACGCAGCCTTTTTCTTCATTCTCTGGAACATGGCCGCCTTTGGAGCTCATCTGCTGGACAACCAGATAAACCTGGTAAAAGTTTCAGATATCACCTTTTCCTCTATTACCATCAGTTCCGAAACAGACAGCAGGCTCATTGAAACAGCCTACTACCTTCTGAAACTCGACCATCTTCTTTGCGTGCCTGCGATCTTCCTTCTTTACAGGGGCCTTTGCAGCCTGCAGGTAAAGGGGGAATCGTGACGGTCTCATACCTGCCCATGCTTACCGTGGACGTAGCAGGGTCAGTTACCATGATCATATTTGCATTCATGTCGCTGAACCGGGCCACCGGCCTCAAGGAGAAACACCCGGAAAACATCCTGTTTCTTTACCTTGTATGGATCTGCGCAGGGTTCACAATCTTTTCCGTATCAAGATCTTTCGGACACCTTTTGAAACAGCTGCTGATCCTGTCGGGCAACGCGGAAGTATGGGGCTATCTCGGCCCTTACAGCGGCGCCATCAATACCACCTCATTCATGATCGTCGGCCTGATCACACTTTTTTTCAAACAGAGCAGGCAGATCAACATGGAGCTTTTGTCCAGCCGGAAAAGCCTTGAAGAGACCCGGGTCAAACTGATGAACCTCAACCAGACTCTGGAGCAGAAGGTGGTGGAGAGAACCGAAATGCTCACCAGCTCGGAACACAAATGCAGGCGTATTTTCGAGCAGTCCCTTGACACTATCCTGGTAACCGACGACAACTGGCGTATCCTTGAAACCAATCCCGCAGGGGTGCATATGACCGGTTATACCAGAAACGAGCTCGTCATAGGCGGCATGCACATGGAAACCCTGTTTGCTGACAAGTCCGAATGGACAAGGATCAGCCGCATCATAGAGACCAAAGAGTATGTCCTGAACGAAGAGATTGAATTCATCCGGCCTGACGGCTCGATCCAGCACGTGATTCTCACAGGGGGCATCGATTACGGGGCATTCGGGTGTGACAGGCGATTCCACTTTATCATCAAAAACATCAATGAAAAAAAAGAGATGGAAAAACAGATCGCCCAGGCGGACAAACTGGCTGCGGTGGGAGAACTCTCGGCAGGCGTGGCCCACGAGATCAACAACCCTTTGGGCATCATCATGGGGCATACCCAGCTTATACTCAAGCAGGAATCCGAAGATGAATTCAAATATTACCAGGACCTGAAAACCATCGAAAAGCACGTGAAAAACTGCAGAACCGTGGTTGCGGACCTTTTGGCATTCTCACGCAAAGGAAACACAGAATACGGCGTCATTGACATCAACCGTATCATCGGGGATGTGGCCGGATTCATACGGAACCATTCAGACTTCCGGGATGTTGAAATCGCCCTGGAACAGACGGAGGAAAGCGCCCTCGAAGCCATGGGAAACGAACAGGAGCTGAGACAGGTGTTTATCAACCTGATGATCAACGCCTGCCATGCAGTTGAAAAAAGAGGAAACATCAGTATCACGACTGAAAAGGACAACACCGGACGAATCATTGTCAATGTCCTGGATAACGGCTGCGGGATCAGGCGCAAGGACATTGCAAAAATATTCGATCCTTTTTTCACCACCAAGCCCGTAGGCCAGGGAACCGGCCTCGGCCTTTCAGTCAGCTACGGCATTATAAAAAACTTCGGCGGCACCATAACAGCGGGAAACCGAAAAGGCGGCGGCGCAAGGTTCACCGTGACCCTTCCTGCTGCTGAAGAAACCAGGGAGACCCAATGACAGCCCAGATTCTTATTGTAGACGATGAAAAAGACATGACCCGGTTTTTGAAAAAAAACCTGGAACTCGATCTTGACTGCGACGCCACAATGGCGTTCTCCGGCGGAATGGCAACGGAAATCCTGGAGAAGTCGGATTTTGACCTGATGCTCTGCGATATACGGATGCCGGGAATGGACGGGTTTGAACTGCTTGAATATACCCGGGAGCACTATCCCGAGCTTACAGTGTTGATGCTGACAGCCTACTCAAGCATTGATGTGGCTGTGGAGGCAATCAAAAAAGGGGCGTACGACTTTATTCCCAAACCGTTTGAACAGGAAGAGCTCGTTTTCAAGGTAAAAAAAGCACTTGAACGAAGCAGGCTTTTAAAGGAGAACACCCGGCTTAAGCAGGAAAAAAACGGAGTTTTCGGAAAACTCACAGGAGAGAGCCCTGCCATGCGCAAGGTTTTTGAACAGATCTCCATGGTTGCCCAGAGCGATGTCACTGTTCTGATTACAGGAGAATCAGGCACCGGAAAGGACCTGACAGCCCAGTCCATCCACAGCCTGAGCCCCAGGAGAAAGGGGCCTTTTGTTCCGGTTAACTGCCCGACCGTGCCTGAGAATATCCTTGAAAGCGAGCTGTTCGGTTACAAAAAAGGAGCTTTCACCAATGCCCAGCGGGACAAGGAAGGCCTTTTCCAGGAAGCTGACAAAGGTACTCTGTTCCTGGACGAAATCGGAGACATCAGCCCCATGATCCAGACCAAACTTTTAAGGGTGCTCCAGGAAAAACAGATCAAGCCTCTGGGCGACACAAAGGCCGTGGATATAGATGTCCGCATCATTGCCTCAACAAACCGGGACCTTGAAGAGAAAATCAGAAAAGAGGAATTCAGGGAGGACTTTTTCTACCGGCTCAACGTGCTCACCATTCACCTGCCGCCCTTGAGGGAAAGGCCCACTGACATCCCTCTTCTGGCCCGGCATATCGTGTCATCACACTGCAGGAAATTCAACAAACCTGAAAAAGGGATCTCTGAAAGGCTCATGGACCTTTTGATCAAGCATACCTGGCCGGGCAATGTCAGAGAGCTTGAAAACATCCTGATACAGGGAATCGTTTATGCGGAATCAGATACCATCACCTGCTCGGACGTGCCTGCGGACGATCTCAGGCCTGAAACCGCATCCGCTTTGGGAGGCACGGACATCAACAGCCTGAAAAGCCTTCCCTACCGCACGGCAAAAGAGGAAGTACTTAAAACCTTCAACCACCAGTACATCGGAGCCATGCTCGCGATAACCAACGGCAACATAACACAGGCAGCCAAAAAATCCGGCCTTGAACGCCAGGCACTTCAGCAGATCATCAAACGGTTTGACATAGACCCTGATCAATACCGCTGATTCGGCAGCCACACCATTAACTCACTTAAGGCGGTTGAAGAGATGATATAAGAGATGCCGGCTGCCATGGCAATTCTTTGGGTCTCAAGCAGCAATTTACGAACTCCCCAGGAGGCAGTATCTTTCCGGGCCCCTTGAAAGCCTTGTGGAACATATCCCCACATATGCTGTACAGCATTTCTAATCCGATTTTCAGCAGGCTGCCGCCTTAAAGATTCAGTTAAAATCAACGCCAGGTCGCCAAAGGCTATTCTGTTTCCGGAAACCTTCACCCCTATTTCTTTATACAAATTCGGATCACGCGCCAGAACTGAATACTTATGATGGCTCCAGAGCTGCTGTATATTTCCGGGCAACGGTATACGGCCTTTTTCTTTGTCTGCATACTTTTGTCCCAGCAGCATAAACTGCTGTTCAGGGCCATCAATATAACCATCAGGCCATTTCCCTTTTCCGGAGCGTGTTTTTACAGGTGACTTTTCCCTGAACCCCCTTAATGCCATTTCGCAGGACAACTGCTTATGACGCATCCTGAGCGCCCATCCTCTCCCGGCCCAGCGGATTGTTTCAGGATGCTTGGAATACCCCTTCTTTTTATTTACAAGAACAGAAACAATTCCATGCAGCTCTCGATGTTCACCAAGCAGACTGCCGCGGTTCAGATACCCCGGATTAATATCCCATATCCTCATCTGCA
>JAWLES010000022.1:0-22551 GCA_041685935.1 Desulfobacteraceae bacterium | reverse complement strand
GGCTGGTCTCCGTACATTTCTTTCATGCAGCCCGGGCACAGCCCGTGGGAGAACATGACGTCCGAGTGTTCTTCCATATACTGGTCGATCTGCTGCCAGAGATTCTCATCATTGCGGATCTTTTTGCACTTGGAACATATTGGAAGCAGGCCCCTTAATCTGTTCAGCTCCACATGGGTTTTCACCCTGGCCAGAAGTTCAGCCGAACTGAACGGTTTCAGGATATAATCCACAGCACCGGCATCAAATCCTCTGACGATATCTTCGGTATCGGTTTTGGCTGTCAGGAAAATAACAGGTATATGCCGGGTGATGACATTGGATTTCAACTCCCGGCAGACCTCATACCCGTCCATTTCAGGCATCATTATATCCAGAAGGATGAGGGTCGGCTGGTTTTTGGTAACAAAGTTGATCGCCTGCAGGCCGTCCTGGGCGACACCGACCTCATAACCCTCATCCGAAAGAAGTCTGCTCAAAAACTGAAGGTTTTTAGGATTATCATCAACCGCCAGTATCATTGGTTTGTTTTTTGTCATACTCCTCCTCATTATCAGTTATAGAGGCCGTCCTCTTTTAAAATGCCTGATCAAAAGCCGTTCCAGTTCAGTTCCGGTATTAACGGCGGGATCATCAAACACCCTTTCCAGCAGGAACTCCAAAGCTTCTCCCACCCGGGGGCCTTCCTGTATGTTCAGTATCTTCATCACATCATCCCCGGTAATTGCAAGGTGTTTGAGACCGAATCCCTCATCTGCACCCTGATGAGCCTTCACAAGTTTCTCAAACCTGATCCTGATATCGTGTAGAGTATACGGCTGTTTTAACAGATTACTCCTTTTATCTGCAATCCTGATACGCATAAAATCCCTGAAGGGAACGTTGCGGGATTCAAGGGAAGCCAGGGTTTTCCGCACCGCTTTTTCGCCTGTATCCGGCGTCAGTGGACGCATATGTGTGTGGATAACAGCGAGAATATATTCAATTTCCCGGGTGCTGAAAGCCATCCGCTTCAAATCGGAGCCGATCGCCCCTGTCTCAATCTCGTGGCCAGGAAATGAAACCCCTTTTTTCCCGGGCACTGCCGCGTCAAACTTCCCTGCATCATGGAGAAAACCCGCCAGCCGCAGCAGAGGGTATTTCCGGCTGACAGCATCCCCCGCCAGCATACAATGTTCGAACACGGTTTCTCCGTGATAGGGCCCGCCATCCAGATCATAACACCGATCCAGGCTCGGCAGAACAAATTGAAGTCCCCCTGCCAGCCTCAGAGTATCAAAAAAAACAGAAGGCCGGGGATGCAGCATCGCCTTCAGGATTTCCGTTCGGAACCTTTCCGGCGATGTCTGCTCTTTAAGGAGATATACATATCTGCACATGGCATCAAAGGAAGCAGGGTCAATGGAACCGTCCAGCAGGGAGGTGAACCTGCAGGCCCGCACAATCCGCAGCGGATCTTCAAGAATTCTCTCTTCAGGGTTTCCGGTAAATCGAACAACACGGTTTTCCAGGTCATGCAGCCCGGAAAACGGGTCAATCAGCCCATCAAAAGCAGGATCAATTGCCATGCTGTTTATGGTGAAATCCCTCATTCCCAGGTCGTTCAGGGGGAACCTCTCTGATTCGCCGCCGGATCTGGCGCAGGCAACCTCAATGCCGTTAACGAGAAACACACTGAACTGCCTTCCCACCTGTCTTACGCTTTCTCCTTCAAAAAGCCGGAAAATTTCCTCCACTGGTGCGTTGGTAACAATATCAATATCAGAGGGCGCTTTGTTCATCATGCAGTCCCGGACCGACCCACCGACAACCAGTGCTCTGTATCCCCGGCGGCGCAGGGTTTCGATGACCTCTCCGGCCTTATCGTCGATGATCAGCCGCATGATCCGGTCAATCCGATGAAGGGTCCCATCGAACCGCAGCACCGTTTTCAACCCCCAGATGGTCAAGCGCCCTTGAAACCACGGAATCCGCCAGATCCTCAATGGTAAGGGGGGCGCCGTAAAAAGAGGGGCAGGCCGGCATGATAACCGCACCCGCTCTTGCCGCGGTTCCCATGTTGTCAAGATGAATAAGGTTCAAAGGGGTTTCCCTGCAGAGCAGTATCAGCTTCCTGGTCTCTTTAAGGGCTACGTCCGCCGCCCGGGTGACAAGGTTGTCTGCATTGCCTGACGCAATGCCTGCAAGGGTTTTCATGGAGCAGGGCGCCACTGCCATACCTGCGTGCACAAAAGAGCCGCTGGCCACACAGGCTGCTATGTCATCCGGATCAAGGAGCTCAACCCGCCCTCCCTCTTTGCAGTCGATTCCCTGTGCCGTGAGAAACTCGGGCATGGACGAATACGAAGCAAGGCCGGCTTCATAATGCAGAACCTTTCGGGCGGCGCTGGAAACAATAAGGTACACGCGGCATCTGCTTTTCACAAGGGCGCGTGCGAGCCGGAGCCCGTAGATAGCCCCTGAAGCTCCCGTCATGGCGACAATATATCTGTTCTCACGGTCACTCATCCGGCAAGCGCCTCAATGAGAATTCCCGCCAGAAGTACAACTGAAACAACACTGTTCACATGGAAAAAGGCGATATTGATATGATCCAGGTTTCCCGGCCTCACCAGAAGATGTTCTATGACCAGCAAAACGCTGATAAGCCCCAGGAATATATAAAAAACCGGATGCATCCCGTACACGATGTGCATTAATAAAAGGAACAGGATTGTCAGAGCATGAAGCACGGAAGACAGCACCATGGCTTTGTGCACGCCGAGTTCCGCAGGAATGGAGCAAAGTCCCTCGGCCCTGTCAAACTCTATATCCTGGCATCCGTACAGAATATCAAAACCTGATATGTAAGTCATCAAGGCAAGGCTGAGAAAAACCGCGCTCCAGGAAAGGGAGCCGCTGACAGCGATCCAGGCCCCTGCAGGTGCAAGGGCAATGGCAATTCCAAGATATATATGGCAGTACTTTGTAAACCGTTTGGTATACGAGTAGAAAAACAGAAACAACAGTACCGGCAGCGACAGGAACAGACAAAGCCTGGAGAGCATTGCTGCGGAAAGAACAAAAACGGTGCCGGACACGAACACGAAAACCGCAACCCCTGTCCTGGACAACGCACCGGAAGGAATCTCCCTGCCGGATGTCCTTGGATTTTTTTTGTCGATTTCCGCGTCCGCAAGCCTGTTAAACCCCATTGCAGCGGACCGTGCCCCCACCATGGCAGTGAGGATAAACACCACATCCAGCCATGTGACATCATGCCCGGGCCAGGCGAGTACAACCGCGGAAAGCGCGAAGGGCAAGGCAAAAACGGTATGGGAAAACTTCACCATCCGCCCTAATATCATCAGTTTTTCTTTAATGGCACTGCTCCTTATACGGTGATCCTCAGCTTATCCGCATTAATATAACCCATAAACCCGGGTTCCGCAAGACGGACATTTACCGGTTCCGGGCTCGACTCTCACTTGCACTTCATATGCATGGCGTTTTACCAGAACAGCGCTGCAGAAGTGGCAGCATGTATCCTCCCGGCCTATTTCAGGGGCGTTGCCGAGATACACATGGTAAAGACCGGCATCTTTGCCTGCCTGCCATGCCCTTTCCAAAGTTTCCCCGGGAGTTCCGCCCGGCGACGTCATTCTGTATGCAGGATGGAACCGGCTGATATGCCAGGGGACCTCCGGTCCGAGCTCGTTTGCTATAAACCCGGCTATAAGGTCAAGCTCCTCGGCAGAATCATTAAGGCCGGGGATCAAAAGGGTGGTAACCTCAAGAATAATCCCCGAAGACTTCATGAATCGAAGATTCTCTTTTACCGGCTCGAGTCTTGCCTTGCAGTACTTTCTGTAAAATTTGTCACTGAACGACTTGAGGTCCACATTGGCTGCGTCCAGAAAGGGGGAGATCATTTCCAGCACCTCTCTGCTCATATAACCGTTTGTCACGAATACATTCAAAAGACCTTTTTCATGAGCGATTCTGGATGTTTCCCAGGCAAGCTCGAAAAAAACCGTGGGTTCGGTATACGTATAGGCAATGCTCATGCACTTGGCATGCAGTGCCCGGGCCACGATCTGTTCAGGTGTTATTTCCGCGCCCCTGATCAGGCGGCCTTTCTCCGAAGGCATCTGTGCAATATCCGAATTCTGGCAGAAGTCGCATTTAAAATTGCACCCCTCGGTGGCCACTGAATAGGAAAAAGAGCCCGGTTTCACATGATAAAGCGGCTTTTTCTCGACAGGATCGATACTTCTTGCCACAACCTTCGGGAAAACCAGTGAATGAAGAACCCCCTGCCTGTTTTCCCTGACACCGCAGATACCCCGTTTTCCATCCTCTATTCTGCAAAAATGATTGCAGATGCCGCACTCTGTCACACTGTTTTCAAGTGTTTTATAAACAAGAGTCTTCATACTCATCTCCTGAACCGAACCTTGCGTATCCTGCCACCTGGTTGGGCCTTTTGGCGGGCTTTTCTTTTAACAGCATCGGTGTAACCCTGAATTTCGGCACCGGGGTGATCACCATGCCTATCATCCCTCCGAACGGGGATTTTTGGACTATTGTCAGATTTTCCAGAACAAATGCCGCTTTCCCGTGAACGATCGGGAACTGCAGAGTGGTCCGCCACGACATGGGCACATCTCCAAGTATTGAATAGACAAGTCTTTTGAGTTGCCAGATGCTGAAAAAATTGAGCTTCGAATACACGCTGCCCGCCATTAGCCCTTTAATCCTTTTTAAAAGATTGTTGGGCGCGTACCTGTTCAGTACACCGACAAACACCCTGTCTTTTGTAACCCGGCAGGCTTCTTCAACCGCCTTGGCAGGCATTTCCGTATATTCCAGGCTGGTGAGAAAAAAAGAATATTCAAACGAGTTATCCTCGAACGGCAGATCTTCCGCAAATCCCCTGTACAGATCAGCTCTGTTTTTAAGCCGTTTCCGGGCATTATCGATCATATACGGTGAAGGTTCAATCCCGGTGAGCTGCAGCCCGGAATCCAGAAAGTATTCCAGGCTCCTGCCGGTTCCGCAGCCGATGTCAAGAATGCGCTGTCCCGCAAGCGGAGCCAGCATGATCTTCATCAGATTCATCTCAAGATTAAAGGCGTAGGCGTTTTTCGGGTTATCAAACCACTGATCGTAACTCTCTGCATCCTTAAAATCGAAAACGTATCCCATGCCTTTCATACTATGGCAATTCAGCTTTTGTTTCAAGGCAATTTTAAAACGGTTTTCATGAAAGCCCGGTCCGTAAAAACTGTCCGCGGCTGCCGGGAGCAAAGCCCCGGATTTGAAACCATCAATCACCTGTTACAGCGAACATTATATTGACATACTCGTGTAATTTTAATATTTTAATTTTTTGTTTTCAACTTTGGAAAAATTTTATGCATTATACACACGACAATGAAATAAAACAGTTCAAAAGACTGTTCAAGCAGCAGGGAATCAAAGACTTTGAAAGAAAGTATAAAATTCTGGAAATCTTCCTGCTTCTTGAAGAGCATGTCACGGTAATGGATATCGTTAACGCACTCAGGAAAAACAACGTATCCGAGGACCGGCTGTTTGTGGAGCAGACCATGGAACTTCTGTGCGACTTCGGTTTTGCCCACAAGCTTACATTCGAGGACAACCTGGTTCATTATGAACACAGACACATCGGTCTTCACCACGACCATATGGTCTGCACGAAATGCGGCGGGATAACCGAATTCAGGGATGAAAACCTTGAAAAACAGCAGCTCAAGCTTGCAGGCGCTTACAAATTCCACATGCTCCAGCATAAAATGACCATATACGGAATCTGCTCCGGGTGCCTTGAAAAACGGAGCTTTGTTATTCCCCTCGACCGGGCCAACCCCGGAGAAATCGTGAAAATAATTGAAGTGGAAGGTGGGAAAAAAATCAATATGCGCCTTTCCGCAATGGGCATCAAAATCGGAGAGCACCTTGAAATCGTTTCCGCCAGGGCCGGGGCCCAGGCTGTTGTAGCCGTGGCAGACAGCAGGTTCATCATCGGCAAGGGCATGGCCAACAAGGTAATGGTGCAGCCGGTTCAATCGGAAAACGCAGCTGCCTTGACAGATCCCTCCAGGCCCCGGCTTCCGGTCAAAATGACCTTGCGGGACATGAAAGAAGGCCAGGAAGGCATCATTTCCAAAGTCTCCGGTGAGACCGTCCTTAAAAGGAGGCTTCTTGAACTGGGAATAAACCGGGGCACAAAAGTTTTTGTTGAAAAATACGCTCCCTTGAAAGACCCGGTTGAAATCATTGTCAAGGGATATCATATCTCGCTTCGCGTTGAAGAGGCCGCCTGCATAACCGTAGAAAATGTCCGTACCTCGGTGGAAAGATGAAATCTTTTACAATCGCCCTTGCAGGTAACCCGAACTCCGGCAAGACCACGATTTTCAACAACCTGACCGGAGCCAACCAGAAGGTTGGAAACTGGCCCGGTGTTACCGTGGAAAAAAAGGAGGGAAAGGCCCGGCACAAAGAATACGATATCAATATAGTCGATCTGCCCGGAACCTACAGCCTGACACCCTTTTCGGCAGAAGAGATTGCCGCCCGGGATTTCATCCTCACAGGAAAGCCCGATGTCGTGGTCATCATCATTGATGCCTCCAACCTTGAAAGAAGCCTCTATCTTGCCATGCAGGTGGCGGAACTCGGAAGGCCCGTTGTCTTTGCACTTAATATGGCTGACGTGGCCCGGGCCAAGGGCATCACCATTGATGCCGAGCAGATATCCGCACTGCTTAACATCCCTGTTGTCTTCACCGTCGGCAACAGAAACCAGGGAACGGAGGCCCTGCTGGATACTGCGGTCAATGAAGCAGGGCAGGCGCCGGAAGAGAAAAAAACAAGAAGAGGAATCAAGTATTCCCATGAAATAGAAAAATGCATAGAATCTGTTGTTTCCCTTCTTGAATCCGGAAAAATCCACCAGCGGACAACCCCGATCCGATGGAACGCCGTAAAACTCCTTGAAGGAGACAAAATTATAACCAGGGAGTTTGAGAATGACCCGGATCTTATCCAGGTGGTCGAAAAATGCCGGGACCGGATCGAGGATCTTTTCCAGGAAGACCCTGAAATGGTGCTCACCGACGACAGGTACGGATTCATTGCCGGCATAGTCAAAGAGGCGGTCTCCATATCCAACAAAAAGCGGGTGGATATATCAAGGGACATCGACCTTGTTCTCACCAACAGAATTCTCGGGTTCCCCATCTTTCTCTTTTTCATCTGGGCAATGTTCCAGCTCACATTCTCCCTTGGGGCGTATCCCATGGAATGGATCGATTCGGGACTGTCTATCCTGACCGGCTTTCTTGACACAGCGCTTTCTCCATCGTATTTCAAGGACCTTCTCCTGGATGGAATCGTTGCAGGTATCGGAAGCGTTATCATATTTCTTCCAAACATCCTTATTCTCTTTTTCTGCATCGCACTTTTCGAAGACACCGGGTACATGGCAAGGGCTGCGTTTCTTATGGACCGGATCATGCACATGGTGGGACTTCACGGAAAATCTTTCATCCCGATGCTGATGGGCTTCGGATGCAACGTTCCCGCGATAATGGCCACCCGCACACTTGAAAACAGAAAGGACAGGATCCTGACTGCACTCCTGACCCCGTTCATGTCCTGCTCCGCCAGACTCCCGGTTTACCTGATACTGGCAGGCACCTTTTTTCCGAAAAACGCCGGCACAGTCATTTTTCTTCTCTACTTCACCGGCATCACAGTGGCTGTTCTTTCCGGGAAGCTGTTGCGTTCAACTGCACTGAAAGGGGAGGACGCCCCTTTTGTAATGGAACTGCCCCCTTACCGGGCGCCCATGATGAAAAGCCTCTTGATTCACATGTGGGACCGGAGCAAAATATTTTTAAAAAAAATGGGCGGCATCATACTGGTCGGGTCCATCATTATCTGGACCCTTTCCTATTTTCCCAGGGATATTGACTGGTCTAAAGATTATGCAGCTCAAACCCGGAATCTGAAAATCGAACTTGCACAGGCGGACACTGCATCTGAAACCGGGGCAATTAGTGCAAAGCTGCAGGAGTTGACAAAAGAGAAAAAGAAAGAACGGGTTGCAAAGTCCTATATCGGCATGATCGGAAAATCCACGGAACCCTTTTTCGAACCCCTGGGCATAGAATGGCGCTCCAGCGTGGCTCTGATCACCGGGCTCGTGGCAAAAGAAATAGTAGTCAGCACAATGGGGGTTCTGTACGGCGTGGACAACCAGAATCCAAACGCCCTGGAATCGGCCCTGAAATCTTCAGGGATGAACCCCTTGAGCGCCCTTTCCCTGATGGTGTTCGTGCTGCTGTATATACCCTGCACCGCCACTATCATAGCCATCTGGAAGGAAACTTCAGGCAGGTGGGCTTTTTTTAATTTAATTTATACAACCGCGGTTGCATGGGGTTTATCTTTTCTGGTATATCAATCAGGCAGCTTACTTGGATTCGGATAAATAACAAAAGGGGATCAAACCATGAATTATGCAAAACGGGCAGGTCTTCCGGGATTTGCCGCCTTTCTTATTCTGCTGATTGTTTCCGGCCATGCGCTGGCCCAGGACCGGCGCACTGTTACGTCAAGGATAGCCAACATACGATCCGGACCCGGCACCAACCATGATGTGTTATGGCAGGTGGAAAAATACCACCCTGTCATCATCCTGGAAGAAAAAGGAAACTGGTATCGGTTCCAGGATTTTGAAGGGGACAAGGCCTGGATTCACAATTCCCTTGTGGGAAAAGTCGATTCGGTGGTGACAGTTGAAAACAAATGCAATGTCCGCTCCGGGCCCGGCACGGACAACTCTATTGCATTCAGGGTCGAAAGAGGGGTTCCGTTCAAAGTTCTGAACCGCAAGGGAAACTGGCTCAAAGTGGAGCATACGGACGGCGAAACCGGATGGATTCACAAATCCCTGGTATGGTAGAGAAGGATTTCAACAAAACAAGCAAAGGATAACACTGTATGAATGAACACCAGAACCATGAAGGATCTGAAAAAAGTACCGATCATATGGATCCGTTCCAGAAAAAAATGTTTGAAGCGATACGGTTCGCAGGAAATCACAAAAAGCCTCTTATCATTGCCGGGTGCGTTTTGCTGGCCGTGGTCCTGATAATTTCCGGGATCCTTTACACCATTCAGAATTCCGAACGCAAAGCATCCGCTCTTCTGGCCGGTTCCCTGGAGTCCTACCGTGCCGAAGGCAGCGGATCCGGAGGCTATGAAGCCGCCCTTGAAGGGTTCACCCGACTTCTGAACGAATATCCCAATACAAAGGCCGGCAAAATCGGAAAATTCCGGTTTGCCGGAATTTGTTATGAAGCGACAAAATATGACAGGGCCTATGATCTGTATACAGAGGTGCTGGATGATTTCAAAAACGATCCTGTAATGGAAAGCCTTGCTTACAATGCGCTTGGGCGCACATGCCTTGCGCTTGAAAATTTTGATCAGGCGGAAAAGTCTTTCCGCAAGGCCGCAAAAATGGAAAAATCAGTCATGAAAGACGAAGCGGTTTTCTCACTGGGCATGGTTTCCGAAAAGGACGGCAGCGGGGAATCTTATGATTTTTTCAAGGACGTTGTGGAAAACCATCCGCAGTCCATATACCAGCCGATTGCCCGAAGCAAAACAGAAACTTTCCAGTAGCCTTCACCGTTCCTGTTTCAACGATAAAGCCCGACGCAGCAAACTGTGGTGCAAAAATGTTAAGGATGAGTTGTCAAGGAAGGACAAAACAGAAGGGCCGCCTTGGGTAATTCCCGAGGCGGCCCTTTCGTAAAAGGAGGAAAAAGATGAAAAAACCAACTTTAATGTTAGTTGACAATTATTTAATGCAAACACCCTGCCAAGGCACAGCAAAATAAATCCACAACCCTCAAAAACTTTTTAATGCACTGATCTGCAACCCTATTTTAAAAAAATTTTCCACTCTTCACCTCTGAATTCCGGCATACCTGACCCCCCGCTTTCTCCCAAAAGTTCAGGATCATGAACCAGGATTGCTTCAAATTTCCCGTACCGAAACGGAAGAGGCCTCTAACACCGGAACAAATCCCTTAATATACAAAAGTTCAAAATTTTGAACCCTTTCATTTACCCATATGAATCTATTTATCAAGCTCATACTTTTTCAACTTCTGATGAAGACCGCTCTTGCCGATACCGAGCATTTTGGCTGCTTTGGACTGAACGTTCCCGGAAACTGCCATGGCCCTTTGAATCATTCTTTTTTCTATAATTGCAAGAGTTTCATACAGCCCTGCATTTTCCGGTATGCCGTCGATATCCAGGCCCGTCCCGATATGCCGTCTCGACGTAATGGGCAGGTCCGCAGCAGAGATGGTTCCGCCTGACGACAGGATCACAGCCCGCTCTATCATATTTTCAAGTTCCCTGACATTCCCCTTCCAGGGATGATCAAACAGAAGGCGTGCCGCTTCCGGGTCAATCCCTTTGACCGCCCCCTCTTCCGCGTCTCTGTCATCGCTGTATTTTTCAATAAAATGATTCACCAGAAGGGGGATATCCTCTATTCGGTCCCGGAGAGGCGGAATAACCGCTTTTACCACATTGAGCCTGTAATACAGATCCTCCCTGAACCTGCCGCTTTCCACCTCTTTTTCCAGGTTTTTGTTGGTGGCGGCAATCAGCCTGAAATCCACCGGGACCACTTCCGTTCCTCCGACCCGCTCAAAATTTTTCTCCTGCAGAACCCTTAACAGTTTCACCTGGAGGTCGGACCCGAGCTCTCCGATTTCATCCAGAAACAGGGTGCCTTTATCCGCAAGCTCAAACCGCCCTTTCTTTCTGCTGGAAGCACCGGTGAACGCACCTTTTTCATGGCCGAACAGTTCACTTTCAAGCAGGTTTTCCGCAAATGCCGAGCAGTTCACCGCCACAAGCGGATTGTTCTTCCGTTTACTGTTAAAATGAACAGCCTTTGCCACAAGCTCCTTGCCAGTACCGCTCTCTCCCTGAACAAGAATGCTTGCATTTGTGGGAGCCACCTTTTTAATGATCTCATACAGCTCCTGCATGGGTTTACTTTTGCCTATGATGTTCCCGAAGCTGTATCTTGAACTGATCGCCTCCCGGAGCATGGAGTTTTCCTGCACGATTTTGTGGATGGCAAGGGCCTTTGATATATGGGTCAGAAGCGTCTCATTTTCAAAAGGCTTGGTAATAAAGGTATACGCTCCCTCCTGCATGGCCTCGACCGCCTTTTCAACACTGCCGTAGGCCGTCATTACAATTACGGGCGCATCCGGGCTGATCTCCTTTATCCTTGACAAGAGGTCAATACCGTCCATGCCCGGCATTTTCACATCCGTGAGGACAAGGTCGATAAACTCGTTTTCAAAAATATCAAGCGCCTCCACACCACTGGAGGCTGTAAAACAGGAATAACCCTCCTCCTGCAGAACCTCTGCAAGAATCATCGGATAATGCTTCTCATCATCCACTATGAGTATGGTTTTCATTTACAACTCCCTTATACGGGCAACACTATTCTCACTTGTACTCCCGAGGCATGCCGGTTTGAAATTTCAATACCGCCGCCATGGGACTCTATAATATTTTTCACTACCCCCAGGCCGAGCCCGGTCCCGGTATCTTTGGTGGTATAAAACGGTGTCCATATTTTTTCCAGATCCTTGTCTTTTATACCCGGGCCCGTATCCATGAAAAGTATAACCACATTGCCTGGTTCATGGAAGATTTCAATTGTGATTTTTCCGTTATCCTTCATGGCCTGAAACGAATTGATGATAATATTCAGAAACGCCTGGTACAACATGGCCGAATCCGCCATTATTTTCGGAAGTCCCTTTTGAAAACGCTTTTCAACTTCAATTCCTTTTTCCTCAATCCTTCCGGTCAGAAAGGCAAGGTTTTTATTCACTATATCCTCGACCCGGCAGGGCAACAGATCCGGGTTTTTGGGTTTTGCAAAATCGAGAAAATCCTTTATGATATTGTCAAGCCTGCCTGATTCTTCCACTATTATACCCGGAATATTCGTATCAATCCCATGCTTTGCCACCTTTTTCTTCAAAAGCTCCGCACTGCTCTTGATAATGCCCAGGGGATTGCGGATCTCATGGGAAACTCCGGCTGTCATCTCTCCTATTTCCGAAAGATGCTCGGCTTTCCGCAGCTTTTCTTCCAGCCTCAACCTCTCTTCCGCCCTTTTTTCAAGAATATTTTCCCCGTGCTTGACAACGAACCGCAGAACAATAAAAAGAGTTCCCATGACGCAGAAACAGGTGGCTACGGTAAGCCACTGAAGCCTGGCCACTTTCTGATAATCCTCCGAAGTGTCCTGGACAATCTCGATAACCCCGAGCACAGGGCCGGAAAGTGTCGGAGGACCGCCCTGCTTTTCCGCCTTCAGCGCGGCGAACGTCACGATCCGCGTTCTATTGGGCATCCCCAGGAGTATTTCAAAAAAATTCCCCTCCTTTATCAATCTGGAGGTGGACTCACGCCTCTTTGCCTTCTCATATTCGACTCCCCCGGCATTTCTTGTCCCCACCCTGGATTTATCAAAACTGTAGGAAATGATATTATCCATATCATAGATATTCACCATATCCACGTTAAAACTGTGCAGCGTGGATCTTACAACCTTGTCGATAAGCTTGTACTGCTTCTCCTCCCTCAGCTTTATCCTTCCTTCCTGCAGAACAGTGGGGATAACGAACCTCAGAAAAATCTGATGATTAAGATTTTCTACAAGCAATTGGTTGAATTCTTCACTCTTTTCCTGTAAAAGTTTTGTGGACCAGTGGGCATTAAAGGCGGCAATGGCGATGGTGGCTGCAAACATTACTATAAGGCTTGAAAAAGTAAAAAACTTGACAAGCCTGAACGGCCTTTCTCCCTGAATTTTTTTCTGTTTAAAAACCATTTTGGAAACGTCTTTCTTTTTTTCCGATAGTCTCTGCAGTCGCAGCCTGATATTTTTTTACTAAAATCAAAAAAAAACTTGACTTTAAAAAAATATAATAGGAGAGTATATTAACATTATTGGGTTCCGGCAACCGTAAAACTGTTTTTTTTATGACTTATAACACAACATAATATATAAGTGAAACCAAATCATGTTTAAGAAAAAAGACCATCTGGTCGGCCTTGATATCGGTTCTTCCCTGATCAAAGCTGCTGAGCTGAAAAAGACCGGTAAAGGCCTTGTGCTGAAAAAATTCGGTATCACCAGGACCCCGCCGGATTCCATATCCGAAGGACGGGTAAAGGATGTGGAAAGCCTTTCTGCAGCCATCAAGGAACTTTTCAAGGCCAACAAAATCAGGGAAAAAAATGTTGCCATTGCAACCGGTGGGTATTCCGTCGTCATAAAAACCATCAGTGTCTCCAAGGAGCACGAGGACAATCTCCAGAACTACATTTTTTCCGAAGCGGAACAGTACATACCCTATGACATCAGTGATGTAAATATCGACTATCAGGTGCTCGGAGAAAGCGAGTTTTCATCCGAGCAGCTCAATGTTCTTCTGGTGGCCGTAAAAAAAGACCTGGTGGCCGAATATATCGAACTGACCAGAAAAGCCGGCCTGAATCCGGTTATCATAGAGGTGGATACCTTTGCCTATCAGAATATCTTTGAAGCCAACACCCCCGAAGAGACCGACGATATCAGCCTGCTGATCGATGTCGGGGTCTCCAAAACATCACTGAACATCCTCAAAGGAACCAGATCTTTAATGATGCGGGACAACTCCTCCGGCACCTCGCAGGTTATCGAGGAGATAATGGCTGAAACCGAGTGTACCGAGGAAGAGGCGGAAAACATACTCGCAGGTCAGGATCATGACACAATACCGCCTGACAAGCTCAGGGAAATTACCGATGAAGTAACCGCCAACTGGTGCGCCGGAGTATTCGACGTTGTTAACACATACCGGACCAATATCAACGAAGGAGCTGTCAAGCGCGTCTACCTGACCGGCGGGGGTTGCCTGGTGGACGGATTCGCAGATGCGCTTGCAGCTGATCTTGAAACCGAGGTTACCATATTTAACCCGTTTGAAAAAGTGGCTGTCGAAGGCAAGCAGAAGCAGAACTCTTCAACCGAACAATCAGCCCCGCTGGCCGCAATCGCCCTGGGCCTTGCCCTGCGGGAAATGGATGACAAATGATACGGATCAATTTACTGCCATATCTCGCCGCACGGAAAAAAGAAAACATCAGAAAACAGATTTCCGTGTTTACAGGCTCCGTTGTTCTGATCCTGGTCGCCCTGTTTTACTACTATACGGTCACACAGGACAGAATAGAGACCATGGAATCGAAAGTGGCGGACGTTAAACAAGAGATCAAGCTTTACAAAAAAAAGGCCGAGAGGGTCAATCACATCAAAGAACAGCTTGAAGTGGTAAACAAGAAGTATGAAATCATCAATTCCCTCAAGGGAAAAAGACGAAGACCGCTGGTACTGCTCGACAGCATGTCCGGTCTCGTTGTCCGGGAAAGAATGTGGCTCAAAGAGCTGTCTTCAGACAGCAGTAATGTCAAACTGAGCGGCACCGCTTTTGACAATAAAACCGTTGCCGATTTCATGACCAACCTGGAAAATTCCGACCTTTTCACCGAGGTGGATCTGGAAAGCCTTAAGATGGAAGACCTGAATGATATAAAAGTTAAATCGTTCAACCTGACGTGCAGTAAAGCGGATGCGCCTAACACCAATGAAGACACCGGGAAGAAAAAGCGATAGCCATGAATGAGAAAAACAGAAATCCGGACAAGGTCAACAAGAGCTTTGAAGCACTGTTTGAAAAAGCGAACAATCTGACACAAAAACAGAAAATCCTGACTGTTGTCATCACTATTGCACTCATTCTGGGCGCATACTGGTATTTCTTTTACAGTCCGCAGCACAAAAAGCTTGAAACCCTTCAAAAAGATTATCAGTCCCAGCAGAAAAAACTGAAAGACTATAAAAACAAGGCCAAGGCCCTTGCGGAATACGAAGCAAAATTCAAGGAAGCCAGGGAAAGGCTCAACTTTGCTTTAAGAGCCCTTCCGGATAAAAAAGAGGTCCCTTCACTTCTCACAGGAATTTCAAAAGCAGGAAACGAGGCCGGTCTCGACTTTTTGCTTTTCCAGCCCGGAAGCCCGGTACAGAAGGATTTTTATTCAGAGATACCGGTTCAGATTGAAGTCAAGGCTGGTTTTCACCAGCTTGCAGGTTTTTTCGACAAGGTATCCAGGCTCAACAGGATTGTGAATATAGAAGACCTTCACCTGACCACCTCAAAAGAAGGGGGTGATCTTGCTGCATCCTGCAAAGCGGTTACATATATGTTTACAAAAGAAGAGAACAATAAAAACCAAAAAAAGGGAAAGTAGATCCATATGGCGGTCACATCAACTGTTCGATCAACACTTTTCATTGCAGCCTGTTTTCTTGCCTTTGCAATCACAGCATGTGACAACCCGCCTGCTCAAAAAAAGCAGCCCGACACAAAGGTTGTATCCAAAAAAATAACCGAGGAAAAATCCGGCAACTCTGAGACTGAAACAAAGTCCGCACAAAAGAAATCACCTGCCCCTTCCAAAGAGAAAAGTGACGAAAAAGAAGAGAAAAAGGACCGTTCAGGGTCTGAAACTGATAAAGCACAAAAGCCGGACAAGGATGAAACAATCCGGGTCAGCCAGTCGCTGCCTGCATATTCCGCAGCCGGTAAAATCAATCCCTTCAAGCCCCTGATCCGTGTGGGAAAAGCGGAACAGGAAAAGGACAAAAAGCCTGAAAGGCAGCTTACCCCGCTGGAAAAAATAGATTTGAGCCAGCTTCAACTGGTCGCAGTTGTACAGTCAACCGGAGAGGGTGATGATTTCGGCATGGTTCAGGAAGCCGACGGTAAAGGGTATATCGTGCAGAAAGGGACGTATATCGGAACAAACAGCGGTATTGTTACCGGCATTGAACCTGATAGAATCATCATCGAAGAATCGTTTACTGATTTAAGGGGAAATAAAAAAAGCCGCCGGAAGGAAATGAAGTTACAAAAACAGGACAACAAGGAATAGGATTCAGTATGAACCGTTTACAGACAAGTTTACCACAAAAGCATGTTTTTTTTATCATTTTAGCCTTTGCACTGATCGTATTGAACGGATGTGTTGCCGGCAAAACCGATACCCCGGCACCGGCGGAAAATGAACCAGAAAAGACACAGCAGGAGATCTCTGAATCCAGCGACAAAAAAACCGTTCTGGAGGACATCCGGGTTTCAAAGTCAGACGGCTCGGTCTCTGTTTTGCTGCAGGGAAACCGGAAGATAGAGTATACCTCCATCAAACAGTCTTTTCCGTTCGGCATTGCCATATACATGCCTGAAACGGAATTTGCGGACAATCTTGACCCTGCCCTGCCCGAGAACTCCAACATCAACGATATTCTTTTATCCTTTGCGGACGAGAACAAAAAAACCGCGAAACTGCTTATCCTCCTGGATGACAATGTCTCTTATGATGTAGAACCTCTCAATGAGAGTGAACTTATGGTGAAAATCCCTCAAAAAGCTGCGACAACCGCTCAAACAGAAACAGAGGGGGGTGAAGAGGGAACTGAAAACAACCTGGAAAACGATGCCACCATTAAGAACACCGTGGAGCCTTCTGATATTCCCGAAGGCCCGGCCGAATTGACCGGAATCGAATTTACAACGGACAAACAGGGATACACGGATATTTCCGTAAACACCTCTCAGCCGGTTAAATACGATATTCAGCCACGGGGTGAAAACACCCTTGTCCTGTATCTTGTTGACACCAATATCCCTGAACGCCACCAGAGGCCCTTTCTGGCCAAATATTTCAAATCGGCGGTTGACCGGCTTATCCCGAGCCAGGATGATTCTTCATTGAAAAACAAAAATTCCCGGATAGAGATTGAAATGAGAGAAAACGTGCCATACCGGTTGGTCCAGACCCGTCAGGGCATCAATCTTCATTTTGAACCATCCGGGGTTCAGCCCCCTGAATTTGCCAAAGCGCAAAAACTTTTGAACGAAGGGGCCTCTGTCACAGCGGACACGGAAACAAAAAATGATCAGGAGCTTGAAACCGATGCAAAACAGAATAAATCAGAGGACGATCAAGACCCTGAGGATATATACGACGAGAAAAAGCAGTATACCGGCAGAAAGGTCAAACTCGATTTTTACGAAACCGACATTAAAAATGTATTCCGGATTCTTCGACAGGTGAGCAATGAAAACTTTGCCGTTGACAAGGATGTCACCGGGAACGTTACGCTCTCCCTTGAAAAACCGGTACCCTGGGACCAGGTACTCGATCTTGTCCTTAAAATGAACGGGCTCGGCAAAACAAAAGAAAACAATGTAATACGGATTGCAACGCTTGAAACTCTTCAAAAGGAAGAGGACCGCCGCCAGCAGAGGATAGCTGCCAGGAAAAGGGAGCAGGAACAGAAAAAAGACATGGAGCCTTTGATCACTGAATATATCCCTGTTAATTACTCCAGTGCAAGTGCAGATATCAAACCCCATCTGGAAAACATTCAGACAGAGGACCGGGGCACCATAAGTGTGGACGAAAGAACCAACATGATCATCATGACCGATACCCGGGAGAAGATCGAACAGGCCAGGGAAATCATATACCGGCTGGATAAAGTCACGCCCCAGATCATGATCAAGGCCAAGGTTGTGGAAGCAACAAAAGATTTCGAAAGAGACCTTGGAATCGCCTGGGGACTGGGCACGGATTCCGACAGTGATCATGAAGTAGGTGACGTTTACAGCTCCTCCCTCGGACACGGATACAGCTGGGATGTTGCGGTCAACTATCCTGCGGCAGCCGCTTCAGACCTTGTAAACTTTACACTTGACCGGTTCGCAGGCGCTGATCTGGTTCTTAACGCAAGCTTGACTGCAGCTGAGTCAAAAGGGGATATCAAGATCATTTCATCTCCCAAGATCCTGACACTTGACAACAAACCCGCGCAGATCAAACAGGGGCTTGAGTACCCGTATCTTGAACGGGATGACACAGGCGGATCTACAGTTAAATTTAAAGACATCGACCTGTTACTCGAGGTTACTCCCCATGTAACACCTGATGACAGGATATCAATGAAGCTGCACCTGACAAAGAATGATGTCAATACAATAGTCGACGGGGTTCCGTCCCTTTCAACAAACGAGGCGGAAACCGAGCTCCTGGTAAATAACGACGACACCATCGTAATCGGAGGAGTCGTCAAAAACACCATCACCGAATCAAGATCCGGTATTCCCTATCTTTCGGATATCCCTTTACTGGGAAAAGCATTCAGACGAGACCAGAAAGGGGAAGACAAGCAGGAGCTTTTGATATTCCTGACCCCTTCCATCGTGCAGCTGGAGCAGAAAAGAGAATAGCATGGAATAACTGATCCGCGGCAGGTAACCCGTACTTACTGAAGCTGTTGCAGTCTGTGTTCGGCCTCTTCAGCCAGGGAAGAGAACTCCGGAGCCATGTTAACCACCTGCTGCCAAGAGCGCCGGGCCCTGTCATATTCCCTAACCTCTTCATAGGCCTTTGCAAGGTCGGAATGGAGCACGGCGTATCCGGGAAGCCTTTCAATCTTCTTTTCAAGCAGGGAGATTGCCTGTTCAGGCTGGTCCAAGGCAAGGAGTGCCATTGACTTTCCGTGGATGGCCTGCACAAATTCCGGGTCGGTTTCCAGAGCTTCGGAAAAATATTTGATCGACTCTGTGTATTCATTTTTCCGCAAATAGGCCCAGCCGATATTTGAAACCGCATAATGGGGTTTGGCATACAGCATACTGTCAGCCACCTTCCGGAAAGACTCAATTGCCATGTCGTATTTCTCCTGCCGCATATATGCAGTGCCAAGGCTATTGACTGCTGCAGTATAATCCGGATTCAGGTCAATGGCTTTCTGAAAATGTTTTTCTGCAAGTGCATATTTTTCTTTTCCCATGTATGCAAGACCCAGATTGTGGTGCAGATAAGGATCCTCGGGATTTTTCTTTTCCGCTTCAAGGAATTTTCTCAAAGCCTGGGTGTAATTTCTCTCCAAAAGGTAGGCTTCTCCCTCTTTCTGGACAGCCTGGGCGATTTTCATATCTTGCGTGGATACTAGTGTTTTGGATGTACACGACGTTAATGCCATAACAGCGGCCATTGCAACAATTATATGTTTCATTTAGCCTCCTTGTCTCCCTTGGAAGGAGTAAGATTGATGATTTGAATTTTCCTGCTTTCTATATAATCCCTGGTATCCTCCCGGAGTTCTGACCCGGTAACGAACAGCTCGGGCTTGATATTGGATACATACAGCCCTTTTGCCCTTAAAAGCTGCCTGTTCTTTTCAAATGCAGGATTCTTTGTTACAGGCAGGTCAAGGGCCCTGAACAATTTCAGCGCTGCCTCCATCTTTTTATCTTCCGGCTTGATGGAGATTACCGAATATCCCTCCGCCTTAAGAATATCAAACGCATTTCCGTATATTTCTCCGAAATCGATTAAAAGATCGGAGCTGTTTTTCCTTGAAACCCGTGCAATTGTCACATCAATTTCCACTGAATCGTAAGAAAAGGATATTTCCGATTCCATTTCAACATCATATTCTGTGAAAGAAAGCAGACGCTCTACAAATGCTTCATTGGTTTCAGGTACGCTCTTGGTCACGGAATCGCCCGAGTTATCAAGTATTTCCGATATTTTCTCGACTTTCAGGTTCTTCCACCGGGACTGCATCTGTTCCACAAGCGCCTTGTTTTTCATATCAGGGGGTACCAAAAGAATGCGGTTCCCGTTTTTTAATCTGATCAGGGGTGTTGAGGAAAGATCTAGTTTGCCTGGTTTATCATCACCGGAGGGAAAACGGTATTCACCCTTGGCCATCAGGGTTCCCTCGACAAGGGATGCGTATCTTTTGAGCTGTGACAGCTGATAAGAATCAAGCTCTTCAAACCTGCTTTTGCCTGAAGCTGCCGGGTCTTTTTTGGTTTGTGCCTCTTTTGATTTTTCCTCTTTTTCAGCCCGTGCTTTGAAAAGCTGTTCAAACCAAGGCTCTGACTGCATGTTGGGGTCAGGAAGGTAAATGGTCGAGCCTTTATATATCATGTCAATATTTTTAATGCCCGGATTGGCGATCTTGAAAGCCTTCCTGCCCTGTTCAGTCAAAAACCCTTCTTCATTCAGGAATTTTTTATCAATAAGCTTTGATACCGAGTCGCCTGCTTCCACTTTATGGGAGGACACATACTGCTTTACGGCATCCGGCACTTTTTCATATTCCAGAAGCGGCACTTTTACAACTCCCGGGCTGGTCTCCCGGTATTCATCCGTTCCCGCCTTTTTGAGAGGGATTATTATGTTTTCGCCCGGCTCAATGAGATCTATATTTCTGATCTCAGGATTGATCCTGCTGAAAATGTCCAGGAAATGAGGGAAATTCTCCTCTGAAATCATCCCCTTTTTCCGGAATATCTTGTACAGCCAATCATCCTTTTTAACCCTGTAAGGCTCGCAGATAACGGTTTCATTTTCCAGCCTGACCACTTTGTAATTTTTGTATGAGGTCTTGATCATTTTTTCAGATGCACACGGGACCACGGATAAAAAAAACGGGGCGAACACAATGCAGGAACACAACAAACAGATAACTGTACAAATAACTTTTTTCATCATTGACCCTCGGTCAGTGCCATTTCTTCCGCGATACGGGCCGAAATATCCTCCAGAAATATGCTGAAACGCTCCTCTGAAAGCTTTCCTGATCTCGGGGGAGTATTTTTCTCATCAGCCGGCATGATCAGCCGTGGTGAATTGACCAGTTCCGGGTCTGGAGTTATCCCATAATCTTCCGGAAATCCCTTGTTAAAATACAGGTCCTGGAATCCTGAAAATTTGAGAGTATGGGCGGTTGAATCCACGATTGCGGTTTCATTTCTGTCCACAAGCCCCCTTTCCACGGCATCCACAAGTCCGGCAAGGCACTCGCCGCCCTGGGTGCATGCAATATGCCCGTTCCTGTTGGCCTGAAGCTGCCAGTCCATGATGGCCTGCTCTGTAACCCGGGTCATAAAAACACGTTCTTCACCTGCCGCTCCATTGTACTTATCCACCAAATCAACAACCCTCGGCATTGACACGGGATTACCGATCATTGCAGCCTGAGCCACACTCGGCTGAACCGTCACAGGCACAAACTCTCTCTGGTCCTCGGGATTGTCATAATACCGGAAAACCGGGTCTGCATGTTCGGACTGCACTCCGATAATTTTCGGAAGGGCATCGATTATCCCGGTATGGTAAAACTTTAAAAACCCGTTCATCACGGCTGAAATATTGCCTGCGTTACCTATTGGCACCACTACTACCTTGTCCGCCATTTCATAGTCAAAGTCCTGGGCGATTTCATACGAATAGGACTCCTGCCCCAGTATCCGCCACGGATTTTTCGAATTCAAAAGCACCACGGAATACTTCTCGGAAAGATGCTCCACCACTTTCATGCAGTCATCAAAAACACCCGGAATTTCAAACACATGCGCCCCGCTGCCGAGCGGCTGGGAAAGCTGCTGAGGCGTCACTTTTTGATGGGGAAGAAGTACCGCGGACCGGATCGAAGGCTGGAGATACGAGGCATACAGTGCGGCGGCCGCGGATGTGTCCCCCGTGGATGCGCATACGGCTATAATCTGTTCATCAGGATTCCGGTCGATCATTTGCTTGACCCTGGAAAGGGCGCTGGCCATTCCCCGGTCCTTAAAAGAGGCACTCGGATTCTGGCCGTCATTTTTGTAGTAGAACCGGATGCCGGCTTTCTGCTGAAGCAGCCGGTTCGCTTCCACAACAGGAGTATTTGCTTCTCCAAGATACACAATCGACTCCTGGGGCAGCGTGGGACCCACAAACTCATGAAACCGGTAAATACCTTTGAAAGCAGGCTTTTTTAAAGCTCTCCTGAAATCAAAAATCTTCTGCCATGTCTTTCCGGGGATTTCCCTGAGTCTTTGGGCTTCTCCGTCCTGGATCATCAATACCTGCCCGCATTCAGGGCATACGTACAAAAATTTTTCCGCGGAATAGGTCTTTTTACATCCAAGGCATTTGTAAAACAAATCTCCCCGGGGTTCAGGGATCAGATGCGGTCGTATACTTTCAGGGAAATCATCAAGCTTCATGTTGAATTGTTTTTTCTCCTCCCATATAAGGTTGCAAAGCATCCGGGATTGTAACACAACCGTCCCTGTGTTGAAAATTTTCCAGTATCGCGGCGAACGTCCTGCCTACGGCCAGTCCCGATCCGTTCAGCGTGTGTGCGAACTCGGTCTTTTTCCGGTCTTTTCTTTTGAACCGGATACCGGCCCTTCTTGCCTGGAAACTTTCGCAGTTGCTGCAAGACGAGATCTCCCTGTATTTGTTCTGTCCCGGCATCCACACTTCAATATCATAGGTTTTGGAGGCTGCGAACCCGATATCTCC
>JAWLES010000021.1:0-22987 GCA_041685935.1 Desulfobacteraceae bacterium | reverse complement strand
AAATATCCCCGTCCTTGGCAAGATACCATTTCCCTCCCTGTTTCACCGGGGCGGTCACGGATGAATCCAAAGGTGAAAACCCGGGCTCCCAGACTGAAGTGAATGATTTGTTCCAGGGCTTTCCATCCACGGCAATGCTGTATTCATAATAATTGTGCCGGACAGTGGCTGCGGTATGCAGGGAATCTGAAGAAAAGCAGGGGTCCCAGACATTCATAAAGCTTTTATCCCAGGCCTTTCCGTCAACCGCCACTGAATAGCAGCCTTTTTTGAACTTGAAAATCTCCCCCTCCAGAACAGGCTCTGTTTCAACCACGGCAGCGGTTCTTTTGCAGTCAGGGCTGAGAATCATCGAATTGAGCCGCGAAAATCTTTTCTCCCATGGTACATCATTGACGACCACTCCGTATTCAAGTTCGCTCTGGGAACACACGGCAATGTCGCGGCCGTTGTTGCCCATTGTCATATTCCAGACAAATTCATACGCGTTCTCCCATGGCTGGTCGTCTGTTGAAACGGTCCATTCGGCAGTATCCGAGACAAAAGCGGAAAGCCTGTTGTCAGGTCCGTACTTTAGATTCCATATTTTATCATAGGTATTTTCCCAGGGCTGAATTGAACCGCCTCCTGTCTGGGTGCAGACCGTGAATTCCATTTCGTCGTTCCTGACGACTGCTGAAACGGATTCGCCGTCATAGCCGGCATAGGGCTCCTCTATATATGAATATTCCTGCTCCCATTTATCCAGGTCCGCGACAGTTTTTTTGCCCACCTCCCAGGTCCAATCATCTGTGTTTAACATAGTAAGCGCTCCTTAGTGGATAACTGTTCGTTTGTTAAAACTTTTCATTTGCATAACATAATAAATTTTTTTCTGCAAAGCATTTTGCCAGGAATTGAAAGGGCCGGATAAATTCTTATTTATTGACTTTTTAGTCTCTTTTTTAGTAAAATAAAGGATTTAAAATTTTTGAGATATATATATTTATATGATACACATTCTTGCAGTTTCAGATGAACAGGCGCTCAGGGGACGACTGCCCGAACTGGAACGTGTGGACATGCTCATCAGTTGCGGTGACCTTCCACCTTCCTACACCGAGGTTTTGATCCACAGGTATGCACCGCAGCACAGGGTTATGACCTACGGCAACCATGACGAAATTTTTTTTCACGACAAAAATCCGGTATCAGATGCGTACTGCAGGATATACAAGGGTATGTACGTTCTCAACGGAGGAGTATGCAGTTTCAAGCATGGGGATACCGAAATCTCCGTGGGCGGATATTCAGGAGCACCGGCTTATGGAAACAGTCCTTTTTTCTTTTCAGATGCTGCCGTTAAGTCCTACATCAGGAAGCTCAAGATCAAGAATTTTTTCAAAGACTGCGGTATCGATATCATGATATCCCATTCAGCCCCTTGCTTTGAAGGGTTTGATCCGAAAATCGGGGCCTTTCACGAGCCGTCGAGCCTGCTGGCGGAAATCGCAGGCATACTCAGCCCCAGACTCTGGTTTTACGGCCACATCCATCCCCGTTATACCCCTGAATGCCTTGATTTTTATGTAAATGAGCTGAATATGTATCTGATCAACGCCATACCCTATGTGTACCTGCTGTATGATCCTGAAACAAGAGAGGTCTTTTTTAAAGATCCGGAAAAGAGACTGAAAACCATTTGAATGAAATAAAGAAATATCATGCAATCATTTGAATATGAATTTTTATACGGAAAAGACCCGTATAAAAAATATAAGGAAGCAAGGTCAATTGCCAAAAAAGAGGTTTTTCAGGCACGTTTCCTCAAACGTGATCCGTATCTGCCGACCCTGGAAAACGACCTCAAGGGATACCGGTACCGTATAGAAGAGCGGCCGTTTTTTTCAGGGTATCTTGAGCCCGAGAGGATCTGGGGAACCGTTGACTCCGGCAGGAGGTACTGCTTTTCCTACAATTTCATGCCGCTTCAAAGCAATTATACAGGTGATTTTATATCCAAATGGATAAAGCTTTATAATACACAGGCCCAATGGCTGTCTTCATCAAATCCAATAGAGCTGTTTGAATTTTTGCGGAAATTCTACGTAAAAGAGGGGAACAAAAGGACCAGCATAGCCAGGTTCGCCGGTATCCGGGCCCTGAACTCCAGAATTACAAGAATTCTGCCCGAGCATGACCCCTCTGATTCCAAAGTCGAGGCATACTATGAGTATCTCGATTTTGAAGCCAGGACCGGAATCAGTACAATATGGTTTTCAAAACCCGGAGGCTTCCAAGCGCTTGAGCAAATTATTGATGCGTATCTCCCCAAAGGGAAAAGCCGGTATGAATTTTTCAAAAAAGAGATGTATAATGATTTTTACGACAATCTTAAGCCTGCAAAACTCAACGAAGTGGCACCCGGTGACGTGTTCCTTCATTATGCAGGCATGATTCCGGGTTTGGACCTTTCCGCCAAACAGGTGAGACAGTACATTAAAAAAGCGATTACAGCCGCAGCTGATAACAGAAACCGGAAAAAGGACTATCTGCGGCAGATGATACGCAGGTAATACCTGTGGAAACCGGCACGGTTTTATGTTATGTACCCTTCAAACAAAATACCGATTAATCTGCAATCTATTGATATGATAAGGAGAATGCAATGACGAACGTGGTTACTGAAACATCTTTCAATGATTTACATCTGCTCGGCAAAGGAAAGGTAAGGGATATATACGATACATCGGACGCACTTTTAATGGTCACAACCGACAGAGTTTCAGCATTCGATGTGATCCTTCCGGACGCCATTCCGGGAAAGGGAAGGGTGCTGAACCTGATTTCCGTTTTCTGGTACGAGAAAATGAAGGATATTGTGGACAATCATCTGATCACTGCGGATGTCAATGAATTTCCGGAACCTTTGAGACGGTACGCTGATATTCTCGAGGCAAGGAGCATGCTTGTGAAAAAGGCAAAGCCCCTTCCGGTTGAGTGCATTGTCAGGGGTTATATTTCAGGGTCCGGCTGGAAATCGTACCGGAAGGAGGGGCATGTCTGCGGCATTGAACTTCCCGGCGGCCTCAGGGAATCAGACCGTTTGCCCGAACCCCTGTACACTCCATCCACAAAGGCTGAAGCCGGGCTCCATGATGAGAACATCAGCTATGAAAAAACCAGGGATCTTTTGGGCACTGAAACCGCTGAAAAAGTCAAGCAGCTCAGCCTTGAAATTTACAAAAGGGGTGCTGAAATAGCACTTGAAAAAGGAATTATCATTGCAGATACCAAATTCGAATTCGGGATCGTGGATGATGAGATCGTTCTGATTGATGAAGTTCTTACGCCGGATTCTTCACGGTTCTGGCCTGAAAAGGATTATGAGCCGGGCAAATCCCAGAAAAGCTATGACAAGCAGTATGTAAGGGACTGGCTGGTTCAGTCCGGCTGGGACAAGACCGCGCCGGGACCGAAGCTGCCGGCGGAGGTGATTGAAAATACAGCTGCGACATATCAGGAAATTTTTGATCTTCTTACCAGCAGCCGGAAATGATTACGGAACAGAGCGTCCATGTCAATGATATAAACCGTGACCGCCAGCCGTACAGGATCACCACGGAAAGTTCAGTGGAGCGCCTGGCAGAGTCGGTGGCCCAGGCAGGCGTTCTGAATCCCTGTATTCTGCTCAAAGGTGCCGAAGGATTTGTTGTTGTTTCTGGGCACAGAAGGGTTGAGGCATGCATGCACGCCGGCCTGACCAATGTTCCGGGGCTTGTGGTGGATACTGCGGATGATGAAGCCGGGGCTCTTTTATACTGCGCCAAAGCAGCAGTTGCAGACAACGCATTTTCCCGCACGCTTAACATGGTGGAAAAGGCAAAGGCCCTTGTTCTTTTGCAGCGGCATATGAGCCTTGATCAAATCGTGACAAATTCCGCCGCCGTTTTCAACGAACCCTTGAGCGGCAAAATTGTTCAAAAGCTTATCACCGTGGGCGGTCAAACCGGTGAAGTGCACAGGCTGATCCTTGATTCAAGGCTTTCCGTCAATACGGTTGAAAAACTTCAGGGATTTGATCCGGTTATCAGGGAAAAATTCATCAAGCTGTTTCAAGGTATCAAGATGAATCAGAACAAGCAGCTCAAGGTTGTCACCTTTCTTCAGGAGATTGCAGCCAGGGAGAAGATATCTCTTGCAGATCTTTTTGACACGGAAAAGATCGATTCAATCATAAGCATGGACAACCCGGATGAGAACCTGAAAGCTGCCCGGCTGCGGGCTTACCTTGCCGAGCGAAGGTTCCCGGAACTTTCCAGGGCCTACAGGAACCATAAGAGCGCGGTAAAGGACCTGGGAATTCATCCACATATCAGGCTTGACCCTCCCCTGGACTTTGAAGGGGATACATACCGAATCTCCTTTGATTTCAAATCAGTGGAAGAGTTCCACAGGGCACTGGACTCCCTGATTAGGATTCGATACAGTGAAAGGCTCAGGGACGTGATCATATGAAAATTGAAAAGCTCTTTATCGATCCCTGTGTAAGCATGCTCGAGGAAACGGAAACACTCAGGAACAATTTGAACATCTCCTGGGAGGTTGCTGAAAATGAAAGAGAGATTTTTGAATATCTTGCAGGGTTTGATGATCCGGTGGCCCGGGGCAAAAAAACACTCTATATCACCAGGAACCCCGGGGCACTCATAAAGGACTGCCCTGGAACAAGCCACTACACCTGCTGTGACTATACAATCCTTCATGCAGGCACCTTCTGCACCATGGACTGCTCTTACTGCATACTCCAGGCATATTTCAATCCTCCCCTTTTGAGGTATTTTGCAGACCGGGACCGTATCAGGGAGGAACTTAAAACAATTGCGGCACAGGATAAACTTTACCGGATCGGGACAGGAGAATTCACAGACAGCCTGATCTGGGAGACAATCAGTGATCTTCCGCTTTTTCTGGTCAAAGAGTTTTCCAAACAGGACCGTGCGGTTCTGGAGCTGAAAACCAAAACCGTGAATATCGAATCCCTGCGGGAAGTGGACCATAATCTGAAAACCATTGTGTCCTGGTCTCTGAATACACCCGGTATTATCAGTTCCGAGGAAAGGGGAACCGCATCCCTTCAGGCAAGGCTCAAAGCAGCCGGAAGGTGCGTATCATGGGGATACAACGTATCCTTTCACTTTGACCCGGTGGTGATCTACCCTGGATGTGAACAGGCGTATACAGAGGTGATCGATCAAATCTTCGAGCATGTGCCCCCTGAGAAAATCGTGTGGATCAGTATCGGCAGTTTCAGGTTCATGCCCTCTTTAAAACCTGTTATTAAAAACCGGTTCCCGGACTCGGGAATATGTTACGGTGAGTTCGTACAGGGGCTGGACAACAAGATGCGGTATTTTAAACCTTTGCGGATAAGAATTTACAAGGCAATGGTGGACCGCATAAAGTCCATGGGTCCTGATGTCCTGGTGTACTTCTGCATGGAGGATGAAAGGGTGTGGAACGAAACCCTTGGTTTTTTCCCAGGACAGGAAGGAGAGCTCGGGCATCTTCTTGATGCCGGCGCGGCAGAGCACTGCAGGCTTGATTCTTCTCTTCTGATGATATGAAGGCCGCCCGAAAGGGGCGGCCTTTTTAAGGTTTTCTGTTTACGAGTTTTCCTCTTCCGCATTCACCCTGTCAATAACCTTCTGGGCCAGATCACCGGGCATCTCTTCATAATGGGCAAACTCCATGGTAAAGGTTCCTCTGCCTCCGGTCATTGATCTCAAATCAGGAGCATACCGAAGCATCTCGCTCATGGGCACATGTGCGTTGATCACCTGTTTTTCTCCCAGGGCATCCATACCCAGAACTTTGCCGCGCCTTGAATTGAAATCGCCCATTACATCGCCGGTATGAGCGTCAGGCACCATTACAGAGACTTTCATTACCGGCTCCAGCAGCACGGGCTCGGCTTTCTGAACCGCTGCCTTGAATGCGATTGAGCCTGCCATTTTAAAAGCCATTTCCGACGAGTCCACTGAATGGTAGCTGCCGTCATCCAGGGTGACTTTGAAGTCCACACAGGGAAATCCGGCAAGGATTCCCTTTTCCGCGGATTCCTTGATACCGGCTTCCACCGCGGGGATATAGTTTTTCGGAATGGCTCCGCCCACAACCTTGTTGACGAACTCGAACCCTTCGCCACGGGGAAGGGGTTCCATATTAATCCAGCAGTCTCCGAACTGGCCGTGTCCACCGGACTGTTTCTTGTGCTTTCCCTGCACCCGGACGCTTTTCTTGATGGTTTCCCTGTATGGGACTTTCGGGGTTTTAATGTTCACTTCCACGCTGTATTTTCGTTTGAGCTTCTCACAAGTGGTTTCAATGTGAACAAGACCTCGGCCCCAAAGCAGGGTCTCTTTGGTCTCCTCCTCCCGTTTGAGCATAAGCCCCTGGTCTTCCTCAAGAATTTTTCTCAAGGACTCGTGGATTTTGTCCTCGTCACCTTTGGCTTTGGGTTCGATTGCAAAGGATATGACCGGCGGAAGCGGTTCGAAAGGCTTGAACGAGAAGTCGGATGACGCGGTTATGGTATCCCCGGTAAGGGTCTCCTTGAGTTTGGCCACGGCAACAATGGAACCGGGCAGTGCTTCTGAAAGGGGTTTCTGTGTTTTGCCGGCCATCTCGAGAAGCTGGGTGAACCGTTCTTTCTTGCCTTTGGTGACGTTGTAGATATTGCCTTCCTTGCCGGTTTTACCGGATATCACGCGGAATATGGAAAGCCGCCCTGCATATGCATCCGCTATGGTGTTGAAAACAAGGGCTGAGAACTCGGCATCGGGGTCGCACTCCACGGTCACGGTTTCTCCGTTGGGATCGGTGGCTGTCCAGGGGCCCCGGTCCAGGGGTGAGGGCATATAGTCATTGATAAAATCAAACAGGCAGTCAACTCCTATGGAACGGGTTGCAGCTCCGCACATGGCTGTGTAGAACTCTGCATTGAGAATTCCTTTCCGGAAAGCGGCCTTGAGTTCGTCCAGGGTGGGTTCATGCCCTTCCAGGTACCGCTCAAGAAGGTCATCATCCATTTCAGCAACGTTTTCGATGAACTCCGCTTTTGCAGTTTCCACTTCATCCTTCATTCCATCAGGCATCTCCTGCTTTGTGACCTGTCCCTCTGAATCGTATATATAGGCTTTTCCTGTGAGAATGTCCACCACACCTTTAAAATCGGCTTCGTTTCCAATCGGAAGGTGGGTGATGATAATTTTCTTTTTAAAGATGGCGGCTGAATTTTCAACCGTGGATTTAAAATCCGAGCGCTCCCTGTCAAGCTTATTGACAAAAACAATCCCCGGCAGGCTGTACTCGGCTGCACATGAAGCTGCTTCCTCGGTCATTGCACTCGGGCCGTCCACCCCGTCAATAACCAAACAAACACTGTCCGCGGCGGGAATACATGTTTTAGCGGCAGAGAAAAAATTCTGATCCCCAGGTGTATCCATCAGAGTAACGTTGTGCTTGTTGTACGTATACTTGAAAAAAGAAGTACTGATACTCTGCTGTTTGCTGATCTCTTCAGGCAGAAAATCCATTGCGGTGTTGCCGTCTTCCACCTTGCCGAGCCGGGTCGTCACTCCGGCCTTAAACAGCATTGCTTCAGCAAGGGCGGTTTTTCCGGCGCCGCTGTGACCTGCAAGGGCCAAGTTTCGCATGATTTTGATTTGTTCAGTCATTGAAGCTCCTTTTACAGTTAATTGTTCCAATCACATTCACATTGTCGAATCCAAAACTTTAATCATTTTCTAACATGTATTTCAAGGATATTATGTACTCCCTGTTTCCCTTTGGCCCCAGAACAGGGGAGGGGATCACCGATTCCGCATCATATCCCCTTTTTTGACAAAAAACCTTTATATCGTCAATCACAGTTTTTACAATGTTTTCATCCTTTACCACCCCGCCTTTTTCCACCCGATCCCTGCCTGCTTCAAACTGGGGCTTTATCAGGGCATAAACACCCGTTCCTTTTTTCATAAACTTTTCGGCAGCCGGAATGACGATTTTCAAGGATATGAAAGAGGTGTCGATTACAACCAGATCCACTTTTTCACCCACCCGCTCATAGGGCATGTGCCGGATATTGGTCCGTTCCATTACAACAACACGCTCATCCTGTCTCAGTCTCCAGTCAAACTGGCCGTACCCGACGTCAACCGAATATACCTTTGATACGCCGTGCTGAAGCAGACAGTCAGTGAAGCCGCCTGTTGATGCGCCGATGTCAAGGGCGGTCAGGCCGATCAAATCAACTCCAGCCGCATCCAGGGCTTTTTCAAGCTTCAGGCCGCCCCTGCTGACATACGGAATGTCCTCTCCCTTGAGGGTGACCTTTGAAAGGGCATCAACCAATGTGCCTGCCTTGTCGATACGCACATTATCCACGAGCACTATTCCGGCCATGATCATCTTTTTGGCCCGCTCCCTGGACGGTGAAACCCCTTTGTTAACCATCAAGGTATCCAGGCGGATTTTATCTTTCTTTTTCAGTTTTCATCATCTCCAATGCAGCATTAACAACAGCCTGTGCATCCAGTTCATATTCCGTTCTGAGAATTTTCTGTGTTCCGTGTTCAACAAATTTCTGCCTGACTCCGATCCGTTTGACCCTGCAGCCGGTTACATTGTTGTCTGCAAAGAGCTCTAGCACAGCACTGCCGAATCCTCCGTCCACCATGTGTTCCTCGACCGTGATAACGGCCCCGGTTCTGCGGGCGGCACCCAGAATCAATTCTTTATCAAGGGGCGCGGCAAACCTGGCATTGATCACTGCAGCAAAAATACCATGGTTTTCCAGAATGCTTGCGGCTTTTTCCGCTTCAATCACAGAGCTTCCTATCGCAATGAGAGCAATGTCGCCGCCATCTGCAACAAGTTCTCCCTTTCCTATCTCGACAGGGCCGGATGACCGGTCCATCTCAACTCCCGTGCCAAGACCCCTGGGGTATCTCAGTGCTATCGGGTGATCGTGATCAAAGGCTGTTGCAAGCATCCCGGCAAGTTCGTTTTCATCCTTCGGGGCCATTACGGTCATATTGGGAATATTTCTCAAAAAGGAGTAATCAAAAAGGCCGTGGTGGGTGGGGCCGTCCTCCCCGACGATGCCGCCCCTGTCCATGGCGAAGACCACTCCGTGTGATTCTATGCACACATCGTGAATGATCTGGTCATAGGCTCTCTGCATGAAGGTGGAGTATATGGCCACAACAGGTTTCAGGCCCTGGGTTGCAAGCCCTGCAGCAAAAGTGACCGCATGCTGTTCAGCGATCCCCACGTCAAAAAAACGGTCCGGAAACTCCTCGGAAAAACGGGAAAGGCCTGTTCCTTCAGGCATTGCAGCAGTTACCGCCACAATTTTTTCATTCTTCCGGGCAAGATTGATCATTGTTTGACCGAATGCGTCGGTGTAAGTGATTCCGGAATGCTTTGAACCGTTTTTTCTGCCGGTTTCGATATCAAAGGCTCCCACCCCGTGAAAGTACACGGGATTTTTTACAGCAGGTGGATAACCATGACCTTTTTCCGTTGTCACATGTAAAAGCACGGGCTCATTGTGGCTTTTGATATTTTCAAGGATATCGATTAAATGGGTCAGGTTGTGTCCGTTTATGGGGCCGAAATAATCAAAGTTGAAGGCTTCAAAAAGCATTCCCGGCGTTACAAAGGTTTTAAAGGAGTCTTCGCTTTTTTTGGCGAACTTGTATATATCATCCCCGATTTTCGGCAATGATTTGAGGAAATCTCCAAATTCCTTTTTCAGGTTTTGCAGATACGTGGCTGAGAAAGTCCTGCTCAAAAAAGAGGATAAAGCCCCGACATTCGGAGAAATCGACATATCGTTGTCATTGAGGATCACGATCAGGTCCCGTTTGGTATCCCCTGCCTGATTAAGTCCTTCATAGGCAAGGCCGGATGTCATGGAGCCGTCTCCTATAACTGAGATTACCTTGGAACGGTCCTGTTTAAGGTGTTTTCCACAGGAAATGCCGAGCCCGGCTGAAATGGAGGTTCCGCTGTGGCCGACCGTAAATCCGTCATACCGGCTTTCACTCATCCTGGTAAACCCGGAAATTCCCTTGTACGAGCGGAGTGAATCAAAATCCTTGTTTCTGCCTGTGAGCAGTTTATGTGCATAGGTCTGATGCCCCACATCCCATATCAGGGTGTCTGCGGGAAGGTCGAAGACCTGGTGGATGGCAAGTGTGAGTTCAACAGCTCCCAGGCTTGAGGCCAGATGACCGCCTGTTCTGGAGACCACCTCTATTATCCTCTGACGGATCTGGGAGGCGAGCGTTTCCAGTTCCTGTGTGGAAAGAGTCTTTAAATCGGTATCCGTATTGATCTGTTCAAGCAGGTTCATTTAAAATCAACGATCCCTTTTTATAATGTAAGTTGCAATCGCCCTGAGCGCTTCTGCGCGGTCCCCGAACTGACTCACCGCATCAACCGCCCCGGATACAAGATCGGATGCGTATTTTTCTGAACCCTCAATCCCTAAAATGGAAGGGAAGGTCATTTTACCGCCTGCTGCATCAGAGCCTGCAGCTTTCCCCATAACCTCGGGATCTCCTTTTACATTAAGGATATCATCCGTGATCTGGAATGCAGTACCGATATTCTCCGCATACCTGCAGAGCTGCCTGATCTCCCGATCATCTCCTCCGGCTGCCAGTGAACCTGTTTCAACGCTTGCGACGATCATTCTACCGGTTTTCATGGAGTGCATGGTTTCAAGATAATCAAGGTCTTTTCCGCAGGTGTTTTCAGGTGCGTTCATGTCCATCATCTGCCCGCAAACCATCCCTTCCGGCCCTGCAGCCCTGGATATCAAGGATATTATTCTGACGGGATTTTCCGGATAATGATCTTTGTCAAAAATCCGCTCCGGGTTGGAAAGAACCTGAAAGGCATGTGCCAGCAGGGCATCACCTGCCAGAATGGCGGTGGCTTCGGAAAACTCTTTATGGCAGGTTGGTTTGCCCCTGCGAAGGTCATCATTGTCCATGGCAGGAAGGTCATCATGGATCAAAGAGTAGGTATGGATCAGTTCGATTGCCACCGAGGGGGCAACCGCCTTTTTTACGCTCCCTGTCAAACATTCGGCAGCAGCCGTGCAAAGAATGGGTCTTAGTCTTTTTCCGCCTGCACTCACAGAGTATTTCATTGCCCTGACAAGCTCTCTGTCACCGTCAAGGCAGGATAGGGCGGCATCAAGATGCCTGTCCACAAAGCGCCGCCGTTCATCAAGATATTCCGAAAGATCGAACCGTTTTTCATTCATCTTCAAAAGGCTCTTCAGTGGTGTTGCCGTTTTCATCCTGCATCAGCAGGGTGATCTTCTTTTCCGTTCTGTCCAGTACATCAAGACAGTACTTGGAATACTTCATGCCCTGTTCAAAAGCCTCCAGGGCCTCCTCGAGCTCAAGATCGCCTGATTCCAGTTTCTTCACGATCTCTTCGAGCTTTTCCATAGCCTTTTCAAAGGATACATCTTTGTTCATGTTCATTTTTCCACCTTGCTGATAAAACCGCCCTTTGCCAGGATGGTTTCGATTTTTTCTCCATTTTCAACAGTCTGTCCGTCAAATACAATCCGCTTGTCAGGGTATCTCCGGGTAATGCTGTATCCCCTTTGGAGCACAGCCATGGGATTCAGCGACTCCAGGCCCGCATGAAGCGTTTTAAGTGCGGCCCGCCGGTCCGCAAGCTCCCTGGCAATACCTGTTTTCAGTCTTGACTCAAGACCTGTCACGCTCTGCTTGCGGTATGTAATCATTTTTTCCGGATTACATGCCAGAAGTCGGCCGGAAAGATAATCCGCACTCCTTCGGTTCAGGTGAAGCACGTTTTTCAATGCGGTTTCCAGTCTGTCCTGGTAATCGATTATCCGCATTTTCAACTCCCCGGCTCTTCTTTTCGGGCTTTTCAAACGGGAGGTCAGGTCATTTACCAGGCTTCTCCGGTTTTTTGTATAGTTCCGGGCATACTGAACCAGCAGATTCCTGTGATCATGAATTCTGTTCTGAAACACGGTCTTGTCGGGAAGGGCAAGTTCCGCTGCAGCAGAAGGGGTTGGAGCCCTGAGATCCGCAACAAAATCGGAAATGGTGAAGTCTGTTTCATGGCCGATCCCGGTGACCACCGGAATTTTGGAATCAAATACGGCTCTTGCGGTGTTCTCGGAGTTGAAAGCAGACAGGTCTTCCATGGAGCCGCCCCCTCTGGCAAGGATGATTATGTCCGGAAGAGGGGATGAGAGGTGATTGGCCGCATGCAGGGCCCTTACGATCTGGCTGTCAGCCCCTTCTCCCTGCACATTGACCGGTATGATTTCCAGGGGGCAGGCAAGAAGCCTTCTGTTGGCCACGTTGATGATATCCCTGACCGCAGCACCTTTGGCAGAGGTAACAATACAGACTTTCCCTGGAAGTTTCGGGAGTTTTTTTTTGTATTGTTTGTCAAACAGTCCTTCGGCTGACAGCTTTTTTTTGAGCTGTTCGAATGCGGCCTGGAGAGCGCCTGCGCCTTTGGGCTGCACATGTTCGAATACAAGCTGATAGTCACCCCTTGGTTCATACAGTGTCAAACGGGCCATGGCGGTTACCTCCATGCCGTTTTCAAGGCTGAATTCAAGGTTTCTTTTCTGGGTTTTGAACATCACGCACTTGATAAGCGCGTTGTCATCCTTCAGGGAAAAATAGCAGTGGCCTGCAGAAGAGTTGAAACAGTTTGATATTTCACCGGTAATCCATACAAACGGAAATTTTTCTTCCAGAAGATCCTTGATCTTCCGTGTAAATCCCGAGACCGTGTACAGACCACCTGACATGCTTTCTTTATGCATAAAAGAAAAGAGCTTTCCCGTTGTCCGTAAATAAAACCAATACAAATCTTTTCTTTATAAAACAGATGCAGCGGGTTGACAATACAATTTTTACCGGGTTTGCAATTCAATTTTAATGCCTCCTTAACGTCCGATAATATATATTATGTAAACTTTAGGCTTTATCCGGAAATGTTCGCCGGTTTTTACACCTGCAGTGGTGTTTCTTTATTGCAATAACTCTATTCTGTGTTATATTTTGAAAAAAATAACAACAACAATTTACGGAGGAAAAGAAATTATGGAATATCAATCTGCTTTTCAAAAAGCCGGCTCACTTGTAAAAGTGAACTCTTTTTTGAGAAGTGTTTACAACTGGATGGCCATCGGACTTCTCCTGACCGCGGTTACAGCCTTTTTCGTTGCCAGTACCCCGGCTTTGTATCAGGTGATATACGGCAATCCGGTAATCCTGTTCGGTATGATAATCGGTGAGCTTGTGCTTGTATTCACACTCGCATCAAGGGTGCAGAAACTGAAGGCATCCACCGCAACCACCATGTTCGTGGTTTATGCGGTCTTGAACGGTGCGGTGCTCTCATCCATTTTTATTGTTTATACCAGTGCATCCATCGTTTCGACATTCTTTGTGTGCGCCATGACATTCGGTGCCTTCAGTGTTTACGGGATGGTTACAAAACGGGACCTGACATCCGTTGGAAGTTTCGCGTTCATGGGCCTGATAGGAATCATCATCGCCTCGGTGGTCAACATGTTCATCCAGAGCAACATGATGACCATGCTGATCTCTTATATCGGCGTGATCGTGTTTGTGGGACTTACCGCGTATGATACCCAGAAGCTAAAAGAGATGGCCATGAACCAGCCTGCGGACGCAACCGGCGCCATGATACGGAAAGGCTCCATTATGGGTGCGCTGTCCCTTTATCTCGATTTCATAAACCTTTTTATCATGCTGCTCCATATAATGGGCGTGGCAAGGGATTAGTTCCCGATACCGCCGCCGGGACGTTTTTTTGCGCCCCGGCGGTCATCTCCTCTCCAATTATGCCGGTATACTCTCCCGGATTTTATCACAGATCCTCTCACAATATTCCCTTACTTTTTCATGATCCGGCCCCTCAACCATTACCCTCAGCAGGGGCTGAGTTCCGGAATATCTGATCAGAACCCTTCCGTTGCCGTCAAGTTCGTTTTCAACCTGCTGTATTTCATCTGCCACCGGCTGTATTTTCATAAAATCAGGCCTTGAACTGTCCACTTGTACATTCATGAGAATCTGGGGGTAGACCTTCATCCGGCCGGCAAGTTCGGAGAGCGGAACCCGGGTATCTGAAACAATTTCAATAAGTTTCAGAGCAGTGAGCAATCCGTCACCCGTTGTATGGCAGCTGGAAAATATCATGTGGCCCGAATCCTCTCCTCCGATGGAGGCCCTGGTTTCAGTCATGCGCTGTTTGACCCGGATATCCCCGACCCCGGTGATTTCATGGCTGATTTCCCTGCTTTTGAGGAACTTTGAAAGCCCGATGTTGCTCATCACAGTACTCACCACCACATTGTTGTTCAAAGTTCCCTTTTTTTTCATGTACTCCGCACACACTGCAAGAATTCTGTCACCTGTAATCTCTCCGCCCTTTTCATCAACCGCTATCAGCCGGTCCGCATCCCCGTCGAACGCAAGCCCCATGTCGGCTCCTGTTTCAGTGACTTTCCGCGAAAGAGTTTGCGTATGCTGGGACCCGCAGTTTTCATTGATATTCATGCCGTCAGGAGCATCAAAGATAAACCTGGCATCAAACAAGGGTTTGATGAAAACGGATTTTGCAGTTCTGCAGGCGGCTCCGTTAGCGCAGTCCACCACCAGCTTGAAAGGCTTTTGTATTTTATCCGTATCAATGTTTTCAAGAAGAAACTCTCCATATCTGTCAACTGCGGAATCCATCACAAACACCCTTCCTGTATCAGAGCCTTTGAAAATTTCATCCTTGTGAATATAGGATTCGATCGCTTCCTGGTCATGTCCGGACAGCTTGTTTCCGGATCCGTCAAAAATTTTTATTCCATTGTCATGGTATGGATTGTGGGATGCCGATATCATGATGCCGGCGCCTGTGTTTTCCATAAGTACGGCAAGCCGTGCCACTGCAGGTGTAGGTATGACACCTGCGGACCAGACATCAACACCTTCGGACGTGATCCCGGCAGCAAGTGCCGCCTCAAGCATATCGCACGATTTCCTGGTATCCTTGCCGATTACGGCCGAGTCAAATCCTTTTTCCAGGACCAGTCTTGCAACAGCCCTTCCAGTTTTCAGCGCAACTTCACAGGTCATGGGATACCTGTTTGCAGTTCCTCTGATTCCATCCGTACCAAACAGTTTTTTCGACATTATTCCAACCTAAATTCCGATTTTTTCAAATATTTCCGTTTCAACTGAATAAAGCCGGCTGCTGATTCTTTCTTTCACCGGCCCCTCAAGTCCTTTAATGGTTTCCAGATAAGATTTTCCGTTTTGTGCGGCAAACCGGATCGGCTCCAGGTCTTTAATTGAAATGGTGCCGGAGAAGCTTCCGGTTTTAGCTTTTTGCATGATCTCTTTTTTATCTTCAAATGTATTCAGAATTGCCTCATGATGCTCCATTGTCCTGTGGGAGTCTTTTTCCGCCTTATCCGTGATAAGATTTCTTGAAACCTCAAGGTTTTCCACGAATCCTTCAACCCTCTTGATCCGTTCCGTGATACATCCTTTCAGGGTTTCAACCATGCCGGAATGAAGTTCTTTTTCAAGGCGGCTCCTGGCAAAAAGAATCCTGATATTGGTATACCAGCCCAAAAGAGCGCACAGGGCTGCAATGTAAGAGCAGTTGTGGTTGAAAACCCGCTTTACATTTTTATACACCATGGACGGCTTTTTAATTGATGCATCCTTGAATGACCCGCCGAGAAGCAGGCGGTCCTGGTTCGGCTCATCTTTTCTGATAATGCTGCCGGCTGCGGTAATGCAGCCGAAAGCTATTCTGCAGGGTCCCACGATTCCCCCCTGCCCGCCCAGGAAAATCGGATTTCTGTCAAGCAGAACGCCCTGATGGACATTACCGATCATTGAAGGTGTGGCCTTGTCCTGGTTCGGGGTGTAATTAAAATGGATAAAAGAGCTGCCCACTTCACTGTGGTTTTTCCGGTCGGTGCCTCCGGCCATGAAACAGTCACAGAAATTGATCAGGCTGCCCAGCGTCACAAAGGGGAACAGCAGTGTCTGTTTGAGCCCCACAGTATGGGCGGCTGATGCCTCCTCCTCAAGAATGGTTCCTTCCCTTGCATGTGCGCCTGAACCGAATGAGTTGTTTCCGGCAAATACAGCTTTTTGAAAAAAGCCCCCTTTCAACTGCACATCCGGCCCTACATAACAGTCGTCCAGGGTAACCGGGGCCTCTGCACCGATTTTCGACCCTGCAAGAACAAGGGTTTTTTCACCTTTTATTCTGCATCCCGGATAAAGAACCACACCATCCCCGGATATCCGGTCCGTGTCCACATCCTGGTCCACATGAACCGTGTCTGGATTGTGAATTACAACCCCTTTTTCAAGAAGCTTTCTGAGTTTATCCATGTCAGACATTCCCTATTAATAAATATTCCGTCTGAATCGTGTCAATAATTTTTATTACCCTTCTTGATCATTTGAACTGAATTGGCTATCCTCTATCTATCTTTATCAGAAAAAATCTTTCTGCGGAAAAACCGTAAAAACAAGGAGCAGAAATGAACCGCCCCAGTTTTCATACAACCGATGCATGGGAATCACTCAAAAAAGAAGCCGCCCGATTCAGCACCGGAGAATACCATTTAAGAACATTGTTAAACGATCCTAACAGATTTGCCAGATTTTCCATAAAATTGGAAGGATTTTTGTTCGATTTTTCCAAACAGAGAATCAATAAAACCGTATTCTCCAACCTTTGCACCATGGCAGAAGAGCTTGGCACAAAGAAGCGGTTCACTGACATGACAGAGGGAAAAACGGTTAATGAAACTGAAAACCGGGCTGCCTTACATACCGCAACAAGGGATTTTTCAGGCAAAACTGTTTCAGCCGGTGCTGAAAATGCCGGAAAGGAGATCCGCAAGGTACATGAAAAGATACGGGATTTTGTGAAAGAGGTTCACGAGGGACGGATAACCGGATCAACAGGAAAACGGTTTACCGACGTTGTTGTTGTGGGGATAGGAGGGTCCTATCTTGGAGCGAGTTTTGTCAATACCGCGCTTGGTTATCAATACAAAAGAATAATGGATCTTCATTTTCTCTCCAACGTGGATATTGACAACTTTGCAGGAGTGATGGCAAAGACTGACCCGGAATCCACGCTTTTTATCATTATTTCAAAAAGTTATACCACCGTGGAAACCATGGCCAACCTCAATCAGCTCCGCGGGTATCTGGAGCACAGGAACATTGACCCCCAAAGCCACCTTGTCACAGTCACAAGCAGGTCAAGCCCCGGAGACAATCCTTCCGATCCGGTGATTGAAACCTTTCACATGTTTGACTTTATAGGCGGTCGGTACAGTGTCACGTCAGCCGTGGGAGGGGTGCCGCTGAGCCTTGCATTCGGGTTTGATGTGTTTGAGGAGTTTCTCAAGGGGGCCCATGAGATGGACCGGATAGCTGAAACCGCCGGGATCGGGAAAAACCCTCCGCTTGTGGCTGCTCTGATCAACCTGTGGAATTCAAACGGACTTGATTACAACGCATTGGGTATAATCCCATACAGCACCGCCCTTTCCGAATTGCCGGCACATATTCAGCAGCTTTACATGGAAAGCCTTGGAAAAGCGGTTACAATGGATGGAAGTCCGGTGCGTTACAAAACCGGGATGCTGTTGTTCGGAGGTCCCGGCACCAATGCACAGCATTCTTTTTTTCAGCTTGCCCACCAGGGAATGGCGTTTCCCATGGAGTTCATCGGGGTGGTAAAACCCGGATTTACAGGGGATCAGCTGAAATCCAACGGTATCACCAATCATCAGGAGCTCTGGGCAAATATGGTTTCCCAGACACGTGCCCTTGCTCTGGGTAAAGAGAATAAGGAAGATCCGGCCCGGCATTTTACCGGAAACCGCCCCTCTTCCACAATCGTTATCAAGGATCTGTCCGCCTTTTATATCGGCATGCTGCTCTCCTTCTACGAAGCCAGAACAGTTTATGAAGGGTTTCTTCTCGACATCAATCCGTTTGACCAGTTCGGCGTGGAGCTTGGAAAAAAGCTGGCCGGGGACATAAGAAAAGAAATTGCAAAAAAGAACAGGAACCAGGCTCATACGTTCCATGATTTGGACCATGCCACCCGTTTTTACCTTGAAACTATTTTTTCAGGTACTTTGTAGTCTCCAGCCTGTTTGTGAAACATTGTTCCACAAACAGGCCCGATCCTGCTGAACTTAAAAATTTAAAACCGGTAAATCACACATCCCCAGGTGAGACCGGCTCCAAAACCTGAAAAAAGTACAGTGTCTCCCTTTTGCCCTGTCAGGCCCTTTTCGATTGCTTCGTCCAGTGCAAGCGGAATGCTGGCTGCAGTGGTGTTGCCGTACTTCTGAATGTTGTTGTAGATTTTTTCTTCAGGCAGTTTCATAATTTCCTGGTACGCCTGGTTGATTCTCAGATTCGCCTGATGAGGAATGACAAGGTCGATATCCTCCATTTTGAGGCCTGCCTTTTCAAGGGTTTTGTATGTAACCTGGGGCAGTTTTTTCACAGCTTTTTTAAAAATGTTTTTTCCGTCCATTGTGGGGTACTGGCCGTCTCCAGCCTTAAGCCTGTCAATGGGGAGCCGGTCCGGAAGCCTGGAAGCGGGAAGTTCGGTGGCCAGCGATTCCGCATCCCTTCCATCCGCATGAAGCGTGGATGCTATAATGCCGGAGCCGTTTTCCCCGGCGTCGGCTTCAAGACATACTGCGGCACCGCCGTCTCCGAAAAGTACTGCAATATCCCTTCCCCTGGTTGTCTTGTCAAGGCCTGTGCTGTGGATTTCCGCTCCCACGAACAAAATTTTACCGTACATCCCGCTTTTGATGAATGCATCCGCTGTGGCCATCCCGTAGAGAAACCCTGTGCATTGCTGTCTGATATCAAGCGCAGGTGTTGATTTAAGCCCGAGCTTGGCTTGCAGAAGGCAGCCGGGCCCGGGGAAAAAAATATCCGGGCTCAGGGTTGCAAAGATAATAAGGTCGATATCTTCAAAAGCCCAGCCCGCTTTTTCAACGGCTTTTACAGATGCTTCATATCCGAGATCCGAAACCCCTTTGATCTCATTCTCCTCTACCCAGTACCGCTGTTCGATACCGGTTCTCTGCCGTATCCATTCATCACTTGTCTCCATGATCTTCTCAAGATCCTTGTTGGTGACAAGCCTTGTCGGCAGCGAACGCCCGGTTCCTCTGATGACTGATTTTTTCATGAAACGCCTTTACCTATTTATGAATTGATTTTGTAAATTATGTACTGTATTATCATCCCTCCTGGATTAAAATCGATATATAAACCATTTAATAAAACCAAGTAAAGAAAAAACATTGTTCATTCAAATTACCATTCTTTTTGCAGGAGCTGCCCTATTGTATCTCGGCTCTGAAATGCTTGTGAAAGGATCCTCTTCCACCGCCCTCCTTTTCGCTGTAAAACCCGTTATCATAGGACTTACCGTTGTCAGCCTCGCTACATCCGCGCCTGAGCTTCTGGTCAGTCTTGTTGCCTCCATGAAAGGGTCCGGAGATATATCCATCGGCAATATTCTGGGCAGTAACGTCATCAACATCGCTCTGGTACTTGGGTTGACCGCGCTGGTCAGCAAAGTGGAAATCCGCAGAAGCATCACCCGGTTTGAACTGCCTTATATGGTTGCTGTTTCCGGGGTGTTCTGGTTTCTCTGCCTGGACTGCAGAATCGGTGTTATTGACGGGGTGGTTCTTTTCGCCCTCCTGGGTGTTTTCCTGTTCATCGGCATCAGGAATGCTAAAGAGAAAAACAGCAGCGATGTTCCTGCGCCGGAAAAGTCTGTCAAAGTGATTTTAAAAAACGGAGCTCTTGTCGTTACAGGAATTCTGGGGCTTGCCTGGGGAGCGGACCTGGTGGTTCGAAAAGCCATATTCATGGCGGAAAAAATCGGTCTTACACAGGCATTCATCGGCATATCCGTGGTTGCAGTCGGCACCTCTCTTCCCGAGCTTGCCACTTCGGTCGTGGCTGCTGCCAGGGGTGAAAGTGATATTTCAGTGGGAAATATCGTCGGCAGCAATCTTTTTAACATCTGTCTTGTCATGGGCAGTGTCGGAATTTTGAACCCCGCAGACATCAACTGCAAACTCCTTTACTTTGAAATTCCGTTCATGATTTTACTGGCGTTTTTACTGTATGTGATATCCTACTGGAAAAACAGGCTTGATACCTTGACCGGAGCGGTATTTATAGCTTTTTTTGCGGCATATATAACCATTGCATACATCAAATAATTTTTAAAAAAGTTCTATTTTTTCCTTGCTTTGCGCCATTCAGGTATTGTACTATTTTTTACCACCTCAAGGTATTGGAGTTGCCGGATGAAAAAAGCCTATCGCCTTTTAATTGTAGATGACAGTGAAGAGCTCATTGATGCTTTCAACGAATTTTTCAGTTCAATGGGATACGAAGTTGTAACCGCAAGGGACGGGTTTGCAGCTTTGAAACTCGTAAGAGAAACCACCAAAAAGATTGATTTGATAATCACCGACCTTGTGATGCCGAATATCAGTGGTGTGGGACTTATATCCATCATCAAGAAGGAATACCCGGGACTTGCAACAGTGGCAATGACCGGGTACGGGGATCATCCGGGTGCACTGGCATCAGAGGCGGAAGCGGACCTGATTTTTTACAAGCCGCTCAATCTTTATGATATTGAAAAAGAGATATCCGTACTTTTGGAAAAACAAACATAGTTTAGCGTGCTCGGCACTTTATTATGAACAAAATCATGCCAATTATCGGTGTAAGCGAGTCAATGCTCAAGGTGAAGGAGTTGATCAGCCATGTGGCCGACACCTGCCTTAATATACTTGTAACCGGAGAGACCGGAGTCGGCAAAGAGCTTGTTGCACAGAACCTTCACACGCTGTCCCCGAGGCATGACAAGGCTTTTGTAAAGGTCAACTGTGCCGCGCTGCCTGAAACGCTTCTTGAAAGCGAGCTTTACGGATATGAAAAGGGGGCGTTTACAGGAGCTCACAAGAACAAACAGGGGAAATTTCAGGCGGCGAACAACGGGGTTCTTTTTCTTGACGAGATCGGTGACATGACCTTTTCGCTGCAGTCCAAAATGCTGCATGTACTGCAGACAGGCGAATTTTCCCCTTTGGGCTCAGAACGGGAATTCAAAACCAACGCATGGATTATTGCCGCCACCAATCACAACCTGGAGGAAAAAATAGCCCGCAAAGAGTTCAGAGAGGATCTCTTTTACAGGCTGAATATCATCAAGATAGAAGTTCCGCCTCTCCGTGAACGGCCTGAAGACATTCCCTCGCTGATAGAGCATTATCTGAAAACGTACTCCGCAGAATACCCTGGCAGCAGGCTGCAGAGGCCCGAACGGAAAATAATGCAGAAACTCACTGATTACCAGTGGCCAGGCAACATAAGGGAACTCCAGAACGCCATCAAAAAACAGCTGATTTTAAACGACTGGGAAAAGGTCCTTGCAGAGCTTAACCATATGTCCAGGAAAAATTCCAATTCCGTTGAATCTTCAGCTGCAAACCCCGGGCCTGACAGTTCCGTTACATCATTGATGCCCATTTTATCCGAGTTCATAAACCTCCCTACAACTTCAGGCAACATGTTTGAAGATATTTCGCTCAAACAGATCAAAAAGGAAGTTTATGATAAAGTTGAAAAGGAGGTTATCACCTATGTTCTCAACCAGACCGGATGGAACCGATCCAAAGCCGCCAGAATTCTGAAAGTGAGTTATAAAACCCTTCTTTACAAGCTAAAGGAGCTTGAGATAGTTCCATCCTCTGGCATGTAGGTTCGATTTATTCTTTTTTATCAAACACAAGCTCTTCGTCCCTGCAGGTCACTTTCACAGTATCTCCTTCCTTGATATTCCCGGAAATCAGCTCCATGGACAGGCGGTTTTCCAGATGCTTCTGGATCACCCTTTTGAGAGGACGGGCGCCGAAAACAGGATCAAAACCGAGATCGGAAATAAAATTCAGGGCAGCCTCATCCGGCTCAAGTATTACGTTCTTTTCAGAAAGCCGATTGTTAAGATCCTGAATCTGAATACCCGTTATCTCTTTGATATCTTCCCTTGAAAGGGACTTGAATGTAATAATCTCATCGATCCTGTTTAAAAATTCAGGTTTGAACGTCTGTCTCAGGACATCGTTGAGTTCGTTGCCCAATTTTTCCGCATCTGCTTGCGAATTTCCGGATTCCTGGATATACCTGCTTCCGATGTTGGAAGTCATGATGATGATGCTGTTTCTGAAATCCACGGTTCTTCCCTGGCCGTCTGTCATCCTGCCGTCGTCAAGAACCTGCAGCAGCACATTGAAAACATCCGGATGGGCTTTTTCGATCTCGTCGAGCAGGATGACCGAGTACGGGCGCCTGCGGACCGTTTCAGTCAAATAGCCGCCCTCCTCGTATCCCACGTATCCGGGAGGAGCGCCTATCAGTCTGGCAACAGAATGTTTCTCCATGTATTCGGACATATCAATCCGCACCATGGCATCTTCACTGTCAAAGTTGAACTCAGCCAGGGCCCTGGCAAGCTCGGTTTTGCCGACTCCTGTGGGACCCATGAAAATGAAGCTTCCTATGGGACGGTTGACCGGCTTGATTCCGGATCTGGCCCGGCGAACCGCGTTGGAAACTGCCGTGACTGCATTGTCCTGGCCGATCACCCTTTTTTTGATATTAGATTCCATGTTCAGAAGCTTGACCTCTTCGGATTTGAGCATTTTGCTGACCGGAATCCCGGTCCACGCCGAGACCACGTGGGCAATGTCTGATTCATCCACTTCCTCCTTGAGCATTTTCCTGTTAACCTGAAG
>JAWLES010000020.1:0-23144 GCA_041685935.1 Desulfobacteraceae bacterium | reverse complement strand
GACAGTTCCTTAATGTACGCGGGATCATAGGGATGATGACGATCACCGGGTACAGAACCAGGCGGTACCTCAAAGGGGAAATAATGGATACTGATTCTTCATCAGGTTTTTCAGATGAATCCTCCGGGACTGAGGGGTTAAAAAGTGGAAAAGGGGTTGATCTCAGGTTTTATACCTGCCATACTTTGTGAATAACAGGCTGCAATTTGCAATTTGTAATTTGCGATTGCGTGCCTTACCGGCCCCTTTTCCGTTCCGGGGAACTTGCGGTCCGGCATACGAAATTTTATTTTTCCGGGGTAAACAGCATGACCCGATTTTTTGGACATTCAGAGCCCCAGTCCCATTACTGCCTGATATACGATGATATGATTCACTACCGGAATGTTGTGTTCAGGTTTATCCGGCAGGGGCTTGAGAAGGGTGAAAAGTGTGTCATGGCCACGGAAGCGTATGACCATGATTCCATAGTGGCTGATTTTGAAGAAAAGGGACTGGCGGCTCAGGAAAATATTGACCGGGGCAGGCTGACCCTTCTGGATGTGACTTCCTCATATTCTGCAAACGGCGGGTTTGATCCGGACCGGACCATGGGAATCTGGCAGGAGGAGACACGGAAAGCGGTTTCTTCGGGATTCAAAGGGCTCCGGGCGGCGGGCGAGGCAAGTTTTGCCATGGAGAACGATGTGTCCGGGGACAATATGATTTATTACGAAAATATTATCAACCAGGACCTGTTTCCCCATTATCCCTTCACCTCCCTTTGCATCTACGATAAAAACAGATACCCTTCACATATAATCAAGGCCGCCATACAGGCGCATCCCGGACTGATATACAATGAAAGGCTGTATGACCGGAATATCTACTATATCCCGCCTGAAATCTATTTCAGCGAGACACGGGAAAAAATGGAAATCGACGCTCTTTTGCACAATATCGAAAAGAACCATGATACTGAAAAGTCCATAAAAGAGAGTGAGGCCAGATTCAAGAGCCTGTTTTATGATACAAAGATTCCGATGCTCCTCATTGATCCGGCTGACGGGTGTATACTCGATGCAAGCGATTTTGCATGCGAGTATTACGGATACCCGTACAACAGGATGATCAATCTCCATATGTCGGATATCAACGTCATAGATAAGGAAGAGATCAAAAAGGAGATGGAGAGTGCGTTACAACTGCGGAAAACCTCTTTCTATTTCAAACACAGACTGGCTGACGGCCAGATCAGGGACGTCCAGGTTTACTGCAGCCCGGTCAGGATGAACCGGCAGACGTATCTGTATTCCATTATCGTGGATATAACCGATAAGATGGAAATTGAAAAACGCCTTCAGCAGGCCCAGAAGATGGAATCGGTCGGCACGCTTGCAGGCGGGATCGCCCATGATTTCAACAATATTCTCTTTCCCCTGATCGGACATGCGGATCTTCTCAAGGCGGATCTTTCCAAGGAGGATACAGTCGCGAGGGAAAGCCTGGATGAAATAATGGGCGCTGCGTTCAGGGCAAGGGAGCTGATCCAGCAGATTCTTACCTTCAGCCGGGCTGAACAGGATCACAAAGGGCAATACCACCCCCTAAAGCTCCAGCTTGTGGTCAAGGAGTGCCTTAAGCTTTTGCGATCCTCCATTCCCAGGACCATCAGGATCGATCAGTATGTTGATCCCGAGTGCGGCATGGTCAGGGCAAGCCCCACAGGAATCCACCAGATTCTGATGAACCTTGTCACCAATTCATTCCAGGCCATGGAGGAGAGCGGGGGAAACATCAAGGTGGCTCTCAGGCAGGTTGAACTGGATAATTCGTATTCCGGCCTTCTTGAACTCGGGGCCGGAGCTTACGCCTGCCTTTCCGTGAGCGATACAGGTCCGGGAATTGAAAAGGATGTTGTTGATAAAATATTCGACCCGTATTTTACCACCAAAGGGGAAGGCAAGGGTACGGGTCTCGGCCTTTCCGTGGTCCACGGGATTGTCAAGGGCATGAAAGGGGACATCAATGTGTACACCGAACCCGGGGAGGGCACGGAATTTCATGTCTACCTGCCGGTTGCGGCTGTTAATGAAGCTGAAATGTCTGATCAGGGCCAAGATGAGGCGGCGGATGTGCCTGAAGGAAGAGAACACATTCTTCTTGTGGATGATGAACAGCCGGTGGCGGATATCGCCGGCCTTCAGCTTGAACGCCTGGGATACACGGTTACCAAGACAACATCCAGTAAGGACGCGTTTAAAGTATTCGAACAGAGGCCGGATCGTTTCGATCTGGTGCTTTCAGATCTGTCAATGCCGGAAATGAACGGTATCAAGCTGGCAGGCAGGATCAAGGAGCTGACCCCGGATATACCGGTTATCATCTGTACCGGTTTCAGTGACCGGATCACTGACGAGACCATCAGGCAGCTCGGTATAGACGGATATATACTAAAGCCGTTCATAAAAAAGGAGCTGGCGGATACCGTCCGTCGGGTTCTGGATCATGCAGCTTGAAAAAAAGTCTCCGTAAACGGAAAATAAAGAATCAGGCACCCTCCATGATTTTGTGAAGCGCTCCTGAAAAATCCTTCTTCAGCATATCCAGATATTCGTCCCAGCCGAGACCGAACCGGTAGAACGCCATGGAAGCAAGCTTCTTGGTAATAATAGCGTCCCTGTATGCTGCCAGTTCAGGCTGGTTCAGCGTTTCCATTATGGAATCGATCCCGAGCTGCCTGATCAGTACCGGGGGAATATAGTGGGTCAGGACCTGTTTTACAAGGTCCGTGTCCTTGAGAATTTTTTCCATGTTTTTCACCAGGGTGTTCTGCAGGGAAAAAATCTGTTCGCTCGTCTTTTCGGAAAGGTCAAAAAGCTGTGTTTCCGGATTTGCTTCATGGATTCTGATCAGCATGTCGGTTTCAGCCCGGGAGTATTTGTCAACAAGTGTCATGATATCCCGGATCATTGCCCAGCGGGTTTCAATGTCATGGAGAAGTTTCGGCTCATAATCGTCACCGAGAAGAAAAGCGGTGAGGACCTCTGAAACAGAGCTCGAGAATACGCCGCCCTTGTTTGCGGTTGAGTCCTTGATCTGCTTGATCCTGGTGGAGCCGGCTATGTGACGTCTGGATGTGTCGTCAAAAAAAACGTTGGCCCCTTCCACTATGAATTCAAGCTCCTTGAAGAGGTCTGTGAAAAGCTCGGCGTTCCTGTGATTGATGGTATCCTTGAATCCGCCGCAGGGGATGAACGCCCTGATATTCGCCTGTTCAATGAATCTGCGGTTTGCCGGATCAGTTAAAAAGGTCCTGTGGAACATGGCACCGTCTTCCGCCACGGTCCCGTCGGGAAGCTGAACGTTCCCGGATTTGAGCGGCACCATGAATCCTCGTTCACCCAGCTTTTCGGTATTAAAGGCGAGGGAGTCGGCCCTGGGATCGGAATGGCGCATGAAAGCGATTTTCATAAGCTCTTTTTTATCCAGCCCGTCAGGATCGAAAAGGATTGATCCGCCGTCTATGACAAGGCAGATGTTTCCCTTGTAACACTGGATTTCATTGGCTCCCAGGTCGCCGTCCGGCCCGCCCGTCATCATCAGGTTCAAATCCTGCTCTTTTGCGCCGTAATGGGAAATCAGCGTTCTAAAACAGCCCATGACGCTGGTGGTGGTCATGCCGCTGATTTCCACAGATCCTCCGATCTCGTCATGGATCAGGTCCATATCCGTGGAAACGGTGACTGTTCTGCCGTTCACGGCAAGCTCTGTTCCTTCCTCCCCCTTGTCGAACAGGCCGAACAGGTCTCCGTTCTTCAAAAGACCGTATGTATCGTGGGGAATGCCGAAGCTTTTGCCGGTTGTAATGGTGCGCCAGTGAGCATACCCCCTCTCTTTTGCCCGGAAAGCCACAGCATCCATTAGGGGCGCGGTTCCCTCGTCAGGGCCGAAGAAGATCATTTCCGGCCTGCCGTTGCCGTAGTAGTCGAGAATGGTATCATCCGGCATCATGAGATCCATGATCCCTTCGGTATAGTCAAACAGTGCCTGGCTGGTGTAGCCTGCGTAAATGGAGTGCGGAACCACCACCCCTTTTGATCCGCTCTCGCATATGTCTTTGTGTTTGAGACGCTGGGCGCGCGGCCCGAGTGCGTAGTTTAGAAGGACGGCGTTTTCCAGTTCAGCCATGTGGTTGGTCTCGGAAACCCGGATCATGCGCAGGCCGCCCCTTGCGATGTCGTCGGCTCTCAGGTGCGTGCCGCAGGCATAATGGCCGTTGATGAAAAAGAGTCCGTAAACGTGGCCGCTGTACACCAGAGGGTCAAGAATTCTGTCGTCGAACCGGAATGCGAATGATCGCTTCTGATCCTTGTAAAAATTGGTTTTCAGGGTGCAGGAGACAATTTTGAACATAAAGTTGAAAATGTCGTATCCGATTTTGAAATCAATGAACCGGGCTGATATGATTTTGTTGAATTCCTCGCGCTTTTTATCAAGCATCTCTTTGTCCAGCCTCACGGTTGCCGCCGGGTCGAATTTTTTTTCAAACAGGCTGTACAGAAATTCAATGAGATCGGGGTGATTTTCAACCGTCTCAAGTATGGTTTTGTAAAGATACGTGGATTTGTTGGAATCATGCAGCCGGTTGGCGAATGCCTCTTTGTGGTCACGGCTGGAAAGGCTCTCCATGATTTCCCTGTCGGTTATGTTTTCACTCTCCTTGAAAATGAACATGTTTGTGAAATCCACTGCATTGCCTGCAAACAGCATCTGGTTGAAAGAGAGTTTACCTTCTGTATAAAGGTTCTTAATGCTGTTCACGCCCCAGGAAAGAAAATTGCAAAGATCACGGGTCAGGTTAAGCTCCCTGTTCCTGGTGAGCTCGCCCTTTACGTACAAAGAACAGATGGACGAGGGAACATTTGAGGTGGATTTCAGGTAAGGTTCCCAGTATGCCCGTATCAGCGTGAGCCCGTGATCCTCCATGAGTTTTCGCAGAATTGGAAGCTGCGGAGATGCGAAATCGCTGTTGAACATAAGCCGGGTCTCGCCGGTTTCAGGGAGGTTGAATACTTCGATGAGAGGATAAACTGATTTCTCCGAATCCAGCAGAAACCTTTCATACCGCTGCCGTGTAGGTTCCGGAGTGGTGGTGAAGTCCCCGGCCAGGTTGAACAGGAACCTGGAGTCGGCGAAATCCTCTTTCGGGTAGTCGTTTACGGTTTCGGGACGTATGATGTATGTGTAGTACCTGTTTTCCGGGCTGTAGTAATACTCGCGCCGGTGCCCTGCTATCAGCGCCTCCAGGATCTTTTCCATGCTGTCCCTGGTTTCTGCGGTGGCGATCCGCACCCGCTGCTGCACGTCGCTTCCGTCGGACAGGTCGAAATCCACGTGGGCCACGCGGCCGTATAGGATAACTTTTCCGTCCTGCAGTTTGATGCTTGTGGCAATGGATTCCAGGATGTGTTTCAGTGATCCCTGGCTGATGTTTTTGAAAAAGTAATTGGGCAGTCCGAGATCATGAAGAAGGATTCCTGCTGCCATGTTGATGCAGTTTGCAGTAATAAGGCCTTCAGAAGCGATGTCTATCACAACTTCGTAAAGGACCCTGGGATCGAGTTCAACACTCTCAGCTTTTCCGATGATATCCGAACCTTTTGAAACCAGCGCGTAACCGTTCTGTTGAGTATCCATACGTCCTCATTCTTTTGGTCATATTCATTAGTGGTCACTCGGGGCTTTGTCTTTGTCCCGGCGACCACCAGATATTTACATGTTTTTAATCATGACGCAACAGAAAAAAATTATATTCGGATATATTCATATCAGGGGCATTCGTATCGAAACCGGATGCTATCTTGATAAGGTTCCGGGTAAGGAAGGGGTTTCGGGTAAAAGCGCTGAAGCCTTCTTATTTTACTGGTACCGGAGGTCGGACTTGAACCGACAAGGGCACAGGGCCCGGAGGATTTTGAGTCCTCTGCGTCTACCGTTTCCGCCACTCCGGCTTGAAAATTATCACACTTTTAGGGCAAAAATGTGCTGTTGTCAATACCCTTGTGCAATAATACTGAAGATATCTTCGGCAGGTATCTCCCCCTGCCGCACGATCCGGGCGGGCTCGGAGGTTACATCCACAAGAGTGGAGCCTATGCCGGATTTCAATCGGCCCGCATCAAGTACAAGGTCAGTGTTTTCAAGGACAGCCGGGTCCAGATTTTCCACACTGTCACACCCCGGTTTTTCTGATACATTGGCGCTGGTCCCTGTGACAGGGGAGTCCAGCCGTTCCACAAGCGCCCGGGCCACCGGGTGCAGAGGCATTCGGATGCCGATTCTGCCGCTGCCTGCGGTAACCAGTCCGGGCACAAGGTCAGAGGCTGTGAAGATGATTGTAACATTGCCGGGCCAGAAAGCCTGCATGAGTTTTCCCCCGGCCTCCGGGATACCGGCTGTAAGGGTTTCCAGCTGTTTAAAATTTTTAATCAGCACCAAAAGCGGCTTTTGAAGGGGCCGCTTCTTGATTGCGAATATCCGCCTTACAGACTCTTCACTGAATGCATCCGCTGCCATGCCGTAAAGGTACTGGGCGGGGAATATCACGGTTCCGCCCTTTTCTATGCTCTCTGCCGCCCTGTTGATAATTTTTTTCTCAGGGTTCTCCGGATGAACCCTGAGAACGTGTGACTTGTCAGCCAAGTGCTGCAGCCTTCTTTTCCACCTTTTCCGCCATTTCGGCTTTATATCCCGCAAGTTTCTCCGCGGTTTCCATATCACAGACCCCTATGATCTGGGCTGCGAAAATGCCGGCATTTACGGCACCGGGTTTTCCCACGGCCATTGTGGCCACCGGAACCCCGGGCGGCATCTGTACTGTGGACAGAAGTGAGTCCATGCCTGACAGTGCTGATGAGTCTATGGGAACCCCGAGTACGGGCAGGGTGGTGTGGGCCGCGATTACACCTGCAAGGTGGGCTGCATGGCCCGCACCGGCGATTATGACTTTAACCCCCCTGTCCCTTGCCGAAGATGCAAACCTTCCGGCCTTTTCCGGTGTCCGGTGGGCTGATGCCACAGTGACTTCGTAGGGGATATCGAATTTTTTCAGCATTTTCAATGTCTCTTCCATCACCGGCATGTCTGAATCACTGCCCATGACAACACCGACTTCAGGTGCGGTTGTATCTTTTTTCATTGCTTTGGCTCCGATGTCTTTTCTGTAGAAATGGTCCTTAAATTCAATTTTCGAGCATGCAAGGTACGCCTTTTTTTGTGCATCTGCAATGGTTTCCCCGAGGCTTGTCACTCCAAGCACCCTGCCTCCGTTGGTGACCACCCTGCCGTCCTGAAGGGCTGTCCCGGCATGAAAAACTACAGTGTCTTCAATTGCGGCAGCCCGGTCAAGCCCGTAGATCGGCAGGCCTTTTTCATAATTCCCTGGATATCCTCCGGCTGAAATCACCACGCACATGGCTGCTCTGTGATCGATCTCGATATCATGGGCATCCAGGGTTCCGTCGGCACAGGCCGTCATCAGGGGCACGATATCGTTTTTGATCCGCATGAGCACAGGCTGGGTTTCAGGATCGCCCATCCGGACATTGAACTCAAGGACCTTGATTTCGTCATTGCGGATCATCAGGCCTGCGTATAGAACTCCACTGAAAGGAGACCCTTCCCTTTCCATACCTTTGACCGCAGGGATCATGACTTCATCCATCGCTTTTTTTCTCAGGGCTTCGCTCAGTACCGGGGCGGGGGAATACGCTCCCATGCCCCCGGTATTCGGTCCCTGGTCATTGTCGAAAATCCGTTTGTGGTCCTGGGATTCGGGAAGCGGCAAAACGGTTTTCCCGTCGGTGAAAACGATGAACGAGGCCTCCTCTCCTTTGAGGGTTTCCTCTATCACAACGGTTTCCCCTGCCTTCCCGAAACTTTTCAGGCGGATCATTTCATCCACAGCCCTGCGGGCCTCTTCCAGGGTGTCACATAGGATCACACCCTTGCCTGCGGCCAGGCCGTCTGCCTTGACCACTACCGGGGCCTCCAGTGTGTTGATGTATTCTTCGGCCGCTTTAAGGTCAGTGAATGCTTCACCTCTGGCAGTGGGAATACCGTACCGGTTCATGTGCTCCTTGGCAAAACGTTTGCTGCCTTCCAGCATGGCCCCTTTTTTATCTGGTCCGAAAACCTTGAGGCCCCTGGCTGTGAATGTGTCGCTGATACCGTTCACAAGCGGTGCTTCCGGGCCCACTACGGTGAGGTCGATTTTTTCTTTTTCCGCGAACCCGGCAAGGGCGTTCACATCTTCCGCACCGATGGGAACCGATTCGGCATAGTCACGGGTCCCTGCGTTGCCGGGTGCACAATATATTTTTTCCACAACAGGGCTCTGGGATATTTTCCATACCAGGGCGTGTTCTCTGCCGCCGCCTCCCACTACAAGTATTCTCATGCTCTATCCTTTCGTTTTTTCCATTGCAAGATCGATAAGTTCGTCCAGAAGAGTGGTAAATGAGTATCCCGCCACTCCTGCAGCCTGCGGATAGAGGCTTGTGGCGGTCATTCCGGGAATCGTGTTGGTTTCCAGCACATAAAGGCTCCCCTTGGAAAGGAGCATGTCAGTCCGGCTGTAACCTTTAAGGAAAAGGGCGTGATGCGATTTTACGGCAATCTCCTGCACCTGCGCGGTGAGGTGCCGGTCGATTCTGGCCGGGCAGATCTCTTCGGTTGCACCGGGAAGATATTTGGCATCATAGTCAAAGAATTCGTGGTCCTTCCCGGGAACGATTTCGATTACCGGCAGCGCCTTGGCGTCTTTGTTTCCGATGACACCGCAGGTCAGCTCCATACCCTTGATATACGCCTCCACCAGTATACAGTCGTCATGCTCGAAAGCCTTGTGCACTGCTTTTTTAAGTTCGGATTCGCGTTTCACAATCGTCATGCCGACACTCGACCCGGCGCAGGCCGGTTTCACAACCACAGGCAGGTCGATCTGTTCGGTTAAGGCATAAGTGTCCACCCGGTCCCCGGCATTCAGTACGATATATTCCGGCACCGGAATACCTGCATGCCTGTAGAGCCGTTTTGATGCGACCTTGTTCATGGCGGCGGCGCTGCCCAAAACCCCCGCACCCTGGTAGGGGATGCCCAGAAGATCCAGGAGCCCCTGTACGGTTCCGTCTTCTCCATAGGGTCCATGCAGCAGAACAAGTGCCACATCGATATCCTTTGCGTCTTTTACAAGCTGCTTGATATCGGTTGCGGGGTCATACCGGGTGATGTCGTACCGGTCTTTGTTCAGTGCCTCAAATACCTGGTTGCCGCTGTTCAGAGACACCTCGCGCTCCGAAGATACGCCGCCCGACAGAAGGGCAAGTTTTGTTTTCGCCATGGAAGTATCCTTTTGTCAGCCGTGAAGAACCTTTAGTCTGGCTTCATCAAATTCTTCCCGGGTTATCAGGTTTTTTTCATAAAGGGTGGCAAGCTCTATAATCTTCCTTTCCGCCCTGGTCTCGGAGGATTCAAGGGAGTTTCCGGCCCGGCTGACCCTGTCTGAGCCGGAATCGAGAAGCCGGGAGGGATCATCTCTTCCGCCGCTGATGTTGAAACGGGCAAGCCCGCCAAGCAGATTGACTTCAATATCCCGGTCTGCAAATTCTTCAGATGCCAGAACGCTTTTCATATCCCTAGCGCCCGCCCGTATTCTCCTGTATAATACAAATGCGAAGATGACCACCAGAACCGCGGCAGTGCCGAGAATCCACGGCAGGTAGTCGTACATTCCTTTGAGCAGCACCACGGTTAATCCGATCCCGGCAAGCAGGAACACGTGCAGGATCAGAATGAGGTACCCTGCAAAAATTCCTTTGAATAAGCCTTCTTTGTCTTTTTTTCTGAATTTCATGACAGTTTGTTTAAAAGTTTTTCCCTGTAAAGATGGGGGAGCATGGATTTTTCACCGCCCGTCCCTCTCATGGTGTCCAGTTTGCTAAGGTAATAGTTGAGTTTTTTCTGAAGTCTTGTGTGTTCAGGGTCTCCGTAATCAACTGTTTCAAGAAGGCTTTCCGTGCGTGAAATCCTGTTTTGAAGATCCACTTGTGCCGGTAGAAAACCTGCATTTTTTAAAATTTTATGGACAAGCCTCAGCTCTTCGGGAACTTTGGCGTCGTCAAACTTAAGGGGTTTGTGCAGCCCCTCGAGTTTGTCGAATTCTCCCTTTTTCTGGGCTTTTTTGATTCTTTCCTCTACAATGGCCTCAAATCCGGGGATCATTTTCAGTGTAACATCCTCAAAACGTCAATAAATAGAATTAGTGGAATTTTATCCGATATTCACCGGTTTGGCAAGCAAAAATCAATTCCGGAACAGGTCTGAAACGCGGACAATGACCTTGACACTTTTAAAGCTATGCTGTATCAATGTTTTTTCGGCCCCGGTTTGAAATAACCAATCAGAATATAAACCATTGGATTGAACATAGAAAAATGGCGAAACAGACAAAGATAGAAAATATAAGAAATATCGGCATCATGGCCCATATTGATGCCGGAAAAACCACGGTAACTGAGCGTATCCTCTATTATACAGGAAGATCCCATAAAATCGGAGAAGTTCATGACGGAGAGGCGGTCATGGACTGGATGGAGGATGAACAGGACCGGGGAATTACCATCACCTCCGCGGTTACCTACTGCGAGTGGAAGGGAAAAACCGTACAGATCATTGATACGCCCGGTCATGTTGATTTCACGGTTGAAGTCGAGCGTGCGCTCAGGGTGCTGGACGGGGCTGTGGGCGTGTTCTGCGCCGTGGGCGGAGTCGAGCCCCAGTCCGAAACGGTCTGGCGCCAGGCGGACCGTTACACAGTGCCGAGGATAGCGTTCGTCAACAAGATGGACAGGACCGGAGCGGATTTTTTCAACACCATCGAGATGATGAAAACACGGCTCAAGGCCAGGCCCCTCGTGCTTCAGCTCCCCGTGGGCAAGGAGGACACCTTCTCAGGCGTGATTGACCTTATTGAAAGAAAACAGATCCGGTGGAACGATGAAAGCCTAGGGGCGACATACGAGGAAGTCGAGATCGACCCAGCTCTTTCCGAGGAAGCGGATATGTACAGGGAAAACCTCATTGAGGCGGTGGCTGAGGCGGATGACGACATAATGGAAAAGTATCTGTCCGAGGATGTCATTTCAGTGGACGATCTCAAGGCCGCCATCAGGCGGGTGACGGTTTCGGAAAAATATGTGCCGGTACTGTGCGGGAGTGCATTGAAAAACAAGGGTATCCAGCCCCTTCTTGACGCAATTAATCTTTATCTTCCCAGTCCGGTGGAGGTAAAACCGGTCCAGGGGGTACATCCGGAGACCGGTGAAACCATCGAATGCCCCGCAGACCGAAAGGGACCGCTTTCCGCCCTTATTTTCAAGGTTTCCATGATAGAGGGCAGGAAACTCTCGTTCGCCAGGCTCTACAGCGGCCGCATTGATGCGGGAAGTGACGTTTACAATTCCTTTCTTGGAAAGAACGAAAAACTCTCACGTATTCTCCGAATGCACGCTAAAAAGAGGGAGAGGCTTGATTCAGCATATGCCGGAGATATAGTCGGGATAGTGGGTCTGAAACAGTCTTCCACGGGCGAAACCCTGTGCGCCAAAGATCATCCGGTGCTGCTGGACCGGATGGAATACGAGGACCCTGTGATCTCCATAGCTGTGGAGCCCAAGACCCATGATGATCAGGAAAAGCTGGATGAGGTGCTGGAAAAATTCCTGGTGGAGGACCCGACCCTAAAGGTAAACAAGGATGAAGAAACCGGTCAGACACTTCTTTCCGGAATGGGGGAACTGCATCTGGAAATCATCGTCAGCAGGATGCTCAAGGAGTTCAAGACCAACGTAAATGTGGGCAACCCGCAGGTTGTGTACAGAGAGGCCATCGGCTCTGCTGCAAGGGGGCAGGCTGTTTTTGAAAAAGAGATTTCCGGCAAAGAGCATTATGCGGATATCCGCATGAGCCTTTCTCCGCTGGAAAGGGGAGAAGGCGTCAGATTCAGATCCAGGGTCGATCCGGGCAGCGTGCCTGATCATTTTGTGCAGGCGGTGGAAAAGGGGGCGAGGGATACCCTTGAAAGCGGATATTACAGAGGATATCCCATTGTGGATACGGAAGTCGTTTTTGAAGGAATCACACTGGATGAAAACAAAACTTCCGAGCTTGCCTGTACGGTATGCGCCTCCATTGCCTGCCGGAATGCTCTCGAGAAGGCGTCGGTTTACCTGCTCGAGCCTGTGATGACGGTTGAGCTTTTTGTGCCTGAAGCGTTCATGGGCGATGCCATAGGCGATCTTAACGCCAGGGGCGGCCAGGTGGAATCCGTGGACGCCAGGGGGGACACCCAGATCATAAAGGCGACAGCCCCGCTCTCCAACATGTTCGGATATTCAACCGTCCTGAGATCCGCCACCCAGGGAAGAGGTACCTTCACCATGCAGTTCTCCCACTTTGACAAGGTACAATAGGGAGAAGATATGGCTGTAATCCTGGTAACTTATCACTCCCAGGGCGGTAATACCAGAAGGATGGCTGAATCCGCTGCTGCCGGGGCAGGGGACACAGACACCGGAAGCGCGGTCCTGAAAGCCGCCGGAGAAACCACACTCGAAGACCTCAGGCTATGCGACGGCATTATTTTGGGTTCGCCTGAATATTTCGGGTATATGGCCGGAATGATCAAGGATTTTTTCGACCGGACTTATGAAGTTGCAGCCGCGAATGTCAACGAGTTCAGAAAACCATATGCCCTGTTCATCAGTGCGGGAAACGACGGAAGAAACACCGAAGTCCAGATGGAACGCATTCTGAAGGGATTTCCCTTTAAAAAAGTCTACGAAACAGTTATCTGCAGGGGGCCGATCAGGGATGATATCCTTGACCGGTGTTTTGAAATGGGCCAGACTCTTGCTGCAGGCTGTGATCTGGGTATTTACTGAAAAAACCTGCAGGCCCGTGAAAAGAATTCTCTCTCTTTCCTGAAAACTTTTTTCCCGGCCCCCTTTTCCCGGAACGGGCTTTTGTCTCTTCTGTCTCTTCCGCCTCTTGTAAAAGCTCTTTTGCCTTTTTTTTGAAATTTCCATCCAGCCGGCCGGAAAGCGCCTTTTTCAGATGGAACCGTGCGTTTTCCATGTTATCGATTTTTGTGTAATAGACACCCAGGTGATAGTGGGAAAGGGTGTTCTCCCCTTTTTCCGAATGGATACGCGCCCGGTGGTAATGGGCTTTGGGGTAGAAGTCAGGCAGCTTTCGTATCACCCTGTCAAGGTGCTGTTCCGCCCTGGTAAGCCTTCCGAGCTCGATTTCGGCCCTGCCCAGATGGTAGGTGGCCATAAGCCCGACCATGGGGTCATCTTTTATCCCTTCAAGGATATCAGCAGCGTTCTGTGCATCCGAGTTGAGCAGGGTAAGCCGTCCGCTTTCCAGGAGCAGCATTGGATCGAAGGCATTTATTTCAAGTGCGCTGCGGAGACTTTCAAGGGCCTTTTCAATCCTGCTCTGCCTTGCAAGTGCAAGTGCCAGGCCGTAATGAAAGGCAACGGTGTCAGGGTGGGTGTTCAGAAGGTTGGTGAACTGTTCCACTGCCTGGTCTGGTTTGTCGTACAGACCCGTGAGGCGCGCCTTTACCATGTCGAACCGGTATGAATCCTTTTCCGGAAGACCGGAGCCGGCAGGCCTTGATTTCAAAAGAGACTCGAGAAACGAAATCCTTTTTCGAACACCAGGGTGGGTTTTGAAGTAGTCCGGTATGTCTTCGGTGCCGTAGTAATCCCTTGCCCGTATTTTTTCAAGGCCGGTGAGAAGGCCTTCCGGGGAGAATCCGGTATGGGACAGGTAGTTGAACCCGAGCTGGTCCGCCTCTTTTTCATGCTCTCTGGAATAGGAGAGAATCGCGGTCTGTCCGGCTGCCATGGAGCCTGCTATTACTGCCTGGCCGATGTCAGCCTCTCCGCCGGCCCCTCCGATGAGGGCGCCAGCAATGATTCCGGCAAGGGAGCCGAGGTTGACGATTTTGCTTTTGTCAATTATCTGTGAGATGTGCCTCAGTGAGGCATGTGCTATTTCATGGCCGATGATCCCGGCAAGTTCGTCAACCGTGTCCAGGCTGACGATAAGTTCCCGGTTCAGGAATATGTTGGCTCCGGGTGCGGCAAAGGCGTTGAAACTGTCATTGTCCACAGCGTAGAATGAAAAATTGAACGGGGAGGGCGGTACCTCGGCCAGGATTTCCCTTCCCACGGATTCCACCAGGTTGCAGACAATGGGGTCCTTGATAAGGGTCTGGTTTTTCCGGATCATCTCCATGTATTTTTCGGAAAGCTCTTTTTCCTCTTTGATGGATATGGCACGGGCGGTATCAGGGCCTGCAGACAACATGGAGGCCAGGAGGAGCAAAAAGATGCAGATCCTTGAATTTCTTGTTTTCGCACTCATCTTCAGTGTATCACCTTTCCCCCCTTTTGTAAGGCTCTGCGAGTTTGGCAGGGGCGTTAAGTTTTCTCGGATCCTTAAGGCTTATCAGAACCAGTATAACAAGTGTGGCTGCATAAGGAAACATGGAAAGAAGATTCGGTGAGATGCCCAGGGGCTGCAGAAGATACTGGAGTACAAATATTCCGCCGAAGAGAAAAGAGGCCCATATGGCCCTTCCCGGATTCCATAGGGCGAATATGGTAAGTGCGATTGCTATCCACCCCCTTCCGGCGGTCATGCCTTCAATCCATGACCTGCTGTAGGAAATCGACAGATGGGCGCCTGCAAGTGCGGAAAAACCTCCTCCGATGATGACGCTCATGTACCGGATTGCATATACATTGACTCCGTGGGTTTCTGTTGCGCTCGGATTTTCTCCGGTGGATTTGATTTTGATCCCGAGCAGCGTTCTTTCGAGGAGAAACCATGCTGCAAGGGCCAGGAAAATCGCCAGGTAGAAAAACGGGCTCTGCCTGAAAAGGATCTGTCCGGCAAAGGGAATGTCCGACAGAAAGGGAATTGAAAGGGCTTCCATTTTGATGTCAAGGGGTTTGCCGATGTACGGCTTGCCGAGCATCCCTGAAAGACCGAGACCAAGCATGGTCAGCGCAAGCCCGGAAACCACCTGATTGGCCTGGAGGGTGACAGAGGCGAATGCATGGATTACGGAGATAAGCATGCCTGCGCACAGGGCCGCTGCCACCCCGAGCCACGGCTGGCCGGTTACAATGGTTACAATGAAGGCGACCACGGCACCCACCGACATAACTCCCTCGATTCCCAGGTTGAGAATTCCGGAGCGTTCGCAGATTACTTCTCCAACCGTGGCAAGAAGCAGCGGAGTCCCTGCGATCATTGTACGCTGGAGAACCGATGCTATGATGTCTTCCATTTGGTAATCCTTATCTTGTGTTTTAAAAAGAAATCTCCCATGATCAGAAAAATCAGCAGAGTTCCGTTGACGACCTGGACGGTTGCGGCGGGCAGGCCGAGGGATATCTGTATGGCGTCGCTGCCCACAAGGATTCCGGCGAGAAATATTCCTGAGACGATTGTGAGAACGGGGTTGAGCTTGGCAAGCCAGGCAACGATGATGGCGGTGAAGCCGTATCCGGATGAAACGGCTCCCGGGTGTCCCAGGTGGTGATGGATGCCTGCGACTTCTCCGACTCCTGCAAGCCCTGCAGCGCCGCCGCTTATAATCATGATGGAGATCATGGTTCCGGTGAAATTGATCCCTGCGTATTTCCCGGCATCCGGGTTTTCTCCAACGACCCGCGCTTCGTATCCGAACCTGGTTTTGCTGATTACAACAGTGAGAAAAACAGCAAACACAACCGCAAAGACAAGGGTTGCCCAGTGGATGCGCGTTCCGGGAATAACGCCCAGTACTGCAGCTTCCGGCAGACTGTCCGTGCCGGGGAAGCCGAATCTGGAGCTGCCTTTCCAGGGACCCACGATAAGAAAGGTGATGAATTCGGCGCAGATGTAGTTGAGCATCAGGGTGGATATCACTTCGTTGATTGAGTACTTGATTTTCAGAATCGCGGGAATTACACCGCATATTGCACCTCCGGCGAAGCCCGCGCCGAACATAAGCGGCACAAGAATATATCCCGGAAGGGTGTCTCCAAAGTTCAGCCCCACCCAGGTCCCGAGCACCGCTCCCATGAGAAGCTGGCCCTCTGCGCCTATATTCCAGAATTTGGCCCTGAATGCAAGCGTGAGTCCCGCTCCGATGAGGATCAGCGGGATAGCCTTGGTAATGGTTTCGCCGATGCCGTACATGGAGCCGAAAGAGCCGGTGAAGATTTCCGAAATAGCATAAAACGGGTTTGCCCCGCAGAACATTAGGATGATGCCAATCATCACGATCCCTGCCGCAAGGGTGAAAAGATTGGTTACCAGTGTCCGCGTGCGGGTTATGGCGGCCCTGTCTGTTGTTTTTATTCTGTACATGGTGTGTTCCTGTTTTTCATATCCTCAGTGAACCCGCCATCATCATGCCGATGTCTCCGGTATGCTCATCCCCGGGTTCGATGATGCCTGTGAATTCACCTTCAAAAATAACCGCGACCCGGTCGCAGACCTCGAAAATCTCGTCCAGGTCTTCTGAAAACAGAAGAACCGAGCCTCCGAGTCTTCTCCTGTCAAGGAGGCGTTCCCTCAGGTACTGGGTTGCTCCCACGTCAAGCCCGTAGGTGGGATGGGACGCCACCAGGAGGGGAGGATCTTCGCTGATTTCCCTGCCCAGGATCAGTTTCTGGATGTTGCCGCCTGAAAGGTTGCGTATTTCCGTGTTGATGGAAGAGGTGAATACATTGAAGTTGTCCACCAGCTCCATGGAATGCTGCTTGATCCGCTTGTAGTGGAGAAAGGATCGTCTCGAGTACTTTTTCAGGTGGTGCTGCTTGAGGATGGCGTTGTCATAGAGAAAGAGCCCCGGTGCTATTCCGAACTTGATCCGCTCTTCAGGTATGTGGGACACACCGCTGTCATAGATTTTTCTTGGAGAAAGATTGGTGATGTCGGCTCCCTTGATGCTGATTTTCCCGGAAGCCGCCTGCCTGATGCCGGTGATCGCCTCTGCAAGTTCGCGCTGTCCGTTGCCTGCCACCCCTGCCACGCCGAAAATTTCGTATTCATGGACTGCAAAGGAGATGTCTTTGACAGCAACCTTGCCCTTGTCGTCCAGGACCCTTATATGATCCACGTTTAAAACCGGGTTGCCCCTGTTCAGTTTTTCCTTTTTGATGTTGAAGATCACATCCTTGCCCACCATCATGCGGGCCAGGGCCTTTTTATCGGTTTTCCGGGTATCTGCGCTGCCTATGATTTCCCCCTTGCGCAGAACCGTTACCCTGTCGCAGATTTCCATGACCTCGTCGAGTTTGTGGGATATGAAAATAATCATGTGGCCATGCTTTTTCATATCGTTGAGGATCATGAAAAGTTCCCGGATTTCCTGGGGAGTGAGCACGGAGGTGGGTTCGTCAAGTATCAGAACATCCGCACCGTTCAGCAGCGCATTTATGATTTCCACACGCTGCTGTTCACCTGCGGAAAGCTCCCATACCCGCTTGGACAGGTCAATGTCGAGTCTGAATTTTTCAGCAAATTCCCTGACCTTCTGCCGGATGCTGAGCTTGGGAAAGAAGAACGGGGTGTCCTTGTACCCAAGTGCGATGTTTTCAATGACCGAGTGGTTCTGGATCAGCATGAAGTGCTGGTGGACCATGCCGATTCCCTTGCTGATTGAATCGATCGGGGACTGGATTTCAGCTTTTTCCCCGTTGATGAGAATGCTGCCGGAGTCCGGCTGGTACAGGCCGTACAGAATATTCATCAGCGTGGTTTTTCCGGCCCCGTTCTCACCGAGAAGGCCCAGAATCTCTCCTGATCCGACATTCAGGCTGAGGTTCCTGTTTGCATATACCCCTTGAAATGATTTGGAGATTTCAACCATTTCAAGTGTTTCAATCTGTTTCATGCCGCTCCTGAAAAAGTACGGGCGTCCTTTGGGTGTGTAGACGGACGCCCGCTGTTTCCTTGGTATGGCCGGGTTATTCCGGGATAGAGCCTTTCACGTTGTCCACGTAATAGTCAATGCTCAACAGATCCTGTTTGGATGCTCTTTCCCCCTTTTTAATGCGGATGTCACCCTTGTTGTCTTTAACCGGGCCTTCAAACGGGTCAAAAACATCCACCCCTTTCTTCATCTGGGCATAACGCTTCAGCACAAGGTCGTAGGCGGAAATTTCACCGAATTCCTCACTGTCCACGGAAATCTGCTTCAGGTCGTCAACGAATTTCGGGTTGATAATGTCGTCATGGCTGCCCCCGAGTTTGGCAGCGCCCTCCCTGGCAAGCCACCAGTAGTCCTTGTTGGTCCACTCGCCGTTTCTTATATCCTTGAGAATCCGGACATACATGCCGCCCCAGTTTATTAGCTGGCCAGACACCACGGAGTCCCTGCCGTACTCCTGCATGGGGCTGTAATGGCTGAACGTGTATACGGGGTCCCCGTCTTCGCAGTGCTGCTGGCCCACTTCGATGACTGCGGGTGTATCCTCGGTAAAGGCGAGTGTGTCACACCCTTCGGCGATCAGTGATTCAGCAGCTTCTTTGGCCTTGTCCGGGCCGTACCATGCATAGGTCCACCGGACATGCACTTTCGCATCCGGGTTCACCTCCTTGATCCCCAGGGCGTAGGCATCAATGTGCCGGACCAGTTCAGGGATCGGGAAGGCGGCCACGTATCCCGCCTTGTCGCTCTCGGTGAGTGCGCCTGCCATGATGCCGTTCAGGTAGTACATCTGGTAAAGGTCCCCGAAATATGTCCCCACGTTTTCCGAGCGTTTAAATCCGGAACAGTGCATGAAGAGGGTGTCAGGGTATTTTTTGCCCGCTGCCACTGTGGGGTCCATGTACCCGAAGGAGTTGGTGAAGATCACATCACACTTCTGCTGGCGGACCATCCGGTCTATGATTCTTGCACAGTCAGCTTCGGAAACCGATTCCACAAATACGGTTTCAAGCCAGGGAAGTTCTTTTTCCGCATACTTCCTGCCCTGGTCGTGTCCGTGGGAATAGCCGTAGTCCCCCACCGGCCCGATGTATATAAAACCGGCTTTGAGAGTCTTTTCCCCTGCAAACGCTGCTGACCCCGAAAGAAAGGCAATGCATAACAACAACAGCGCCAGACGTTTCATAAGATCCATAGTATTCTCCTTGTTTTATGGTTTGATAAAAAGCCATTATAATACGAATTTGCCGCTGGATAGTCAATAATAATGATATTCCGTCATGATTTTTTTGTCGACAGGCCGCAAATTTTGTGATTAAATAATCGGCTTACGGGAAAGATGAGGGATTGATAATGAACGGGATTGAAAATATACTTGCCGGATCTGTTGTTTTTAGCCGGGCCGGGGCCGAGGGGAGACAGAGGATTGCCTCTATTGCGCAAAAGTGGTCGGTAAGGGAAGGTGAAACCCTTGCATCTCCCGGGCAGAAGGCTTCTTCCTTTTTCCTTCTGGGGTCGGGCACTCTCATGCTCTCAATGGAGGAGGAAAGGGCGCTTGTTTTGAACACCCCCGGGGATTTTATCGCCATGGAGCTTCTCTCCTCTAAGGGCGTGTATAAAACCAGGGTAACAGTGCTTTCAGGCGGACATGTCTATGCACTGGAGCGGGACGCTTTTCTGGAAATGATAAGAGAGGATTCGGCGGATGCCGAAACCGTGATGCATGCCTGGAAAACCTTTCTTGAAAATACCGCACCTTTTGTGAAAAAACAGGACCATGCAGTCACAGGCTTTGAATATGCCTATTAACAGGGAGGATTGAACGTGTACGGACTTGAGGCAATTTCCGCAAACAACGGCTGGTCCATCGCAGTGGTCGGCATCACCATCGTTTTCACCGGCCTTGTGATGTTGTCTTTTTGTATTTCCCGGCTTCACAGGGTTATTGATTTTCTGGAAAAATTCCCGGATAGAAAGGAAAGAGCAGCAAAAAAAAAGGCGGATAAGGCAATGAAAAAAAACGGCGGCGTTCCGGCTTTCACCGGCGCTGAAAAGGAATCCGCCAAACAGTACCGCCTTTTGGCCAGAACCATGGCTGATCATTTCTCGCTTCCGCGGCTTTTGCACCTTGCTGAAATCAGCGGTCTTGACAAGCCGCATTCAAGGCTGAACATGCTTCTCGAGGCCGGGATCATCAATCCGGACACAGAAGGTTACTACACATGGGATCTTGACCTTTACAGGAAAATTGTGGACAGGGCAGACAAGGATAAATAAATGGAAAATCTTTTTTTTGAATTCTTTCAGAATACCGGCTTTTTTCTGTGTGACTACCGGAATATTGTGATGATCCTGATCGGGATCATCTTTATATATCTGGGCATTGCCAAGCACTATGAGCCGCTGCTGCTCGTACCCATCGGATTTGGGATGCTCATCGGCAACATCCCCATATTCCACGGACTGGGCCTCGGGATATACGAAGACAACAGCGTTCTTCACTACCTTTACTTCGGGGTTACCTCCGGGATCTACCCCCCGCTTGTTTTCCTGGGGATCGGTGCCATGACGGATTTTTCAACGCTTCTGGCAAGGCCGGTGCTCATGATCCTTGGGGCAGCGGCACAGACCGGCATCTTTCTGACGTTCCTGGGGGCGCTGGCTCTGGGATTCGAGCCCAACCAGGCATCCGCCATCGGTATTATCGGCGGAGCTGACGGACCCACGGCAATCTTTCTGACTGCAAAGCTTGCGCCCGCGCTCATCGGGCCCATTGCAGTGGCTGCATACTCTTACATGGCGCTTGTCCCGGTGATCCAGCCGCCCATCATGAAGCTTCTTACCTCCAGAAAAGAGCGGCTCATCCGCATGGAAGAACCAAGGGAAGTATCCAAAAGAGAGAAGATGATTTTTCCCATTATCGCGTTTCTGCTCTGCTGTTTTCTGGCCCCTGCCGCGCTTCCGCTTCTCGGCATGCTGTGTTTCGGCAACCTTCTCAAGGAGGCGGTGGTCACCGAGCGGCTCGCCCATACCGCCCGTAACGCAATCATTGATACCGCCACCATTCTTCTGGGCATGACCGTGGGTGCGAGCACCCAGGGCGATGTATTCCTTACGGGCCAGTCCGTGGGAATTTTCGTGCTCGGGGCGTTCTCCTTCTGCATAGCCACGGCCTGCGGCCTTATTTTCGCCAAGATCATGAATCTTTTTCTGAAAACCAAAATCAATCCCCTTCTGGGTGCGGCAGGCGTATCCGCTGTTCCGGACTCCGCCCGTGTGGTCCAGATGGTCGGCCAGGAGGAGGACCCCACCAATTTTCTTCTGATGCACGCCATGGCCCCGAATGTGTCCGGTGTCATCGGCTCTGCCATCGCCGCAGGGGTTCTCTGGAGCCTTATGGTTTAAGGCTGCCTCAGCCTTGCCGTTCCGCTTTCGGCTTCGGGGTTCTGCGGCAGGGTCAGGAGTCAAGAGCCCTGCGTACCCGGATACCCAGGTCCCGGCTCGAAAAAGGTTTTTGAAGAAAATTCACCCCTTCATCCAGAACACCGTGATGGGCGATCGCATTGGATGTGTATCCGGACATGTAAAGGATCTTCATTTCCGGGTAACCGGTAAGCAGACGTTCCGCCAGATCACGGCCGTTCATGTCCGGCATTACCACGTCTGTAATCAAAAGGTCTATTTCACCGGTGTGTTCTTTGGCAAGGGAAACTGCTTCAATTGGAGAGGAGGTCTGAAGGACCTTATATCCCAACCGTTTGAGAATGGTTCCGGCCAGCTTTAAAATGGCTGGTTCATCCTCCACGAGCAGCACGGTTTCACCCCCGGCCCGGGGGACATCCTTTGCGGCAGGCACCTTCGAATGCTGTAAATCGCCTTCGTGGCGCGGCAGGTAAATACGGAAGGTCGTGCCCCTGCCCACTTCGCTGTATACATTGATGAACCCGTTGTTTTGCTTAACAATTCCGTAGATCATTGCAAGGCCGAGCCCGGTTCCTTTTCCCACCTCTTTTGTGGTGAAAAAGGGTTCGAAAATCTTGTCACTTGTTTCCCTGTCCATGCCCCGTCCGTTGTCGCTTACAGCAAGCAGTACATATTCACCCGGCTTGAATCCGGGATGATCTGAGCAGTATTCTTCGTCAAAAGTGATATTTGAAGTTTCCATGGTGATCCTGCCCACATCTTTGATGGCATCCCGTGCATTGACACAGAGGTTGGCAAGGATCTGATCCAGTTGTGAAGGATCCATTCTGACGCACCACAGCCCGGGGGAGGGGTTCCAGGAAAGATCAATATCTTCACCGATGAGCCTGCGGAGCATCTTCATCATGTTCTCCACGGTTTCGTTCAGATCAAGCACTTCCGGGCTGATGGCCTGCTGACGGGCAAATGCCAGAAGCTGCCGTGTTATATCTGCCGAACGCCTGGCTGCGTTAAGAATTTCCTGCAGGTCTGAATGCAGGGGATTTTCCTGCGGTATCTCGTTCACGGCAAGTTCGGCATAACCTGTTATCACGCTGAGCATATTGTTGAAGTCGTGTGCCACACCTCCTGCCAGGCGGCCCACCGACTCCATTTTCTGGGCCTGCAGAAGTTGTGACTGAAGCTTTTCGTGTTCCGATTCAAACTTTTTGCGGGCATTCTCTATATTCATGACGTTTACGGCGTATGCAAAATCTTCAGCCGTTTCCCTGAAAAGGTTTTTTTCATCGCTGTCCACATCCAGGTGTTTTTCTGCGGCTGCTGCAAGATAACCGAAACTCTTTCCTTCATGGGCGAGTTCTGCACACAGGGACTGGCTGTCCGCACACATATCCGCAATCGGGCAGCTTTTGCAGACGGTTTTCCGGTTTTCAACCAGCAGCACACCCTCTTCAGCAGGAACATGTCCGCAGCAGGAAGGCAAAGTTCCCTGTTCCAGCATCTCTGCAAGTTCGCTTGAATCGGAGGCGATTCCTTGCATGGCCCAGGATTCCGGCCCGCCCTCTTCGTTGATAAGTATGATCATGGCGGCCCGATAGCCGCGGTTTGCCACAAGCAGGCGGCAGGCTTCACTGATAAGGGTGCTCCGGTCCCGTTCCCTGATGATCAGCTGATTGAT